>CAIUWR010000082.1 GCA_903902915.1 uncultured Hyphomicrobiales bacterium | reverse complement strand
AGGCGGTGAAGGTCGCCCCGCCCGACTCGGCAAGCACCTTCGTGATCGCAGCGGTCAACGACGTCTTGCCATGGTCAACGTGACCGATGGTGCCGATGTTGCAGTGCGGCTTGTTACGTTGAAACTTTTCCTTGGCCATGGCCGAGCTCCTTCAAACTATCTGTGTTGCGAACCGAGTGGATGTCAGGCGTATTTGGCCTGAATCTTCTCCGCCTCGTTCCGCGGGACTTCCGCGTAGTGATCGAACTGCATGGAGTAGCTTGCGCGACCCTGGCTGAACGACCGCAGGTTATTGACGTAACCGAACATGTTGGCCAGCGGCACCATGGCCGAAACCACAACCGCGTTGCCGCGCATGTCCTGCCCCTGGATCTGACCACGACGGGAGTTCAGATCACCGATGACCGAGCCCGTGTACTCTTCAGGAGTCACAACCTCGACCTTCATGACGGGCTCGAGAAGAACAGAATTGCCCTTCCTGAGCGCGTCACGCAAAGCCATGCGGGACGCGATTTCGAATGCGAGAGCCGATGAGTCGACTTCGTGGAAGGCGCCGTCCGTCAGGGATACCTTCAGATCGACAACCGGGAAGCCGGCGAGGATGCCCGCGCCAAGAACCGAGTTGAGGCCCTTTTCGACGCCGGGGATGTATTCCTTGGGAACAGAACCGCCGATGATCTTGGAGTCGAACTCAAAACCCTTGCCAGGCTCGTTCGGCTCAACGGTGATCTTCACGCGGGCGAACTGCCCGGTGCCGCCGGTCTGCTTCTTGTGGGTGTAGTCAATATCGACCGACTTGGTGACCTTCTCGCGATAGGCCACCTGCGGAGCGCCAACGTTCACCTCGACCTTGTGGGTGCGCTTGAGAATGTCGACCTTGATGTCGAGATGCAGTTCGCCCATGCCCTTGATGATCGTCTGGCCGGACTCCTGATCGGTGGAGACGCGGAAGGACGGATCCTCGGTGGCGAGCTTCACGAGCGCGGCGGACATCTTCTCCTGATCGCCCTTGCTCTTCGGCTCGATGGCCATCTCGATCACCGGGACCGGGAATTCCATCTTCTCGAGGATGACGGGCTTGTTCGGGTCGCAAAGCGTGTCGCCGGTGCGCGTGTCCTTCATGCCGACCAGCGCCACGATGTCGCCGGCGAAAACTTCCGACACTTCCTCGCGGTTGTTGGCGTGCATGAGAACCATGCGGCCGACGCGCTCGGTCTTATCCCGGCTGGAGTTGAGAAGCGCGACGCCCTTCTCGAACTTGCCCGAATAGACGCGGGCGAAGGTCAGGACGCCGAAAGGATCGTCCATGATCTTGAACGCGAGCAGCGAAAGCGGCTGGTCGTCGCCAGGACGGCGCTCGGTCTCTTCGCCGGTCTTGTAGTCGATGCCCTTGATGGCGCCGCGCTCGATGGGCGAGGGCAGGTAATCGACGACCGCGTCGAGAAGGGGCTGCACGCCCTTGTTCTTGAACGCGGAGCCAGCCAGAACAGGATAGAAGGAACCCGTCAGAACGGCCTTGCGGATCAGCTTCTTGAGAACCTCTTCAGAAGGCTCCTTGCCTTCGAGATAGGCTTCCATCGCTGCATCGTCGAGCTCGACGGCGGCCTCGATGAGTGCGAAACGATATTCCTTGGCCTTCTCGACGAGATCCTCGGGGATCTCGATGTCATTGTACTTCGCGCCAAGCTGCTCGTCTTCCCAGACGACCGCCTTCATGCGGACGAGATCGACGATGCCCTTGAAGTTGGACTCGGACCCAATCGGCAGCTGAATCGGCACAGGACGCGCGCCCAGGCGAACCTTGATGTCTTCGAGGCACTGGTAGAAATCAGCGCCGATCTTGTCCATCTTGTTGCAGAACACGATGCGCGGGACTTTGTACTTGTCGCCCTGACGCCACACGGTCTCGGTCTGAGGCTCAACACCCTGGTTGGAATCGAGAACGCAGACAGCGCCGTCGAGCACGCGCAAAGACCGCTCGACTTCAATAGTGAAGTCGACGTGACCGGGAGTGTCGATGATGTTCAGGCGCTTGCCGTTCCAGATCGCAGTGGTCGCGGCGGAGGTGATCGTGATGCCACGCTCCTGCTCCTGCTCCATGAAGTCCATGGTGGCGGCGCCATCGTGCACTTCGCCAATCTTGTGGCTCTTGCCGGTGTAATAGAGGATACGCTCCGTCGTCGTCGTCTTGCCCGCATCGATGTGGGCCATGATTCCGAAGTTGCGGTAGTCCTCAAGTGCGTATTGACGGGCCATCGTCGGATCCTCGTAGGCGCAAGGAGCGCCCTGCTTCTATTACCAGCGATAGTGCGAGAAGGCGCGGTTGGCTTCAGCCATCCGGTGCGTGTCTTCGCGCTTCTTGACCGCGTTGCCGCGGTTGTTGGCGGCGTCCATCAGCTCAGCTGACAGGCGATCCACCATCGTCTTGTCGTTACGACCACGCGCTGCCGTGATGATCCAGCGGATCGCCAACGCCTGACGGCGCTCCATGCGCACTTCGACGGGCACCTGATAGGTGGCGCCGCCGACGCGACGAGAGCGAACCTCGATCGCCGGAGCGACATTCTCGAGCGCCTGCTTGAAGAGGGGCAGAGGCTCCTGCTTCGACTTCGTCTCGATGATGTCGAAGGCGCCGTAGACGATCGCTTCGGCTGCAGACTTCTTACCATCATACATGATGGAGTTCATGAACTTGGCGAGAATGACATCGCCGAACTTTGCGTCCGGAATGACTTCGCGCTTTTCAGCTTTGTGACGACGCGACATCGTGGATTCCCCTTACTTCGGACGCTTGGCGCCGTACTTCGAACGGCGCTGCTTGCGATCCTTGACGCCCTGGGTGTCGAGCACACCGCGCAGGATGTGGTAGCGAACGCCGGGAAGATCCTTGACGCGACCGCCGCGGATCATAACCACCGAATGCTCCTGAAGGTTATGACCTTCACCAGGAATGTAGCCGATGACTTCGAAGCCATTGGTGAGCCGAACCTTCGCCACCTTGCGGAGCGCGGAGTTGGGCTTCTTTGGCGTCGTCGTGTAGACGCGGGTGCAAACGCCGCGCTTCTGCGGGCAAGCGCCCAAATGACGGGCCTTCTCGCGGTAGGTCTTTTGTTGCCGCGGCTTGCGGATCAACTGGCTGATCGTCGGCATCGTTTACTCGCCTCGGTCCAGGCTTCGGTTGAGTGCGGCTCGGATGAACCTGCGCTCGGTGAATTCTTTGTCTCAAGCAGGCAAGCCCGCGCAAAACGAATCGCGCCTACGGCGAATGTGCCGCTGGCGCGTCTTCATCAGAGGAACGCAGCTTGCGCCACGCTCATGAACCCGATCGGTCGACTTGGTAGTCGTGATGGTCTGGCAAGGTATCGAAGGTCTTGTGTTCCGCACGAGGCGCGCTGGAAGCTCTGACGTTCGACCGTCTGCCATGAAGTAGCCGGTGTCTACCGGTGGAGTCGGCGTCCGTCAACCCCGAAAACGCGCTGCTCTCATCGTGAACCTTCAGAAATACGGCCCACCTAGGCGATTCAATCCGTCGCACCCGGATTTCAGGGTTTTTTAATCATTGGTGGTCAGCTCATAACACACGATCAAGCAACACAAGCGCCTTCAAAAGCTGCGCCGGATTGGCTTTTCCGCCTGCAAAGGGCAGGAATCGGACGCGCATTTCGCCGCCTCCCGGCGCGCTCAAGGTGATTCCCGCGCCGTAGGGCGGCTCGTCACCCACCAGCACTGTCTCCAGCAGGGTGTCGAATGCGTGATCCTGGGGGTGCTTCAACTCCAGTCGCCCATTCTCCAGACGAAGACCGTCCCCTAGAAGCGGCCTTGCGCTGGCGCCTGCGTGGAGCACATCCCCTGCCCTGCCCAGCAGGATCGCGGGCTGTCCCGCCAGCTCTAGCGCGTCAGCCACGCCGCGGGCGCGGGCGCCCTCCAGAAGCGGCGCAAGCCCGGCTTCCTCCAGTCCAACTGCGCCGCCATGAACGCGCGCAAAGTCCGGGCAAGCACCGTCAACGGGATTGATCTTGTAAGCCACCGCCATGGTCCAACGCCCCTTGAGATTGCGAGCGACCTGCGCAACAGGAGCCGCCCTCGCCAACAGCCGCGCCGACGCAATCGGTTCGCCCGTCGCTGCGATCAACGCGCCAGTCAAGCACTTGTTCACTGTGGAAGTGGGGCGCAGCGGAATTTCGACGCTGATGGGGCCAAATCGCGAAAACGAAAAAGGGGCCGCCCATGGGCGACCCCTTCAAAGTCCAGTCCTGTGTCGCAACCTATTCGGCGGCGGGGGGCAAGCGCGGCATGGGCGCAGCGGACGTCTGCGCTTTTTGGGCGAGGATCATCTCGTCGCGCACCACGGCGATACGCCGCAGCTTGGCCATGGCGGCGCCCGTTCCGGCCGGGATCAGGCGGCCCACGATGACGTTTTCCTTGAGCCCCTCGAGCGTATCCACCTTGCCATTGACGGAGGCTTCGGTGAGTACGCGCGTCGTCTCCTGGAAGGAGGCGGCGGAGATGAACGAACGGGTCTGCAAGCTGGCCTTGGTGATGCCGAGCAGAACCGGCGTGCCGGTGGCGGGACGACCGCCCTCCGAAATCGCCTTTTCATTGGCCCGCTCGAAGTCGAGCTTGTCGACCTGCTCGCCAGCCAGGAACTCGGTGGCGCCGGGATCGACGATATCAAGCTTCTGGAGCATCTGGCGAACGATCACCTCGATATGCTTGTCGTTGATGATAACGCCCTGCAAACGGTAGACTTCCTGGATCTCGTTGACGAGATAGGCGGCAAGTTCCTCGACGCCCTTGATGGCCAGAATGTCATGCGGCGCGGGGTTGCCGTCGACGATGTAATCCCCCTTCTCCACGACGTCGCCGTCCTGAAGATGAATGTGCTTGCCCTTGGGGATCAGGTACTCGACATCCTCGCCGCCTTCTTCATGCGGGACGATGCTGATGCGCTGCTTGTTCTTGTAGTCGCGACCGAACTTCACAGTTCCGGTGATCTCGGCGATGATCGCGCAATCCTTCGGACGGCGCGCTTCGAAGAGTTCGGCGACGCGCGGCAGACCGCCGGTGATGTCGCGGGTCTTGGCGGATTCCATCGAGATGCGCGCGATGATATCGCCCGCCTTCACGACTGAACCAGGGTCGAAGCCAATGATCGACTCGACGGGGAGCGTGTAGCGCGCCTCGCCGCCGCGCGGCAGCTTCGTGATCTTGCCGTCCTCGCCCTTGATCAGGATCGCGGGCTTGAGGGAGGCGGAACGCTGGTTCAAACGGTAATCGATGACCACGCGCTTTGCGATGCCGGTCGATTCATCGACAGCCTCGGAGATGGACAGGCCGTCGAGCAGATCCTCGAAGGCGATGACGCCATCAACCTCAGTGAGGATGGGACGGGTGTAGGGATCCCACTCCGCGATGCGCTGACCGCGACGAATCTTGTCGCCCTCAACCACCTTCAGACGCGCGCCGTACTGGACGCGATGCACCGAACGCTCCACGCCGTCAGGACCAACGATCACGACCGCGACGTTGCGCGCCATGACCATGAGGTCGCCGTCGGAATTGCGGGCGATGGTCGGGTTGCGGAACTTCACCGTGCCATCGAAGTTCGATTCGATGAAGGATGAATCCGCGCCGATCTGAGCCGCGCCGCCGATGTGGAAGGTGCGCATGGTGAGCTGGGTGCCCGGCTCGCCGATGGACTGCGCCGCGATGACGCCAACCGCTTCACCCATGTTGACGGGGGTGCCGCGCGCCAGATCACGTCCGTAGCAGGTGCCGCAAACGCCGTTCTTGGCTTCGCAAGTGAGCACCGAACGGATCTTCACCTCCTGAACGCCAGCGGCGTTGATGCGCTCGACATGCCATTCCTGAACCATTTCGCCAGCCGGCACGATGACGCCGCCATCAAGATCCTTGATCTCTTCAGCGGCCGTGCGGCCGAGGATGCGGCTGACAAGAGAGGCCACGACCTGACCGGCGTCGAGAATCGCCCGCATGCGGATGCCGCCCGTCGAGCCGCAATCCACTTCAGTGATGATCGAATCCTGCGCCACGTCGACAAGACGGCGTGTGAGGTAACCAGAGTTCGCGGTCTTCAACGCGGTGTCCGCGAGGCCCTTGCGAGCGCCATGGGTCGAGTTGAAGTATTCGAGAACGGTCAGGCCTTCCTTGAAGTTCGAGATGATCGGGCTCTCGATGATCTCGCCCGAGGGCTTGGCCATCAGGCCGCGCATGGCGGCGAGCTGCTTCATCTGCGCGGGCGAACCACGCGCTCCGGAATGCGACATCATGTAGATCGAGTTGATCTGCTTGTCGCGACCCGTCTCATCCTTGCGGACGGCGGAGATGCGCAGCATCATTTCCTCGGCGAGCTTGTCCGTGCACTTGGCCCAGGCGTCAACGACCTTGTTGTACTTTTCGCCCTGGGTGATCAGGCCGTCATTGTACTGCTGTTCGAATTCCTTCGCTTCAGCGCGGGTGGCCTCGACGATGGCGGGCTTCGTCTCTGGCACGACCATGTCGTCCTTGCCGAAGGAAATGCCGGCCTTGAACGCTTCACGGAAACCCATGGCCATGATGCGGTCGCAGAAGATGACCGTCTCCTTCTGACCGCAGTTGCGGTAGACGGTGTCGATCATGTTCGAGATTTCCTTTTTCGTCATGAGCTTGTTCACGACGTCGAAGGGGATCTTGTTGTGGTTGGGCAGCAACTGCCCGAGCATCATGCGGCCAGGCGTCGTGTCGAAGATCTTCGACACGCGATTGCCCTCGGCGTCGAAGGTCCAAGCGCGGCCCTTGATGCGCGTGTGCAGCGTGATTGTCTTGGCGAACAGCGCATGTTCGATCTCGGACATGTTCGAGAACACGCCCTGCAAGGGCGCCTTTGTCTTGGGATCCTCGAGATACTGACCGAAATCGCCGTCGCGCATCACGGACAGATAATAGAGCCCAAGCACGATATCCTGCGAAGGCACGATGATCGGCAGACCGTTTGCGGGATGCAGGATGTTGTTCGTCGACATCATCAGCACGCGCGCTTCAAGCTGCGCTTCAAGCGACAGCGGCACGTGCACGGCCATCTGGTCGCCGTCGAAGTCCGCGTTGAAGGCGGCGCAGACCAGCGGATGCAGCTGGATCGCCTTGCCTTCGATCAGCACGGGCTCGAACGCCTGGATGCCCAGACGATGCAACGTCGGCGCGCGATTGAGCATGATCGGATGCTCGCGGATGACCTCGTCCAGGATGTCCCAGACCTCCGGCTTTTCCTTCTCGACGAGCTTCTTGGCCTGCTTGACCGTAGCCGACAGGCCCTTCGCGTCGAGACGCGAATAGATGAAGGGCTTGAACAGCTCGAGCGCCATTTTCTTGGGAAGGCCGCACTGATGCAGCTTCAACTCCGGGCCCACCACGATGACGGAACGGCCGGAGTAATCGACGCGCTTGCCGAGCAGGTTCTGACGGAAGCGGCCCTGCTTGCCCTTCAACATGTCGGCGAGCGACTTCAGCGGACGCTTGTTGGCGCCGGTGATGACGCGGCCACGGCGGCCGTTGTCGAACAATGCGTCAACCGCTTCCTGAAGCATGCGCTTCTCGTTGCGGATGATGATGTCGGGCGCGCGCAGCTCGATGAGGCGCTTCAGACGGTTGTTGCGGTTGATGACGCGGCGATACAGATCGTTCAGATCTGAGGTCGCGAAACGTCCACCATCCAGCGGCACGAGGGGGCGCAGATCCGGCGGGATCACCGGCACTTCGGTCAGGATCATCCACTCGGGCTTGTTGCCCGAATACATGAAGGCCTCGATGATCTTGAGCCGCTTGGCGAGCTTCTTGGGCTTCAGTTCGCTGGTCGATTCTGCGATCTCGACCTTGAGGTCGGCCGCGATCTTCGCCAGATCCATGTTGCGCAGAATTTCGCGAATGGCCTCGGCGCCGATCAGCGCGGTGAAGCTGTCCTGCCCATATTCGTCCTGGGCGCGCAGGAAATCATCCTCGGAGAGGAGCTGGCGATCCTTGAGGGGCGTCAGGCCTGCGTCGATGACGATATAGGATTCGAAATAGAGGATCCGCTCGAGATCCTTCAGCGTCATGTCCAGCAGGAGGCCGATGCGCGAGGGCAGCGACTTCAGGAACCAGATATGCGCGACGGGAGCCGCCAGCGAGATGTGGCCCATGCGCTCGCGGCGCACGCGCGACAAGGTGACTTCGACGCCGCACTTCTCGCAGATGACGCCCTTGTACTTCATGCGCTTGTACTTGCCGCACAAGCACTCGTAATCCTTGATGGGCCCGAAGATGCGGGCGCAGAACAGACCGTCGCGCTCGGGCTTGAAGGTACGGTAGTTGATCGTCTCGGGCTTCTTGATCTCGCCGAACGACCAGGACAGAATCTTCTCGGGGCTGGCGATGGAGATCTGGATCTGATCGAACGCCTGCGGCTGAACGACCGGATTGAAGAGATTCATGACCTCTTGATTCATGTCTGTCTCCTGAAGCTTGGGCCTGCTGCGACTGGATCGTCGCGCTGGCCCTGCCAGATTGAAATCTCACCTGGGCTGGCGCGCGCGCCGCGTCAGCCCCTTTGGTTTAAAACCTCACTCAGCCGCTTCGGCTGAGGGGTTTTCGATCTTCTTGGTCGAGGTCAACTCGACGTTGAGGCCGAGCGAACGCATTTCCTTGACGAGCACGTTGAAGCTCTCGGGAATGCCGGATTCGAAGGTGTCGTCGCCGCGCACGATGGCCTCGTAGACCTTGGTGCGGCCCGCCACGTCGTCCGACTTGACCGTGAGCATTTCCTGCAAGGTGTAGGCGGCGCCGTAAGCTTCGAGCGCCCACACTTCCATTTCGCCGAAACGCTGTCCGCCGAACTGCGCCTTGCCGCCCAGGGGCTGCTGGGTGACCAGCGAGTACGGCCCGATGGAGCGCGCATGGATCTTGTCATCGACAAGATGATGCAGCTTCAGCATGTAGATGTAGCCAACCGTGACCTGACGGTCGAAGGGCTCGCCGGTACGCCCGTCATACAAGGTGGACTGACCGGACCGGTCGAGGCCCGCCATTTCGAGCATTTCGACGATGTCCTTCTCCCGCGCGCCGTCGAAGACCGGCGTCGCCATGGGGACGCCGCGACGCAGGTTCTCGCCAAGCTCCACAAGGGAGGGCTCGTCGAGCTGCGGGATGGTCTCGTCGTTACCATAAATCTGCAGCAGCTTGTTGCGCAGCGGCTGCACATCCTTCGACTTCAGATAGATATTGACGGCCTCGCCAACCTGCTTGCCCAGACCCGCGCAGGCCCAACCAAGGTGGGTCTCGAGAATCTGACCGACGTTCATGCGCGAAGGCACGCCGAGCGGGTTCAGCACGATATCGACCGGCGTCCCGTCGGCGAGGAACGGCATGTCCTCGCTCGGCACGATCTTCGACACCACGCCCTTGTTGCCATGGCGGCCGGCCATCTTGTCGCCGGGCTGGATCTTGCGCTTCACCGCAACGAAGACCTTGACCATCTTCATCACGCCAGGCGGCAATTCGTCGCCACGCTGCAACTTCTCGACCTTGTCGAGGAAGCGGTTCTCAAGACCCTTCTTGGCCTCGTCATACTGCTTGCGGATGGCCTCGATCTCGCCCATCAGGCGATCGTCTTCCACCGCGAAAGCCCACCACTGGGACCGAGGATATTCCTCGATCACATCGCGGCTCAGCACGGTCTCCTTCTTGAACCCCTTCGGGCCAGCGATGGCGACCTTGCCGTCGAGCAGTTCGATCAGGCGGGTATAGACGTTGCGGTCCAGGATCGCGAGCTCGTCGTCGCGATCCTTCGCCAGACGCTCGATCTCCTCGCGCTCGATGGCCTGGGCGCGCTCGTCCTTGTCGACGCCGTGGCGATTGAACACGCGCACTTCGACGATGGTGCCTTGCACGCCGGGGGGCACGCGCAGCGAGGTGTCGCGAACGTCAGACGCCTTCTCGCCGAAGATGGCGCGCAGAAGCTTCTCTTCGGGCGTCATCGGGCTTTCGCCCTTGGGCGTGATCTTGCCGCAGAGAATATCGCCCGCCATCACTTCAGCGCCGATATAGACGATGCCGGCTTCGTCGAGGTTCTTCAGCGCTTCTTCCGACACGTTCGGAATGTCGCGGGTGATTTCCTCGGGGCCGAGCTTGGTGTCGCGCGCCATCACTTCGAATTCGTCGATGTGGATGGAGGTGAACACGTCGTCCTTCACGATCCGCTCGTTGAGCAAGATCGAGTCTTCGAAGTTGTAGCCATTCCAGGGCATGAACGCGACGAGCACGTTGCGGCCGAGCGCCAGATCGCCAAGATCGGTCGACGGACCGTCCGCGATGATGTCGCCCTTGCGCACGAAGTTTCCAACCTTCACCAGCGGCTTCTGGTTGATGCAGGTCGACTGGTTCGAACGCTGGAACTTCATCAGGCGGTAGATGTCGACGCCGGGCTTCGAAGGATCAAGCTCCTCCGTGGCGCGGATGACGATACGGGTCGCGTCGATCTGGTCGATGAAGCCGGTGCGGCGAGCCGCGATGGCGGCGCCGGAGTCGCGCGCCACGACAGCTTCCATGCCGGTGCCCACGAGCGGGGCGTCAGCCTTCACCAGCGGCACAGCTTGACGCTGCATGTTCGAGCCCATGAGCGCGCGGTTCGCGTCATCGTTCTCGAGGAACGGAATGAGCGCGGCGGCGACGGACACGAGCTGCTTGGGCGACACGTCCATATATTCGACGCGTTCGCGGGCGACCATCACCACGTCGCCGGTGTGGCGCGTGATCACGAGATCGTCAGCCAGCATGCCATTGGCGTCGATGACGGCGTTGGCCTGCGCGACGTGGTACTTCGCCTCCTCCATCGCGGAGAGATAGGCGACCTCGTCCGTCACAAGACCATCGCGCACGCGGCGATAGGGAGCCTCGATGAAGCCGTACTTGTTCACCCGCGCAAAGGTCGCGAGCGAATTGATCAGGCCGATGTTCGGGCCTTCTGGCGTCTCGATGGGGCAGATGCGGCCATAATGGGTCGGATGCACGTCGCGCACTTCGAAACCGGCGCGCTCGCGGGTCAGACCGCCAGGTCCAAGCGCCGAAAGACGACGCTTGTGGGTGATTTCGGACAGCGGGTTCGTCTGATCCATGAACTGCGAGAGCTGCGAAGAGCCGAAGAACTCGCGCACGGCGGCGGCCGCCGGCTTGGCGTTGATCAGATCCTGCGGCATGACCGTGTCGATATCGACCGAGGACATGCGCTCCTTGATGGCGCGCTCCATGCGCAGAAGACCCAGGCGATACTGGTTCTCCATCAATTCGCCCACCGAGCGGACGCGACGGTTGCCGAGATGGTCGATGTCGTCGATTTCACCACGTCCGTCGCGCAGATCGACAAGCGCGCGCACCACCGCGAGGATGTCGTCCTTGCGCAGGATGCGGGTTGTGTCAGGCGCGTCGAGATCGAGGCGCATGTTCATCTTCACGCGGCCCACGGCGGAGAGGTCGTAGCGCTCGGAGTCGAAGAACAGCGAGTGGAACATCGCCTCAGCCGAGTCGATGGTCGGCGGTTCGCCAGGACGCATCACGCGATAAATGTCGAACAGCGCTTCTTCACGAGCGGAGTTCTTGTCGACCGCGAGGGTGTTGCGGATATAGGGACCGATGTTGATATGGTCGATGTCGAGAATCGGCAATTCCTCGAAGCCGGCTTCCAGCAGGCTCACGAGGGACTTGGCCGTCAATTCATCGCCCGCTTCGGCGAAGATTTCGCCGGTGGAGGGATCGTAGAGATCCTCGGCGATATACTGACCGTAAAGATCCTCGTCGACGGCCTTGAGGAACTTCAAGCCCTTTTCGGCGAGCTGACGCGCGCCGCGCACGGTCAGCTTCTTGCCGGACTCAAGCACAACTTCGCCCGTGTCGGCGTCGATCAGATCCACAGAGGTCTTCACGCCGCGCATGCGCTCGGCGTCGTAGGGAACGCGCCAGCCATCCCCGGCCCTGACATAGGTGATGGACTTGAAGAAGGTGCTCAGAATCTCTTCGCCGTCCATGCCAAGCGCGAAGAGCAGCGAGGTCACGGGGATCTTGCGGCGACGATCAATGCGCGCATAGACGATGTCCTTGGCGTCGAACTCGATGTCGAGCCAAGAGCCGCGGTAGGGAATGATGCGGGCGGCGAACAGCAGCTTGCCCGAAGAATGGGTCTTGCCCTTGTCATGGTCGAAGAACACGCCCGGCGAGCGATGCATCTGCGAGACGATGACGCGCTCGGTGCCGTTGACGACAAAGGTGCCATTCGACGTCATGAAGGGCATGTCGCCCATATAGACGTCCTGCTCCTTGATGTCCTTGACGGACTTGGCCTGTGTGTCGGGATCCACATCGAACACGATGAGGCGCAGCGTCACCTTGAGGGGCGCGGAGAAGGTCATGCCACGCTGGCGGCATTCATCGACGTCATACTTGGGCTGTTCGAATTCATATTTCACGAATTCAAGAAGAGCCGTCTGCGAGAAGTCGGAGATCGGGAAAACGGATTTGAAGACGGACTGAAGCCCCTCATCCGGGCGCCCGCCCTTGGGCTCATCGACGAGGAGGAACTGATCGTAGGACGCTTTCTGCACCTCGATCAGGTTCGGCATCTCCGCCACTTCTCGGATATGTCCGAAAAACTTGCGGATCCGCTTACGACCGGTGAACGTCTGAGCCAAAGTCTGAGCCATGTCGCTCCTCTTACCTCATCAAACCGGCGGGCCGGCGGGCCTCGACCGAACCGCGCGCCGACGGCGCTGCGGACAGGGCTCTCACCCCATATAGTCGCCGCGGACCGCGCGGCAGGCGGAGGGAATAATGTCCCCCGGAACGATTGAACGGCCCCGGGGAAAACCCCGGGACCCTCTTATCTAAAACGTGCGGCCAGAGATGACCGAACGCAAATTACTTGAGCTCAACCTTGGCGCCAGCCTTCTCGAGCTGGGCCTTGAGCTTCTCGGCCTCGTCCTTGCCGACGGCTTCCTTGACGACCTTGGGAGCGCCTTCGACGAGATCCTTGGCTTCCTTGAGGCCCAGACCGGTGATGGCGCGGACTTCCTTGATGACTTCGATCTTCTTGTCGCCGGCCGCAGCCAGAACGACGTTGAACTCGGTCTGCTCTTCCACGGGAGCAGCGGCGGCGCCAGGAGCGGCGGCGACGGCGACGGCGGCGGCGGCGGAAACGCCCCACTTCTCTTCAAGCATCTTGGAGAGTTCAGCGGCTTCGAGAACAGTGAGGGCCGAGAGTTCTTCGACGATCTTTTCGAGGTTAGACATGATATTTCAATCCTTCAGAAGGTTGGTTCGAACCAGATTGTTGGGTGGCCTCTTCAGGCCGCATCTCGATCGGCATAGGCCTTGAACACGCGCGCGAGCTTGGCGGCGGGCGCGGTGGCGAGCTGGGCGATCTTGGTCGCGGGCGCATTGAGCAGACCCAGGAGCTTGGCGCGCAGTTCGTCCAGCGAAGGCAGGGTCGCAAGCGACTTCACGCCTTCCACGTTCAGGGCGGTCTTACCCATGGCTCCACCGAGAATCACGAGCTTGTCGTGGTCCTTGGCGAACGCCACGGCGACCTTCGGAGCCGCTACCGGATCGTCCGAATAGGCGATCAGGGTCGGACCCTTCAACAGGGGTCCGATGGAAGCGACGTCCGTGCCATCGAGAGCGATCTTGGCGAGGCGGTTCTTCGCGACTTGAACCGAGGCGCCCGCTGCACTCATCTGCTTACGCAGATTCTGCATCTGAGCGACGGTCAAGCCGGAGTAGTGCGCCACGACGACGACGGACGTCTTGCTGAAGACGCCGTTCAACTCCGCGACGAGCTCTTTTTTCTCCGCTCTGTCCACAGTGCTCTCTCCGGTCGGCGGAAGAAGATCTTCCGCCCGTTGCACGAGCCGCACGGGATGATGTCCCATACGACGCCGAGTGCCTGTCCCCGGAGCGACGAATCGCGCCGGACAGAAGGGTTCGAACCAAACGGAAGGACGCAAGCGCCCTTCGAAACGGTCTTTCCCCGTCTATGCTGGCCTCCGCCCATCACCGGAACCGGATCAGGGCCGTCGAAATTAAGCCTTCACTGAGTCGTTGAAACAGATCAGGCGCCGGCAGTCTCGGACAGGACATGGCCAAACAGGACACGAGATCGCTCCCGGTTCCGTCGGCCTATCCACTCACGGACACCAGACTGGCGCCGAGAGGAATTTGAATGTCTTGAACAGAGGCCGCAAATCAACGCGACCCCAGGTTGACCTATTTAGACCGTCCGAAAGCCGCTGCCAAGGGGGCAGCGGCATAAAACGCACGATTGTCAAGACCGTAGGGGAATTATCCCCATTGGCCTTAGTTCGACGCGCCGGAGGTCACGGTCGAGATTTCGACCTTTACGCCAGGCCCCATGGTCGACGACACGGCCACCCGCTGGATATAGGTGCCCTTGGCGCCCTGCGGCTTGGCCTTGGCCACCGCATCCACGAAAGCCTTGATGTTGTCGATGAGCTTGCCGTCCTCGAAGGACACCTTGCCGACCATGCCCTGCACGATGCCGGCCTTCTCGACGCGGAACTCGACGGCCCCGCCCTTCGAAGCGGCCACGGCGCCAGCGACGTCCATGGTCACGGTGCCAACCTTCGGGTTCGGCATCAGACCGCGCGGGCCGAGCACCTTACCGAGACGGCCGACGAGCGGCATCATGTCCGGGGTCGCGATGCAGCGATCGAAATCGATCGTGCCGCCCTGGACGATGGTGACGAGCTCTTCGGCGCCGACAACGTCAGCGCCAGCGGCGCGGGCTTCGTCAGCCTTGGCGCCACGGGCGAAAACGGCGACGCGAAGAATGCGGCCGGTGCCGTGGGGCAGGTTCACAACGCCGCGGACCATCTGGTCCGCATGCTTGGGATCGACGCCGAGGTTCATCGAGATCTCAACGGTCTCGTCGAACTTGGCGTTAGCCCGCTCGCGAACGAGCTTCATGGCTTCATCGATTTGATAAAGCTTGGTGCGGTTAATGCCCTCTCGGGCCGCTTTGATTCGCTTGCCAACATGTGCCATCGGTTACCCCACCACCTCGAGGCCCATCGAGCGGGCGGAACCTTCGATCATGGCCATCGCCGACTCGATTGAGGCGCAGTTCAGGTCCACGATCTTCTTTTCAGCGATTTCCTTGATCTGGTCGCGGGTCACCTTGCCCACAAAGCCACGACCCGGGGTCTTGGACCCGGAGGCAGGCTTCTTGCCGATCTTCAGATTCGCGGCCTTCTTCAGGAAGAAGGTGACCGGAGGCTGCTTCATTTCGAACGTGAAGGAGCGGTCCTGGTAAGCGGTGATCACGACGGGGATCGGAGTCCCCTTCTCGATCTGCGCCGTACGTGCGTTGAACGCCTTGCAAAATTCCATGATGTTCAGACCGCGCTGACCCAGCGCGGGACCGATCGGGGGCGAAGGATTCGCCGAACCGGCCGGAACCTGAAGCTTCACGTAACCCGTGATCTTCTTTGCCATTATGGCTGCTCCAAACAAACCCGCGAACCGGATGGATCATCCGGAGCCGGGCGGTTGCAGTTCGTGGTGCGGCACGGGTTCCCAGCGGCAAACCGGGCATGCCTTCCACGGTGAAGCAGTGGCTATAGAGGCTCGCTTGCTGTTTGGGAAGAGGGAGCGACGGAAAAAGCGACGCCAACGGCCCGCGTCAAACAAAAAGGGCGGCCCACGTTGGCCGCCCTTCGGGATAGATGGTCAGGAAGCGCCCTGCCCTCAGAGCTTCTCGACCTGGCCGAACTCCAGCTCGACCGGGGTGGCGCGACCGAAGATCGACACCGCCACCTTGACGCGCGAACGACCCTCGTCGACCTCCTCGACAAGACCCTCGAACGACGCGAAGGGCCCATCGGTGACGCGAACCTTCTCGCCGATCTCGAAGATGATCGAGGCCTTGGGGTGCTCGACGCCCTCGGCGACCTGCCCCTTGATTCGGTCAGCCTCAGCTTCTGAAATCGCCATTGGCTTGTTGTCGGCGCCCAGAAAGCCGGTGACTTTCGCGGTATTCTTGATCAGATGATAAACGTCGTCGGTCAGATCGCATTTCACGAGCACATAGCCCGGGAAGAACTTGCGCTCGGTATTGACCTTGCGCCCGCGACGCACCTCGATGACCTGCTCGGTCGGAACAAGGATTTCCTCGAACTTGTCGGTCAGTCCACGTTGGGCCGCATATTCGCGGATCGACCCAGCGACCTTGTTCTCGAAGTTCGAATAGGCATGAACGATATACCAGCGCATGGCCATGGTGCAGCCCCCTAGGTCAGTGCACGAGTGAAAGAAGGAAGGTCACGATCATGCGCAGGGCCTGATCCACAGACACGAAGAAGATGCTCGCCAGAATCACCATCACGATCACGAGCGCGGTCGTGATGAGGGTTTCGCGTCGGCTGGGCCAGGTCACCTTGGCCGCTTCCGCGCGAACCTGGGTCAGGAACTCGAGGGGGTTCGCCATTCTATCGTTCCAATGCTCGGCTTCGATCCGAAACGACACCCGGATGCAGCCAGCCTAAAATAGTCGAGGCGCGGGACCGGTTGGTCGCGCGCCACGATGTGAGCCTTATAGCGTCCGGTTGCGCCCGCGCCAAGCAGAAAAGCGAAAACGGTGGAAACTCGCCGGTCTCGTCACTGCGGCTGGCTTCCCGCGACGATGGCGCTCGGACCTGGAGTCTGACGGGCGCGGGGAAACGTGCGGAACGCTGGTGAGCGTCGCAGACGCTGCGCCTCAGGGAAAGCAGCCTGGCGCCGAAGCGTGAGGAAAGCTGGCAGGGGCTGAGGGATTCGAACTCTCGACCTGCGGTTTTGGAGACCGCCGCTCTAACCAGCTGAGCTAAGCCCCTAGCTCTCTGACGGGGCGCGAACCCCGTGCGGCCTCTAATGCCAAAGCCGCGCAGGGATTGCAAGCGTGAATCGTGCGGCGGTCGCAAAGGTTGGTCGCGCCCCCGTGACGTGGACAAGCCCCAAAGCGCGCACAGGCCTTCGGGAGCACGAAATATCGGTCATCAAATCCTTGAGTCCAACAAAAAAGGGACGCCACCGGGGCGTCCCTTTCAATCTTGCAGCGCGAAAACCGCTTACTCGATGATGGAAGCGACCACGCCGGCGCCAACCGTGCGGCCACCTTCGCGGATGGCGAAGCGGAGCTTCTCTTCCATGGCGATCGGAACGATCAGCGCGACGTCCATGGTCACGTTGTCGCCGGGCATCACCATCT
>CAIUWR010000081.1 GCA_903902915.1 uncultured Hyphomicrobiales bacterium | reverse complement strand
CGCCCAATCACCACCATTGATCAAAGACATTGCGCAAGTGTCCGCTTCTAACAAGTGGACACGATCATCGAGCCACTCTTGCGATATCTATCCAAGTCCTCGCCTCTTAAAGCTAGGCGGCCCTCGGCGGAGGGATACGGTCAGAAGGCGCGCCTGCCCTCAGGAGATGCGCAACTGCATGCGATAGCCATCGAATTTGATTTCATGCGCCCAGCCCGGACCCGACGGCGGCTTTTCCAGCGTGCGCGCGAGCTGCGGCTCGACGAAGGCTGGGAGCGCCGCTGCGGCCTCTGGCTTCGGTCTGGCTGCAGCCATGAAGGGCTTGAGCGCAGGCCCCTTCCCCGCCGCGATCTGCGCCATGCTGCGTCCCGAGGCCACCGAGCGGTCGTCGTCGGTGGACGCCATGGCGTCGCCCTCAACGGCGCCTTCGTCGCGATGCTTGATCAGCAGCCATGCGTTTTTCGAGTTGCCCGGCTGGCCGCCCTTCAGGCGCACCAGCACCCAAGAGCCATGCATCCGCTCGCCTTCCATGACGAATTTCAGCTCGCCCGCATCCAGCGCCGCGCCGACCTTCTCGAAGCCCTTTTCGGGCGCCCAGTAGCCCCGGTCCCACAGCATCACCGTGCCGCCGCCATATTCGCCCTTGGGGATCGTCCCTTCGAAATCGCCGTAATCGAGCGGATGGTCCTCGACCTCCATGGCCATCCGGCGGACCTTCGGGTCGCGCGACGGCCCCTTGGGCACGGCCCAGGAGCGGAACGCGCCCGCCCACTCCAGCCGCAGATCGAAATGCAGGCGGCTGGCGGCGTGTTTCTGGATGACGAAGCGCAGCGCCTTGGCGGGCGCGGCGCGCGCGTTCTTTCCAGAGGGCTCCTGCGTGCGCGTGAAGTCGCGCTTTCTTTGATAATTGGCGAGCTTGGGTTTGGCCATGACCGGCTCCGTCGGAGGAAATCAGATCGACAACGACGGGCTCGGCCACGCGATCCCGGCGGCGCCGATCCTTTCCCGCCCGCGCGCGTTGAGAAGATCGACCACCGACCAAGGATGCCCACATGGCGTATCGCCCGACCTGGCAAGGCCATCTGAAACTCTCGCTCGTCGTCTGCCCGGTCGCGCTCTACACCGCGACCAATCCCGGCGGGGATGTGCGCTTTCACCTGATCAATCCCAAGACCAACAACCGCATCAAGATGATCACGACCGATCCCGACACCGGCCCCATCGAGCGCTCGGAACTGGTGAAGGGCTACGAAGTGGCGAAGGGCGAATATATTCTGCTGACCGACGAGGAGATCAAATCGGTCAAGCTGGAAAGCACCAAGACCATCGAGATCGAGCGCTTCGTGCCCGCCCCTGACATCGACCGCATCTACTGGGACAATCCCTATTACCTCGCGCCCGACGGCAAGATCGCCCAGGAAGCCTTCGGCGTCATCCGCGCCGCGTTGGAGAGGTCGGGGCAGATCGCGCTTGGCCGTATCGTCATGGCGACCCGCGAGCGCATCTTGGCGCTTGAACCGCGCGGCAAAGGGATTCTGGCCTATACGCTGCGCTCCAACGCGGAGGTGCGCCAGCCGGACGAGATCTTCGGCGGCGTCAGCGACGCCACGCCCGATCCTGCGATGATTTCCATCGCGCAGAAAATCATCGAGCAACAGGAAGGTCCGTTCGACCCCAGTCAGTTCGTCGACCGCTACGAAGAGGCGCTGAAAGCCCTCATCGAGGCCAAGACCAAGGGGCGCCAGATCGCCAAGGTGGCCGAGCCGGAGGACACAAATGTCGTCGATCTGATGAGCGCGTTGCGCGCCAGTCTGGGCGCCAGGGAAAACAGACCAGACAAGCCGACGACCCGGGCCAAACCGGCCAAGGGGTCGGCCAAGGCCAGACCCCGCAAGACAGGCTGAACCATGCGTATCGCCCCCTGCGCCATCAGGACCAATCCGACCGCGTCTCGGGAACCATCAAGATCAGCAATGTCGCGACACAGGCGGCGCAACCCGCCGTGAACAGGAACGCGACGCTGTAATTCACCTGCGCAGCAAGCATCGCGAAAATAATCGGGCCGATCGCCTGGCCGCCCTGGCCTGTGAAGCGCCAGATACCGAGGAAAACGCCACGCGCCTCTTGTGGGGCGACATCGGTTCCAATGGTCTGCACCGACCCGCCCGTAAGCGATTGCGTCGCGACCGCAAGAAAGAACAACGCCACATACCAGGGATAGGAATAGCCCCACCAGGCGGACGCCGCCAGCAGCGCCATGGATATCGCGACGCCGGTGAACCCCGGCACCATGGTGCGTTTGCGCCCGAACCGATCCAGAATCCAACCCGCGATAAAACCAATCGGCCAGGCGATGAGAGCCGCGCCAGTCGCAAGGTAGCCGATTTGCGTCGGCCCCAGCTGATAGGCATAGGCGGCATATAGATGAAGAAGATCCGCCGTCACGGGCCCTCGCGTCAGACCGGCGAAGAGGGCGACGCCGAAATATACCAGACGCGGCGTGACGATCCGCCAAATCGTGAGCTTGTTCGCCTGCGCCTGTCTTTCGCGCCGCGCGCCATGATCGTCGCCGGTCGGCTTCTCGCCAAAGGCGAGGGTCAAAGCCAAAGCGACCAAGGCTATGCCCGAATATGCAAAAAACGGCCCGGTCGCACTCCATTCGCTGGCGATATAACCGCCCAGCACGGGGCCCGCCAGTTTGCCCGTATTGTCCATGCCGAACATCCAGCTCACCAACCGCCCGCGCTGGCTGTCTGGCGCATTCTGCGAAATGCCCGCGAGCCGCCCCATGACCCACATCTGGGCCGCGCATCCGCTGAAAAACCGCAACACCAATATTTCCGAAAAGGAATGCGCATAACAAACCCAAAGCGCGGTCGCCGACGTCAACAGGGGCCCAGCGATCATCACCGAGCGGCGACCAAAGCGATCAATCAGCCAGCCCGATGGTATGGTGCCAGCCAGATTGCCGAGCAGGAACGCGGTGATGACGCCGCTTGCCACGCCAAATCCAACATTGAAGGATTTGGCCAATGTCGGCACGGCGGGAAGCGCAATGCCCGCGCCCAGGGCGTAAATCAGCGCTGGAAGGTATGTGGATAAGAAGGCATTCCATGACACCGCGGCCGACTCATGCGCGCGCGAATGGGTCGCATTCGCCTTCATCGCCCCCTCGTCATTGGCCAACGCGATCTCCTCCCCTGTTCCGCGCCACGTACGGGCGCCCTGAGCGCCTTGTCAATCGGGGAAGGAACGAAGCCTACGTCTTCGACATGGCCAAGGCCCGCCATTGCGCCTCCTCACAGAATTGGGTTTGACAGCCTCAGCTCCAATTTGAATAATCGAACCGATAAGCGCTCCATCATGATAATCGAGCGAGAAAATCTGGGAGGGCGTCATGAAACATGCGATGAAAAGTCTCGCTTTGGCCATCATGGCAACGGCGCTATGCCGCCCAGTCCTCGCGCAGGATTTCCCCAAACACGCCGTGACGATCATTGTGCCGTTCCCGGCTGGCGGCGGCGGCGATATACTTGCGCGCCTGGCCGTGCAGGGGCTCGAAACGAAATGGGGCGTCCCGGTCGTCGTCGAAAACAGGCCCGGCGCAGGCGGCAACATCGGCGCGACGACGGTCGCCCGCGCTGCGCCGGACGGATACACGCTGCTGCTCGCCGGCAGTCCGCAGTATGCCGTCAACGTGACGCTCTACAAGAAATTGCCGTATGATCCGGTGAATGACTTCGTACCGCTCGCCATGGCGGCGGCCACGCCCTTCGTGCTGGTCGTCAACCCGGACATTCCGGTGAAAAACGTCGCTGAGTTCATCGCCTATGCAAAGGCGCAGCCGCAACCCCTGAATTATGCGACGGCGGGCTATGGGGTGCCCCATCACCTCTTCATGGAGCTCCTGAAAAGCAAGACGGGCGTCCAGATGACGCCGGTCCCCTACAAGGGCAGCGCGCCAGCGCTGAGCGACGTCGTGGGCGGGCATGTTCCCGCCATGTTCGTCGATCTTGGTCCCGGACTTGGCCAAATGCAGGCGGGCAGCGTTCGCGCGCTTGGCGGCTCGATGAAGAAGAAAATCGACGCCCTCCCCGACGTGCCGCCCGTCAACGACACGATCCCCGGTTTCGATGTCGCCTCATGGCAGATGTACGCCGCGCCAGCCGGCACGCCGCCCGAGATTGTCGCGAAACTCAACGCCGATTTGCGCTCCGTTCTGGATCAGCCGCAAATGAAAGAGCAGATCAGCAAGTCCGGCATGCTGCCGCTGGAGCCCGGCAGTGTGGAGGAGCTGCGCGCCTTCATGAAATCGGAAATCGCGCGCTGGGGCGACGTCGTGCGCAAGGCGGGCATCGAAGGCTCGCAATAGCACTCCCTGCCTTGACGCCGTCAGCCGCCAAACAGCCAGCGATGCGCGGCCACACAAGGCGCGCCTGCTGCTGATGGCCAGCCTGATGAAATTCGGCTCGCTCCCGACCGCGAAGGATCCCTCAAACCCGACGCCTGACGCGCGAAGGGCGACCGCCACGGCCGTGGAGGCGTGGCGGCGCGTGTTCGAGAGCCATTGAGGCGCCGCGGCGCCTCCGCCACCGGCTATCGCCCCAACCACGACCCACCCTCACCCCGCCCGAATTTCTTCAGGAAGGATATCCAGGACGGTCCGGGCAAAGCCATCGCCACCGTCTCGAAATCGGCGGACGGATGATCCACGGCGCTGACGCCGTCCCGATCCAGCGCGTCCTGATCAAGGTCGAGGATGAACGAGGCCGGATCGCAAGGCGGCGCCACGAACATGCCGCGCGCCTCATCGAAAACGCGCAGATCCGCGCCCAAATCATGGGATGCCGCAGCGCCAGTCATCCGCACGGTGATTTCGCT
Organism: uncultured Hyphomicrobiales bacterium; assembly: GCA_903902915.1. Classification (GTDB taxonomy): domain Bacteria; phylum Pseudomonadota; class Alphaproteobacteria; order Rhizobiales; family Beijerinckiaceae; genus Terripilifer. The sequence goes on along the minus strand of CAIUWR010000081.1, from coordinate 965 downwards.
CTCACGGATGGCGCGAATGAGCCCATCCATGGGAACAAACTCGCGCACGATCCCGGAGTCGACCGCCGTTGCGACAACCTCCTCGGAGACAAACCGCCTGACGGGGCCTCCCGAGGAACTCACGAATACGGTCGCGGTATCGTGCCGATCCATCGCGGGCTTCGCGCTCGATATCGACAGAATGCTACTGTCAATCACCAGATCCACCGTTGAAGGCGCAAGCGGCGCTGGCGCGACCGGAGCCAATGCGTCAACCCCGACGACGGACGGAACGGTCGCCACGAAGCTCCCCGGATCGAACAGGCTCAGGGCCGCCAGATCGCCGACAGGAGCGATGTCGGCGCCGGTATGCTGGCTCCGCAGGCTTGCCGCCGCCGACGCCGGATTGACGCCCGAAACCGGGGCGACCGGGGCCGAATGGCCCATGACCAGACCCGAGGCGATGACCGGAGCCGGGAGCGAATGCGCGGACGTCGCCGAAGCGGCGGGCGGCAACGAGGCCGCCTGTTGCGCATCGCTCGAGGCGGAATTCTCGGCGGGAGCGGGTGTGACGACCGGAGCCACAGCGGGCGGAGCCGCAGACGCGGGCGCCGGGTCGGACGCGACGACCGGAACCACAGCGGTCGGAGCCGCAGGCGCTGGCGCAGGATCGGACGCGACGACCGGGGCCACAGCGGACGGAGCCGCTGACGCGGGCGCCGGGTCGGACGCGACGACCGAAGCCACAACGGACGGGGCCGCTGAGGCGGGCGCCGGATCGGACGCGACGACCGGGACCACAGCGGTCGGAGCCGCTGACGCGGGCGCCGGGTCGGACGCGACGACCGGGGCCACAACGGACGGAGCCGCAGACGCAGGCGCCGGGTCGGAGGCGACGACCGGGACCACAGCGGTCGGAGCCGCTGACGCGGGCGCCGGGTCGGACGCGACGACCGAAGCCACAACGGACGGGGCCGCTGAGGCGG
>CAIUWR010000080.1 GCA_903902915.1 uncultured Hyphomicrobiales bacterium | reverse complement strand
GACCAAGCACCTTGTCCCTTGTGAGCCCTGCTGCCTCACAGACCCTCATGCCTGCCCAGTGTGTCAGCAGCAGTGCAAGGCGGTCCCGTGCTGCATGGCGGCGGGTTCCGATCATCGCCAACGCCCGCTTCAACTCCTGCTCTGTGACCACTTTCGCCTGCGCCATAGCCAAAACCCCATGTTTGATATGGGAAATGTTACATTCGGCGAATCGCAAAGAGCAACCGAAAATGGCGCATACAGGTGTGGGCAGTGCCCGATTTCCGGTGGGTGACGGGGAATATCAGGATTTGCGCTTGTGCGCCTAGAATCGTGGCATATTCTGATTGTACTGCGGCCCGGTTATGAGACATCGCGTAGCGCTTGTTACGCCGCTATTTTTAATCCCGTAGCGACATTGGTTGCAAGTCCGCGCTGTTCTGCCCGGATTTGATTTGGCGTCTTGTGTCCGTGGCGCTGGCGAAGCCATGCGTCGTTGTATTGGGTAGCGAACGTCGCCAGTCCCAGTCGCAACTCCTCCACAGTGGTGAAGAAGCGCACCCAAAGCAATTGCTCCTTGAGCATGCGAATGGTGCGCTCTGCGACCCCGTTGCCCTCGGGTTGGCGCACATAGGCAGGCGAACTGGCTATGCCGAAGAACTTGATCTCCTGTTGGAAGTCATCGGACATATAGTTTGATCCATGATCGTGGCGCAACTTCAGCCCGAGAGCCCTATCCTGAGCAAGTCCGCCGAAGTGTCTGGCGACCCCTTGTCTGATCGGCTCCAAAGCTTCCCAGCGGGTGGCCTGATGGGACGCATGGGTTCCGATGAGTTCGCCCGAGCAGTGATCGACGGCGATGAAGACATAGGCCCGTCCTTGATCCGTCGTGACGGCCTGGGTCATATCCGTCCCCCAGACCTCATCTACGCGCTCGGTGACTATGGTCCCATCGTGAAGGTGCTCGGGTCGAACCCGGGGACGATGGGGTGCGAGCAGCCCATTCTCCTTCATGACCCGTCGCACCCGCCGCGCCGCCGTACGGACGCCTTTGTACCGAAGCCGGGCCCAGATCTTGCGGTAGCCTTCGCCCTGAAAGGGACTGGCTTCGATCTCTGTTTTGATATGAACAAGCAGATCCTTATCGGCGCAAGCGCCGACAGGCCCGCGCCGGAGGGCTGGTCGTGCGACATCTGGATCGGCGCAAGCCGCAGTCCCATGACGATAGACAGTGGCGCGTGAAACCTTCCAGGTGCGGCATACGAGCGCCGTCCCGTAGACCCTGTTTCTGGAGGGCGAGGTTGACTGGCTCATGTCCTCGACCTCCTGCGGGCTAAAGGGCGGCCCGCCTCCAGCTTATCGATCTTGGCGTAGAGAAGTTCGTTGGCCATGGTTATGTCGCCAATCTTGGCCTTCAGCCGCGCGATCTCGTCGTCACGGGCGTCCCGCTCCTGTTGCTTCAGGGCGCTCATCCCGGCCTCAAGCACGCGATCCCGCCATTGGGACAGACGGTGCGCGGGGACGTTCAATTCCCGCGACACCATCTCCAGCGCCTCGCCCCGCAAGAGACGCTGTACCGCCGCCAGCTTCCTTTGCGCAGAAAACCGCCCACCGGGACCGGCACCGACGGCGCCATCGCCAGCGTTGTGGGCGCGCGCTGGCGCCGCCGGGGCCTCCATTACGCATGACTTCTCGATGTTCTTGTCGTTCATGCTCTACCTCCAATTGATCCGAAAGTAGCGCTAAACGATGTCTCAGAAAACCATGGCCCAGCCCAGCGGCGATGAATGATGTAGATGAGCTCCACACATTCGATGGTAGCGATCTCTTGCCGCTCGATGGTCGAATTCCCATGGCGAACGGCCAAATGCTCAGGATTTGCAAGCCTCCGTCACCACCCGATCCTCACAAAGG
>CAIUWR010000079.1 GCA_903902915.1 uncultured Hyphomicrobiales bacterium | reverse complement strand
TATCCCCGTCTGCGTGCAGATGCATATGGCTGGGATGAGCCAGCTGCATACTTTGCTGGCGCGCTTCCCCCGCGCGGTGATTATCCTTGATCATCTGGCCTCGCCCGACGCCCGCGATGGCGCGCCCTATGCCGCTGCGCAGCCGCTTTTTGATCTCGCGGCCAATCCGAATGTCTTCCTCAAGGTGACGATCCGGAATGTGCGCATGATCGCGGAAGGCGGCGGCGACTTTCAGCCCTATTTCCGTAGGATTGTGGATGTGTTTGGCGCCTCGCGCATCGCCTGGGGCTCCAATTTCCCTACGTCCGACGCGTCGCTATCGCGCATCGTCGCCGAAAGTCTGCAGGCCCTTGCCTTCTTGACGGAGGAAGAACGCGCGTGGATCTTCCATCGCACGGCGGAACATCTCTATCCCTCATTGGCGCGCTGACAAAGAAGGGCTAGGCCTCAGGCCAAATCCAAGTTGGGCCGAGATCGGCAAAATAGGCGTCCGAGACAGGGGCGCGTAGCGAGTGTACCCGGCCACCAAGACGCTCTACAGCCTCCACCACGATTACAGAGTGACCAGCCTCGTGCAGCAAGACAGCACATGTCAGTCCGCCGCCTATCACTAGAGCTTCGCAGTCTTCCGGGAGTGTGCTGCTCATTCACCTGTCCTACGCTGGGTCGCCTTGGAGTGGTTTCCCTGCCAATTGCGCGAATAGGGCGTAATGCCAGCTTTTAGCAAATAAAATACTGAAGCTCTAGTCGGCGAGTATCTTTCGGGAAACGTGATTTGTCGTGCCGACACGACAACGGACCCTTTCCTGCTGACTATACAAGAAACTATACAACTATGCTGATTTATTCCATTAACATATGGAAAGTGACGGGATTCGCAACTCGCCCTTTTTCTATTTGGGGGTAATAGTTCGATTGCGCTTTGGTTGTCGTGTTGCCCCGACAGGCGTGATGCAGTCTCTCGCGGTACGCTGTGGAGACTGATCCCGAGGTATTGCAGTTCAAGTTCTCGCTTGCAGGCATTGCGGCTCCAGAGCCTAACTAGATCTCGAAATGTACGCTGTCCAAAAAGTCTTCTTCATAACCTTAAGGATGGAATGCAGCTAGCGTGATGGCTGCTTTCTCTTGAGGGCTTCCAAGCGTGACCCATTGAAGAAGTTGTCTGCGAGCAGGTACTACCAACAAGGCTCAGTTTCGCAAGATGCGCAATAGCTACTACGACCACCGATACATTGACAAATGTCTCAAACCAGTTAATAAAAATCTCTTAAGAGGGCGCAGACCGGCTCCTTTTAGATTGTTATCATGGGGCTGCTCATTCAATGGGCGGACTTACGGCAAGGCTCGGTGGACTTGATGTTTAAGGCTCCTTCTACGTTCCACAAAAATGCTCTTTTTTCAATTCTGAGCCACCTTCTATTGGCGGGCGCTTCGAAGTCGGGAAACGCACAGTCTCATGTCGATTTTGAAGTGACAAACAATACGACATTTATTTGCTCCAACCGAAATTACCATTGTTCAGCACATGAACCAATCGGATTGATGATGCCCAAAGAGCCCCGTTTTATTCTGGTATTAATCATAGCAGCTTTCACGTTTGCATTTAGCAGCGCTTTTAGTTCCGCAGCAGATTTGACCATCGCGACGACAATGTCACAAAGCGGCCCGGGAAAAGACGTGGCAGATCAGTTGTCCGATGGGGTCCACCTGGCGGTGGAGGAAGCCAACGCTGAGTCCCGAGAAGGTCACATAAAAATTGAGGAGTTCGACGATCATAGCACCGAGGATGGCGCGCGCGCAGCCGCGACCCTTGCGGGCAATAGCAGTGCGCTCATTGCTATTGGACCGAACCTAACATCTGGAGCCGTTTCAGCAGGCCCAGTGTTTGCTGATTTTAGGATGGCGATGATCGCTCCTGCGGCGGGTGGAGATGCCGTAAGTAAGAGCGCAACGTCTTTTAAGACGATTTTTAGCACAAGCGAAATGGGAGGTATATTAGCGAATCATTTAGGCCATCTCTTGGGTGGTCGTCGTGCGATTGTAATTTTTTACCCGAACGGATTTGGTACCCCGCTCGCGGAAGGATTTAAGAAGACTGCTGAATATATCGGAATTAAGACCGAGATGATTAGCGTGCAGAATTCGGATGAAGCCATCTCTGTGGCGCGTAAAGTTGCCTCTGATTCCACTGCCCCGGCTATCGTATTGGGCATGACGGATGTTGAAAGCGTACCGGTTCTTGCCGAATTGCGGCGAGGAGGCGCGAAAGGCTTCATCTTATGCGGCAGCGCGAATGGACAAGATAATTATCCTAAGTTTTTTGACAAATTTGATGAGGAGATTCGTAGACCGGGATATTTTACCGACGGTGTTTTTGCAGTTACACCAATTATTCTCGACACGAGTAGCGCTGAAGCACTGGATTTTTCTAACAGATTCGAAAAGCGATATAAACGTGCGCCCACTTGGCTTGCGGTTCAAGGCTATGATGCTGCGAGAATTGCCATTTTAGCTGCTCGGGCAGTTTCAAATAATTGGCCAAATGAGGACCTGAAGTCACTACGTAACAGAGCGATAAGCTGGCTTAGTGAGCTCAAAACACCTGAGGTTGGTATCCCCGGTTTGGCAGGGCCAATTTGGTTTTCTGCAGATAGAACTCGCGCGCAATCAGGTCGTATCGGTCGTTTTCGGGGCCGTGTTTTCGAATCTGCACCCGAGCAGTTAATTCAGTTGGATAGAAACGACGAACCGCCTACCCAACAAGAGCTGGCAGAAAATGTCGTCGTAGAATTGGCGCCGGGGCACCTCGCACGTCGTCAGAAGGTGATTTACTCTGGTTTTTATCTGAATAGTGTCTCAGACGTAGATTTTGCGAAATCGACGTTCCAAGCAGATTTCTATTTTTGGATGAGATTTAACCAAAAAACTGCTAGCTTATCAGATCCAACTGACTTGGTCTTCCCTGACCTAATAACGAAAGGCGCTTTTGACCTGCGTCAGCCTGTGGAGAAATCGACAACCTTGCTCGAGGATGGAACTACTTATCATCTTTACCACATAAACGGGCTTTTTTCGGGTGAATTTGATGCGCACATGTATCCATTTGATAAACAGAACCTGGTCATAAGATTCTTCAATCGCCGAGCTGCGTCGAACCATATTGTCTATGCATTAGATCGACGCTCCATATCCTCTGCAGTTTCTGATCTAGCTAATTCGTCAACGAGTGTTACTGCGGGAAGCGGTGCGTTTGATCACATCACGCAATGGCACCCACTTGCTATATCTCAGAGGAGAGACGACCTCGTAACAAAATCATCGTTAGGTAATCCAAACCGTCAAGGGACAAGCGCCGTCAGGGAAGTCTCCGGTTATCGAATGGATGTTTCTATTGCACGTAAAAGTGTTGCTACTTTGTCGAAGACATTATTGCCACTCGTTATTATGACTTTGATGATGTTTGCATCTCTTTGGTTGCCTATCAGCGTTGGGAATGGGCGTGCGGGGGTTCCAGTGGCTAGCGTTATCGCAGGATCGGTTTTGCTGAGCTCAGTCAATTCACAACTTGGATCGGTCGGCTATACCATGGCGATAGAATACCTTTTCTATGCTTTCTTTTCGCTCGGATTATGCTGCATCATAGCTACAATAAATCTAACAAAGTTCAAACCAGGCGAGGTCGATAGCAGATACTTTATGATAGACCGAGCAATTAAAATCTTCTTCGTTCTTATCACGGTGGTGTTTAGTGTTGTTGGCGTGGTCTTAGCAGGAGTTTAAACAACGAGTCCGCCGCTTATCGCTAGAACTTCGGAGTCGTCCGGGAGCGTTCCGCTCATCCATCTGTCCTACGCTGGGCTGGCTTGGCTTGGAGTCCCTGCCACTTTTGCGAATAGGGCGTAGTTGCTATCTTTTAGCTAACGCGATGCTGAAGCTCTAGTCGGCGAGTATCTTTCGGGAAACGTGATTTGTCGTGCCGACACGACATCGTGCCCGATCAGGTAGACTATACAACAAACTATACAACTATACCGATTCTGGCCCGTAAAATATGATAAGCAACAGCATTCGTAATGAGGGGGTCGGGGGTTCGAATCCCTCAAGCGGCACCATTTTCCCCTTGGCGTCTATGCAAATCCGTCAGCAAGCGTGTGAAAGACACACTGTAGTTTGCTGGGCTTTCAGGTGTCGCCTGCTTGGCGAGCGTCTCGCAACGCCCATAACCTCAAGCTAAAGGCGCGACAGTTCAGCGTATTGAAGTTGTCGTGATTGCCAGATAGTTGCCGCTCGACGATCACAGAGCAGGGACATGGCATGATTCGCTACAGCTTCACCATCAAGCGTGGCGAAAGCGTGCTCTATGTCGCGCAGGACGTATTGATCGCGGATTCGACCCGGATCTGGGCCTTCATAGATGACATCGCCAGCCAATTCGAGGAGCCCGGGCTGCGCGTCGTCGTGACGGACGACGAGGGGCGGGTGGTCATCATGGCGGGTATCATCAACCCCCGGAAGGGCGACAAGCGAACCGCCGCCTGACGACGGGCGCCAAGATTGGCGTGACGTTCGTCGGCATGGCGAGCGTGCTGGTTGCGCGCCATGCCGCGCGAAAAGTTGGCGGCCTGAACCCCCTCACTTCTTCTCCGCGCTGGCGATGAGGGCGATCAGCTTTTTCTTCAGGTCCGGCGCCACGTCCGAAACCACGCTGACGGTGGCCGTGCGCGTCTTTTCCGCGTCGATGAAATCCACATAGCGCTGGGTGCGCTCGCCTTCCGCCACCAGCACGGGGTCGCGCAAGGCGGTCGCGATGGCCTTTTGCAGGGTGGCGAGGCGGTCGGGCGCCATGCCGGGCGGGGCCACCAGAATGCGGCCGAGGTTTTCGGCGGTGGAGTGGAAATCGAAGATCGCCGCCCCCTCCGGCGAGACTTTCACCGCCTCGAAAATGGTGGGAAGCTCGGGGAAGAAGCGAGATTTGACCCGGCCCATGGTGGCCAGCGCCCGGTTCTGTCCGGCCTTCACATAATTGTTGGCGGACGTGTCCGAGACATAGATCATGTCCATCTCGTCCTTGGCCACCGCCAGCGCCGCCTCGTTGCTGCCCGGATAGCCCAGCACGATGGAACATTCGAGATTCAGCGCCGCGCAGGTGAAGGCGGCGCCGTCCGACAATCCGTCGATGGGCCCGCTCGACGACCACATGAAACGCTTCTTGTGATCGAGCACATCCTGCGGCGTCTTGAACGGCGAATTGGCCGAAACGAGCCAGACCCAGGGCGAGGCGCTGACCGTGCCCAGATGGCTGAGCTTGCCCAGATCATAGCGCACGCCCACTTGCTCGGTGAGTTGCGACAGGGCCGCGCCCAGGCCATTGACCAGCATGAAGGTAAGGCCGTCCGGCGTTGTGGTCGCGATGCGGTTGAGGGCGGTGGTGCCGCCTGCGCCGGGCTGGTTCTCCACGATCACATTGGCGCCCAGCGCCTTGCCGATATAGGGCGCGATCATGCGCGCATAGATGTCATAGCCCCCGCCCGGCCCATAGCCGACGACAATGCGGACGGTTTTGCCCTTGAAGAAATCTTCGGAGGTTTGCGCCTGCGCCGCCCCAAGTCCCAGCCCGACGAAGGCCGTCAGCGCGAGCAACGCGCGGCGGGTGGTGATCATTCTCATCGACGCTTCCTCCTGATTTTTATGGTTTGATCTTGTCGCGTCGCTCACATTTGTTCAAGGGCCTTGAAGAGCCCGACGCTGTCGGGCGTCGGGGCGAGGACGGCGCTGGACCCGAGGTCCGCCGCCGCATCTTGCGAAATGCAGACATGCCGCAGCCCGGCGGCTTGGCGGGCCACCCCCGCCCGCGCCGCGCAGGCGAGAAACAATTGCGCGCTGCGGCGGGAGAAATGCAGGACGGCGTCGGCCTCGCCTTCGGCCAAAGCCGCAACGACTTCAGGCGAAAGCGCGTCGAGGGCGCGGGCCGCATAGGTCACGACGACGTCAAGCGTGAAGCCGCGCCGGCGCAGCGCCTCTTCCAGATCGGGCTTGCGGTCATGGCCCGCCAGATAAAGCAGCCGCGCGGGGGGCGACACGTCTCGCGCCAGCCGGGACGAAAGGTCCGCCGCGCTCGGGGCGACGAGACGGGGCGGCGCCAAACCCGCGCCGATGGCCGCCTGCGCCGTGCGGGCGCCGACCACGAAGAGGGGCCGATGGGCGAGCCGTTCCGCCTCGAGCGGGGCGATGAATTCGAAAGCGTGGGCGCTGGTGGCGATGACCGCCTCGGCTGGGCGCGGATCAATCACCGCCCCCGCGCTCACGATCTCGAGCACCGGCGAGAGCAGCGCCGCGTGACCGCGGGCGCGCAAGGCGGCGGCGGTTCGCTCCGCGTCGCCCCTGGCCCGGGTCACGATCACCCGCATGTCAGGGCAGCACGTCGGGCGGCATCACATCGAGCAGGCGACGCCCGGCGCGCGCGCCGATCATCTGGGCCTCGTCGGGATGGCCGGACTCTTCGACGTCCCAGGCCTGCGACCCATCGGCCCGCAGCACCGTGCCCTTGAACATGACGACCCCCTGCAAAACCGTCGCATGGCCCGCGATGGGGGTGCGGCAGGAGCCGTCCAGAACGCGCAGGAAGGCGCGCTCGGCGGTGAGGGCGCAGCCGGTGGCGTCATCAAAAATGGCGCCCAAAGCCACGCGGGTGGCGTGATCCTCGGTGCGGGTGGCGATGCCGATGGCGCCCTGCCCCACGGCCGGGAGAAAATCCTCGACGCTCAGCACGCAGGTGGCCCGATGCGCCAGACCCAGACGCTTGAGGCCCGCCAGCGCCAGCAAGGTGGCGTCCACCTCCCCGGTCTCGGCCTTGCGCAGGCGCGTCTCCACATTGCCGCGCAGCAGGGTCAATTCCAGATCCGGGCGCAGCCGTTTGGCCTGCGCGCCCCGGCGCAGCGAGGCGGTGCCCAGCTTCGCGCCATGCGGGAGATCCGCGAAGCTCGCGCCATGGGCGGTGATGAGCACGTCGCGCACATCCTCGCGCGGCAGATAGCCCGCCACGCACAGGCCCTCGGGCAGAACCGTGGGCAGATCCTTCGACGAATGGACCGCCAGATCGATGCTCCCTTCCAGCAAGCCGGCGTCCAGCTCTTTGGTGAAGAGGCCTTTGCCGCCTGATTCCGACAGGGGCCGGTCCTGGATGGCGTCGCCGGTGGTGCGGATCACCACCACTTCGATGCGCTCCTGCGCCATGCCATGCGCTTCGGCGATCAGCCGGCGCACCAGATGGGTCTGGGCCAGCGCAAGAGGCGAGCCGCGGGTGCCGATTCGAAGGAAGGGTTCTGTCATGATGTCCTGAAGTCCCGCCGCGATCATTGCGGAATGGATGAAGGGGACTATAGGGTGCTGCGGGCCGAGGCGAAAGACGGGGACGAGGAGAAGCGATGCGCGTTCTGGGGATCGAGAGCACCTGCGATGAAACCGCCGCCTCCGTGGTGGAGCTGCGGCCGAACGGGAGCGGCGCGATCCTGTCGAACGAGGTTCATTCCCAGATCGCCGAACATGCGGCCTATGGGGGCGTGGTGCCCGAAATCGCGGCGCGCGCCCATGTGGAGATCCTCGACCATCTGGTGCGTCGCGCCCTCGACAAGGCGGGCCTGCGCTTTTCGCAGCTTGACGGCGTCGCCGCCGCCGCAGGCCCCGGCCTGATCGGCGGCGTCATGGTGGGGTTGACCACCGGCAAGGCCCTGGCGCTGGCGGGGGCCAAGCCGTTCATGGCGATCAACCATCTGGAGGCCCATGCGCTCACCGCGCGGCTGACCGATGGCGTCGATTTCCCCTATCTGCTGCTGCTGGTCTCCGGCGGCCATACCCAGCTCATCGCTGTTCGGGGCGTTGGCGAATACACCCGCATCGGCGCCACCGTGGACGACGCCATTGGCGAGGCCTTCGACAAGGTGGCCAAGATGTTGAACCTGCCTTATCCGGGCGGGCCGCAGGTGGAGCGGGCGGCGCAAACCGGCGATCCGACCATCTTCGACCTGCCGCGCCCCATGCTGCGCCGCCCGGGCGCGGATTTCTCCCTCTCCGGCCTCAAAACGGCGGTGCGGCTGGAAATCCAGCGGCTCGGCCGGACGCCTCGACCCAATGACGTGGCGGATCTGTGCGCCAGCTTTCAGGCCGCCGTCGTGGATGTGATCGGCGACCGCACCCGCGCGGGCCTGCGTCTGTTCCGCGAACAGTTCGGCCCGCCGCAAGCTCTGGTGGTGGCGGGCGGCGTGGCGGCCAATCAGGCCATCGGCCACGCCCTGAGCCGCCTCTCCACCCAGACCGGCGTCAAGCTCGTCATTCCCCCGCCGGGGCTCTGCACCGACAATGGCGCCATGATCGCCTGGGCCGGGCTGGAGCGGCTGCGCCTTGGCATGACCGACGCCATGGACTTCGCCCCTCGCCCCCGCTGGCCTCTCGACGCGGGCGCGCAGCGCAGCCACAATGGCAAGGCTTAAGCTCCCGATTCGCGGGCTCCCATGCGACGACCCCTTGTTCTCGCCGCCACCTTTCTGCTGAGCCTCGCGCCCGGCTCCGCGCGCGGACCGCTCGACCACGAGCCCGCCATGGCCGCCGCGCGCATTTATTATGGCCCCTCCGAGGGCTTCGACCAGATCGACCCCGGCCTTATCGCCCGCGCGCCGCAGACCATCGACATGGCCGCCTATGTTTTGACGCAGCGTCCGGTGATCGACGCGCTGGAGGCGGCCGTGCGACGCGGCGTGAAGCTGCGTCTCTACCTCGACGCAGACCAGCGCGATCCGCAGGACGGCGAACCGCGGGAACGTCTGGCCGCCCTGTTGCGCATGCCCGGCGTAGAGACCCGCTTCAAGGCCGTGAGCCGGGACATCATGCATTTCAAAGCCTATCAGGTGGACGGTCGCTGGCTGCGCACGGGTTCCGCCAATTTCAGCTTCTCCGGGACGCGCAGGCAGGACAACGACATCATCGTGCTGGAAAGCCCGCAGATCGCGGGCGCTTTCGCCCTGAAATTCCAGCAGATCTGGACCCGGCGGGACAATGATCCCTTTCGGCCCTGAGCCGGTTCCGCCACGGCGAGAACTGGAATAAGGTCGCCTCCAGTTGAACACGCGAGGCGCAAGGTGGAATTCCGCTCGGTTTCTGTTCTGGGCGCGGGGGCCTGGGGTACGGCGCTCGCCAATGTGGCGGCGCGGGCGGGCCATGAGGTCAGCCTGTGGGGACGCGACCCGGCCGTGATGGCCGCCATCGCCCGCACGCGCGAAAATCCGCATCTGCCAGGCGTGGCGCTCGATGCGGGCGTGACGCCGCAGACCGATCTGGCCGCCGCCGCCAAGGCGGATCTTCTGCTGGCCGTGGTCCCGGCCCAGGCGACCCGGGATCTGGCCGCCCGTCTTTCGGGGATCGTGGCGCCAGGCCGGCCCATCGTGCTGTGCTCCAAAGGCATCGAGCGCGGCACGGGCCTTTTCATGAGCGAAGTGCTGGCGCAGACGCTGCCGGACAATCCGGCGGCGGTCCTGTCCGGCCCCAGCTTCGCCGCAGACGTATCGCGCGGCTTGCCGACCGCCGTGACCCTGGCCGCCGTCGATGAAGCGCTGGCGCAGCGCATCGCCGCCGCTCTTTCGGCGCCCGCCTTCCGGCTTTACCATTCAACCGACGTGCTGGGCGTGGAGATCGGCGGCGCCGCCAAGAATGTGCTCGCCATCGCCTGCGGCATCGCGGCGGGACGGGGACTGGGAGCGAGCGCGGGGGCGGCGCTGGTGGCGCGGGGCTTCGCCGAACTCGGCCGCTTCGGCCGCGCCTGCGGCGCGCGGCCAGACACGCTGATGGGCCTGTCCGGCCTTGGAGATCTGGTTCTGACCTGCGGCTCGGCCCAATCGCGCAATTTCTCCCTCGGCTTCGCCATCGGACGCGGCCAAACGCCTGAACAGGCCATGCAGGGAAAGCTCGCCGAGGGCGCCTTCACGGCGAGCGTTCTGATCGAACTGGCGGGCGCCAAGGGGATCGACATGCCCATCGCCCAGAGCGTCGAGGCGATCCTGGCGGGCCGAATCAGCGTCGATGCGGCCGTTGAGGCCCTGCTGGCCAGGCCATCGAAAGCTGAAGCCTGAGCCGCAGCGCGGCCCCCGCAAACTATGCGGCGGTCAATTTGGGGAATTGATCGCGGTCGGTCTGCAACAGGCAGACGGGCTGGATTTCGTAGCTGTGGAACTCGATGCGCAAACCCTCGAGATTCCAGGTCTCGTTCAGTTCCCCCATTTCCGCTTCGAGGTCGGCGCGCGACTCGCTCACCGCCAGGATGAGCGCCTGCGGCCTTGTCTGCACGAGCGCATACAGCGGCTTTTGCGCCAAGTTGCGACGGGGACGGGGGCGGGGCTGAGCGGGCTCTTTCGATTTGCCCGGAATCAAGGCGGAAACCAGTGCTGCTCCCAGAAGGAATGCTCCGAAACGCTTGGGCATGGCGGCTCCTCGCGGTCTGACCCGCTGTCCCTCTCAACTAATTGCTAACCATAGCGGAAGCGGCGCGCCCCCGCGAAAGGATTTTTACGAAATTGGGAACTAATTCAGCGGCGTGGCGTTTGTGCGACGCTTTCTTGACGCAACCTTGCGCGCCCTGGAGCGATTGGCGACCGCAGGAAGCCCGGCAAAGCCCTGGCGGGGCAGCTTGGCAGGGTTGCGCGCCAAATAGCCATGTGTTAGGTCACAGCCGCCTTCGGGACGGATGCGCGCTCGCGCCTGTTCGGTCCCGTTCCCACAGCATGTCGTCGTGGTTGCGGCTTTCGCCGCAGGAGTGAACCGCTTTCCAAAGGCGGCTGACTTTCAAAACCTTGCGGCACGCCTGCTGAAGTTCGCCAGTTCCAGGGGCCAATTGTGGCAAAAGACGATGCGATCGTAACCGGCATGGCGGGGCGTTACGCCCAGGCCTTGTTCCAGCTTGCGCAGGAGCAAGGCGCGACCGACAAGGTCGCCGCCGACCTGAAGAGCTTCGCCGCGATGATCGCGGAGAGCGCGGACCTTGCGCGCCTCGTCCGCAGCCCGGCCTTTTCCTCCCAGGAGCAGGTCAAGGCGCTCGACGCCATTTTCGCCCGTGCGGGAATTGCGGGCGTTTCCGCCAATTTCATCAAGCTCGTCGCCATGAAGCGCCGTCTGTTCGCCGTCGGCGACATGATGGTGAATTTCGGCAAGCTGCACGACGCCGCGCTTGGCGTCACGCATGCCGAAGTGACCGTGGCCGAGCCTCTCGCCGCCGAACACCTCGAGGCGCTTCGCAGCGCCCTCTCGCAGGTCACCGGCGGCAAATCCGTTGACGTCGCCGTCAAGGTGGACCCTGAGATCATCGGCGGCCTCGTCGTCAAGCTCGGGTCGCGCATGGTTGACGGCTCGCTCAAGACCAAACTCAATTCGATCCGCACACGCATGAAAGAGGTCGGCTGATGGATATCCGCGCCGCAGAAATTTCTGCGATCCTCAAGAACGAGATCGCGAACTTCGGTAACGAAGCCCAGGTCACGGAAGTGGGCCAGGTGCTGTCTGTGGGCGATGGCATCGCCCGCGTTTACGGTCTCGACAACGTCCAGGCGGGCGAAATGGTCGAGTTCGAGAATGGCACGCGCGGCATGGCGCTCAATCTCGAGACCGACAATGTCGGCGTCGTGATTTTCGGCTCCGACCGTGAAATCAAGGAAGGCCAGACGGTCAAGCGCACCGGCGCCATCGTGGACGTGCCTGTCGGCCGTGGCCTGCTCGGCCGCGTCGTCGACGCGCTCGGCAATCCCATCGACGGCAAGGGCCCGATCGTTTTCGAAAAGCGCTCGCGCGTTGACGTGAAGGCGCCCGGCATCATTCCCCGCAAGTCGGTGCATGAGCCCATGGCGACCGGCCTCAAGTCGGTCGACGCGCTGATCCCGATCGGCCGCGGCCAGCGTGAGCTGATCATCGGCGACCGCCAGACCGGCAAGACCGCCATCGCGCTCGACACGATCCTGAACCAGAAGGCGATCAACGAAGGCACGGACGAGAGCCAGAAGCTCTACTGCGTCTATGTCGCCATCGGCCAGAAGCGTTCCACCGTCGCCCAGTTCGTGAAGGTGCTCGAAGAGCGCGGCGCGCTCGAATATTCGATCATCGTCGCCGCGACCGCCTCAGATCCGGCCCCCATGCAGTTCTTGGCGCCCTTCTCCGGCTGCGCCATGGGCGAGTATTTCCGCGACAACGGCATGCATGCCGTGATCGTCTATGACGATCTGTCCAAGCAGGCCGTCGCCTATCGCCAGATGTCCTTGCTGCTGCGCCGCCCGCCCGGCCGCGAAGCCTATCCCGGCGACGTGTTCTATTTGCACTCCCGCCTGCTGGAGCGTTCCGCCAAGCTCAATGACGAGAATGGCAATGGTTCGCTCACCGCGCTTCCGGTCATCGAGACCCAGGCGAACGACGTGTCGGCCTATATTCCCACCAACGTGATCTCGATCACCGACGGCCAGATCTTCCTTGAGACGGATCTGTTCTACCAGGGCATCCGCCCCGCCGTGAACGTTGGTCTGTCCGTGTCGCGCGTCGGCTCGTCGGCGCAGACCAAGGCGACCAAGAAGGTCGCTGGCAAGATCAAGGGCGAGCTCGCCCAGTATCGTGAAATGGCCGCCTTCGCGCAGTTCGGCTCCGATCTCGACGCGGTGACCCAGCGCTTGCTGAACCGTGGCGCGCGCCTGACCGAGCTTCTGAAGCAGCCGCAGTTCTCGCCGCTGAAGATGGAAGAGCAGTGCTGCGTGATCTACGCGGGCGTCAACGGCTATCTCGACGCCATCCCGGTCAACCGGGTGCGCGCTTTCGAGGACGGCCTGCTGACGCTGCTGCGCACCAGCCATGCCGATCTTCTCACCTCCATCCGCACCTCGAAAGATCTTTCGGACGCGGACGGCGCCAAGCTGAAAAGCCTCGTGGAGACCTACGCGAAGTCCTTCGCGTAATCGGCTCATCTGACCAGAGCGGAAGCCCATGCCCTCGCTTAAGGATCTGCGAAACCGGATCTCCTCCGTCAAATCGACGCAGAAGATCACCAAGGCCATGCAAATGGTGGCCGCGGCGAAACTGCGCCGCGCGCAGTCCGCCGCCGAGGCGGCGCGCCCCTATGCGGACCGCATGGAGAGCGTGCTGGCCAATGTCGGCTCCAGCTTCGGGCCGGGCTCCGTCGCCCCCCCGCTGCTGGCGGGCTCCGGCAAGGACGACGTGCATCTTCTGCTCGTCTGCACCGCCGAGCGCGGCCTTTGCGGCGCCTTCAACTCGTCGATCGTGCGCCTGGCGCGCGAGCACGCCCTGAGCCTGATGGCGCAGGGCAAGACGGTGAAGATGATCTGCGTCGGCAAGAAGGGCTATGATCAGCTCCGTCGCCAGTTCGAGAAGCAGATCATGGAGCTGATCGAACTGCGCTCCGTGCGCAACATGGCCTTCGAAAACGCCGATCCCATCGGCAAGAAGCTCATCGCGCTTTTCGAGGCGGGCGAGTTCGACGTCTGCACCCTGTTCTATTCGCGCTTCCGTTCGGTGATCGCGCAGATCCCGACGGCGACGCAGTTGATCCCGGCCAAGCTCGCCGCCCAGGCCTCAGCGGCCGGACCGGCCGCCGCCTATGATTACGAGCCGGACGAAGGCGAAATTCTCGCCACCCTCCTGCCGCGCAACATTTCGGTTCAGGTGTTCCGGGCGCTGCTCGAAAACGCCGCCTCCGAACAGGGCGCGCGCATGAGCGCCATGGACAACGCCACGCGCAACGCCGGTGACATGATCCGCAAGCAGACGCAGATCTACAACCGTTCGCGTCAGGCGATGATCACCAAAGAACTGATCGAAATCATCTCGGGCGCTGAAGCGCTCTGACCGAAGTCAAGAGGATGAACGAAATGGCCACCGCCAACAAAGCCACCGGCAGAATCACCCAGGTCATCGGCGCCGTCGTCGACGTGAAGTTCGACGGGCATCTGCCCGAGATCTTCAACGCTCTGGAGACCACCAACCAGGGCGCGCGCCTCGTGCTCGAAGTGGCGCAGCATCTGGGTGAAAGCTCCGTGCGCTGCATCGCCATGGACACGTCGGAAGGCCTCGTGCGCGGCCAGGCGGTCACCGATACGGGCGCGCCCATCATGGTCCCCGTCGGCGAAGGCACGCTGGGCCGCATCATCAACGTCATCGGCGAGCCCGTGGACGAAGCTGGTCCGGTTGACGCGGAAACCACCCGCGCCATCCATCAGCCTGCTCCCAGCTACGCCGAGCAGTCCACCGAAGCGCAGATTCTCGTGACCGGCATCAAGGTCGTCGATCTTCTGGCTCCCTACGCCAAGGGCGGCAAGATCGGCCTGTTCGGCGGCGCGGGCGTCGGCAAGACCGTGCTGATCATGGAGCTCATCAACAACGTCGCGAAGGCGCATGGTGGTTACTCCGTGTTCGCGGGCGTCGGCGAGCGCACCCGCGAGGGCAACGACCTCTATCACGAGATGATCGAGGGCGGCGTGAACCAGAAGGGCGGCGGCGCTGGCTCCAAATGCGCGCTGGTCTATGGCCAGATGAACGAGCCTCCGGGCGCCCGTTCGCGCGTCGCGCTGACCGGCCTGACCGTCGCCGAACATTTCCGCGACAAGGGCCAGGACGTTCTGTTCTTCGTGGACAACATCTTCCGCTTCACCCAGGCCGGCTCGGAAGTGTCCGCGCTTCTGGGCCGCATCCCCTCGGCGGTGGGCTATCAGCCGACGCTCGCCACCGACATGGGCATGCTGCAGGAGCGCATCACCACCACCACCAAGGGGTCTATCACCTCGGTGCAGGCCATTTACGTCCCCGCCGACGATTTGACCGATCCGGCCCCCGCCGCCTCCTTCGCCCATCTTGACGCGACGACCGTTCTGTCGCGCTCCATCGCGGAAAAGGGCATTTACCCGGCGGTGGATCCGCTCGACTCCACCTCGCGCATGCTCTCCCCGATGGTCGTGGGCGAGGAGCATTACAACATCGCCCGTCAGGTGCAGCAGATGTTGCAGCGCTACAAGTCGTTGCAGGACATCATCGCCATTCTGGGCATGGACGAACTGTCGGAAGACGACAAGATCGCGGTCGCCCGCGCCCGCAAGATCGAGCGTTTCCTGTCGCAGCCTTTCCACGTGGCGGAAATCTTCACCGGCGCCCCCGGCAAGCTCGTGTCGCTCGCCGACACCATCAAGGGCTTCAAGGGTCTGGTTGAAGGCAAGTACGATCACCTCCCCGAGGCGGCCTTCTACATGGTCGGCACCATCGAGGAAGCGGTCGAGAAGGCCCAGCGCCTCGCCGCCGAAGCAGCGTAAGCCAGAGCATCCTCACCGGAGATTGAGCAATGGCCGCTTTCCACTTCGAACTCGTCTCGCCGGAGCGCATGCTCTTCTCCGGCGCCGTCGAGGCTGTCGTTGTGCCGGGCGCCGAGGGCGCCTTCACGGTGCTCAAGGACCATGCCCCGGTCATGTCGGTGCTGAAGCCCGGCATCGTTGAAGTCGATGAATCCGCCACGAAAAAGCAGCGCCTTTTCGTCCGTGGAGGCTTCGCCGACGTGTCCGCGACGGGCCTGACGATTCTCGCCGAACAGGCGATCCCGGTCGAAGAACTCGACGCCGCCAAGATCGACGCCCAGATCAAGGACGTCGAGGAAGACCTCAGCGACGCGACCTCCGACGAAGGCAAGCGCATCGCCGCCGAGAAGCTCGATCAACTGCGCGAAGTTCGCGCGGTCCTCAGCATCTGAGCCGCATCGCATCGCATGAAACGGAAAGCCGGGCTCGCCCGGCTTTTTTATTGATCGCAGCCGCTGTAAAAGCTGCGAGACGTGAACCGGGACGCCGCCGTGCTGCCTGACGCCAGCGACTATCAGCAACTTTCCGCCCGCTTCCGCTGGGCCGTCCCCCCGCGCTTCAACATGGGCGTCGCGGTCTCCGACGCCTGGGCTACGACCCAGCCGGACCTGCCCGCGATTCTGGACTTGCGCGGCGGGACGCTCGAAACCCTCACCTTCGGCGCGCTCGCCGAACGCTCCAACCGGCTGGCGCATGCGCTGCGGGCGGCAGGCGTGGCGCGCGGCGACCGGGTGGCGATCCTGCTGCCGCAAATGTCCGAATTCGTCATCGCCCATGTGGCGATCTACAAGCTGGGCGCCATCGCCCTGCCGCTGGCCGCCCTGTTCGGCGTGGATGCGCTGGAATATCGACTGGCGAATGCAGGGGTGCGGGCGCTGATCACCGATGCGCCGGGCCTTGCGAAAGTGTCGTCGATCCGCGCGCGCCTGCCCCAACTGGATCTGCTCGTCTCGACGGATGGTCCCGACGGCGCGGCTTTTGGATTCGCGCAATTGCTGGAGAGCGGTTCTCCCGCCTTCACCCCAGTCGACACCGGACCGGACGATCCGGCCATGATGATCTACACGTCTGGCACCACTGGTCCGGCCAAGGGGGCGCTCCACGCCCATCGGGTGCTGCTGGGCCATCTGCCCGGCGTGCAATTCCCCCATGAGGGCTTTCCCAGACCGGGCGACCGTTTCTGGACGCCCGCCGATTGGGCCTGGGCGGGCGGCTTGCTCAATGTGCTGCTGCCCAGCCTCTATTTTGGCGTCGCGGTCGTGGCGCGGCGGTTCGACCGCTTCGACCCGGAAGCGGCGCTGCATCTGATGGCGCAACTGGACGTGCGCAACGCCTTCATCCCGCCGACCGCGCTGCGCATGTTGCGCAGCGTTCACGCGGCGGGACGACGCTACAATGTGGACCTGCGGACGCTCGCTTCGGGCGGCGAATCCCTGGGCGCGGAGACCTATGCCTGGGGCCGGGAGGCTTTCGGCCTCACCATCAATGAATTTTACGGCCAGACCGAATGCAATCTGGTGTTGGCCTCCTGCATGGCCATGGGCGTGTCGCGCGCCGGCGCCATCGGCAAATCGGTGCCTGGCCACATCTGCGACGTGATTCGCCCCGATGGCTCGCGTTGCGAGGCCGATGAGCCCGGCCAGATCGCGGTCCTGCGGCCTGATCCCGTCATGTTCCTCGGCTATTGGAACAATCCGCAGGCGACGCAGGCCAAATTCATCGGCGATTGGATGACGACCGGGGATCAGGGGCGGCGCGACGCTGACGGCTATGTCTTCTTCTTTGGCCGCGACGATGATGTGATCACCTCGTCGGGCTATCGCATCGGGCCGGGCGAGATCGAAGACTGCCTGTTGCGCCATCCCGCCGTGGAGGCCGGGGCGGCGGTGGGCAAGCCGGACGCCATTCGCGGCGAGATCGTGAAGGCCTTCATCGTGCCCCGAACCGGGTTCAAACCCTCCGCCGAGCTGGCCGCCGACATCCAGAGCTTCGTGCGCACCCGCCTGTCGGCTCACGAATATCCCCGCGAAGTCGCCTTCATCGACCGCCTGCCGCTCACCACGTCCGGCAAGGTGATTCGTCGCGAATTGCGCGAGCGCGGGTGATCACAGGCGGATCGCCCCGCGCGCCAGCTCGCTGAAGAGCGCCCTGTCGATGCGGACGAAGGCGCCCGCGCGCGGATCGTTGAAGTAGAGCGGATCATCGATGCCCTGCGGGTCGAAACCCTGCTCGACGAGCTTGTATTTCATGGGCTTGAACGTGGCGGTGACATCCAGCTCCCGCTGGAAGCGCAGGAAGAGAGGTTGCGCATATGGCGGCAGATGCGCCGCCAGCCAGGCGCGAAAACCCGCCAGATCGAACCGCGCCTCATCCTCCACCACCAAAGCCGCCATGCCAGCCCGGCCTTCAAAACCCGGCGCCTGCACGCCATAGACATTGGCCTCCCGCACGCCGGGAAATGCGCTCACCACCTCGCTCACCTCTGTCGTCGAGACATTCTCGCCCTTCCAGCGAAAGGTGTCGCCGATACGGTCGATGAAGTAGAAATAGCCGCGCGCGTCCTTGCGCATGAGATCGCCGGAGCGGAACCAGGCGTCGCCCGGCGCAAAGACGTCGCGCAAGATCTTCACGCCCGTCATCTGCGGGTCCGCGTAGCCGTCGAAACGGTTGGCGGGACGCGCCGGGTCATTGACGATCTTGCCGATCGCCTCCCCCGGCTCCCCGGGCGCGCATTCGATGCACCGCCCGTCCGGGCCGCGCGCCGGCATGCCGATCTCGACATCGTAACGCACGAGCTTGATGGGAAATCGGTGCTCCAGCCAGCAAGGGATCCGGCCAACGGCTCCCGGCTTCGAATCGAAGTTGAAGATGGTGATGTTGCCCTCGGTCGCTGCGTAAAATTCCAGAATCTGGGGCAGGGCGAAGCGGTCCCGGAAGGCTTCGAAAATATCGGGGCGAAGACCATTGCCAAAGCACAGGCGGATTTTATGCCCCCTGTCGACAGGAGAGCTGGGGGCGGCCAGCAGATACCGGCAAAGCTCGCCGATATAGGCGAACATGGTGCAATCATGCTCGATGATTTCGGGCCAGAAGTCGCGGGCGGAGAATTTGTCGCGAATGAAGCAGGAGCCGCCCACGCTCAGCACCGCGCCGGTGGCGCAGAGCCCGCCCGCCGAATGATACATGGGCAGGCAATCATACATGCGGTCGCCTGCGCGGGCGCCTGTCAGACCTGCGAACCCCTGCATTGCGAGCTGCACCCGGTAATGATTCACATTCGCCGCTTTCGGCAGGCCCGTCGCGCCGGAGGTGAATATGAAGAGGCAGCGATCATTGATCGTCAGGGGGACGCGCGCGGCGCCTGTCAGCCGCTCGCCTGGAAAGCCCTCGACGATCCGGTCGATGCGGGCGTTGACCCCGGTCATCGCCTCGCCATGGATGAAGAGGGGCGGGCAAGCGGCCAGACGCGGCCGGGCGCTTTCGAATTGGTCCAGTAGCGCGGCGTCGACGATGAGGGCCTTGGCGCCTGTGCAGTTGACGCAATGGGCCAACGAGGCGCCCGTCAGATGGGTGTTGAGCAGAGCGGTCACGCCGCCGGCTTTGGCGACGCCAAGCCAGATGGCGAGAAATTCCGGCCGGTTCGGCATGAGCAGACCAACCACGTCGCCTCGCCGGACGCCGATGGATTGCGCCCATCGGGCGTAACGATTCGCCCGCGCGTCGAGCCCGGCGAAGGTCAGGCGTTCCGTGCCCGAGAAAAGCGCCAGCCGCTCGCCGAAGCGTTGCGCCAGATCCTCGAACAGTTCGCGCGCGGTGCGCCCGGGGTTGCGGCCAATCGGCACTGTGCCGCGCAACGCGCCATAGGCGCCGCGTATATAGGCCCATTCGCTGGCGACCTGATCCAAGATGGCCATGCCTGCGCGCGCTCCTGTCGGCCAGACCCTTCCGAATCTCAATCGTGCACTGGCGGGGCAGGAATATGCTAGAGAGTCAGATGGATGATGCCGCTGCGTTGAACGCCCTGATCTGAGGCTTTGGTGTGGAAGAAACCGACCAGACTGCAACCCTGCTCGATCTGCGCGGCCTCAAGTGCCCACTGCCCGCCTTGCGCACACGCCGCGCATTGGCGAGCCTGCCCGACCATGGACTGTTGCGGGTGCTCGCAACCGATCCCATGAGCGTGATCGACATTCCGCACGCCGTCGCACAGGCGGGCGGCCATGTGGTGGCGCAGGAATCCCTGAATGGCGCGCATCAGTTCCTGATCGAGCGCGCCGCCAGGCCCGCCTCCGATTGATCAGGCCAGCAACCCGCCTTGGTCCGGCTTCAGAGGGTTTTGCGCCAGCGCCGCACGGTCAGGCTGGTCTGGCCGCACCTGCCCGGTGAAGGCGCGCCAAAGCCCCTCCACGAAGCCGGGGTCCATATCCTTGAGGATGAAGACGATCCTTGTGCGCCGTTCGCCCTGCGGCCAGGCGTCGAGACTCACGGGCGGGTGGAAGACATGCTGCACGCCGTGGATGACGACCGGCCGGTCCGGCTCGTCATCGAGCCCCACGATGCCCTTCACCCGCAGCAAATGCGGCCCATGGGCCTGACGCAACAAATCAAGGAAGAGGTCGAAGCCGCTCTTGGGCATGAGCGCATCGCTTTCCAGGCAGAAAGCCCTGATGCGCGCGTCATGGCGATTCACATCATGCGGATCCTGCCCGGCATGGGCGTGACCATGATGATGATGGTGATCATGCCCGTGATGGTGATGATCGCCAAAGGCTTCGGCGTTCAGCCAGCGGCGCACGTCGGGAATTTTCGTTTCCGGATCGAAAAGGCCCAGATCCAGCAGCGCCTGCGCGCTCGCCTCGCCCTGCGCCGCATCGAGAATCCTCGCGCCGGGATTGAGCGCGTTCAGCCGCCCCCGCAAGGCGCGGGCGTCCGCCCCGCCCGCACCGCCAACCAGCAGATCGGTCTTGGTCAGCACGATCCGGTCGGCCACGGCGGCCTGTTTGACCGCCTCCTCATGGGCGTCGAGCGTCGCCGCGCCGTTCACGCCATCCACCAGCGTCACCACACCATCGAGACGGAACCGCATCAGCAAATAGGGGTGATACATGATGGTGTGCAGCACGGGGGCGGGATCGGCCAGGCCCGTGGTCTCGATGACCACCCGTTTGAAAGGCGTCATGCGGCCGTTGTCGCGACGGCGCAGCAGGTCTTCCAGCGTGGTGATCAGATCGCCGCGAATGGTGCAGCACAGGCAGCCTGACGACAGAAGGAGCATATCCCCGTCAGCCGCCTCCACCAGCAAATGGTCAAGGCCAACCTCGCCAAACTCGTTGATGATCACGACCGTATCGGCCAGCGCGGGATCTTTCAGCAGCCGGTTCAAAAGCGTGCTTTTGCCAGCGCCCAGAAAGCCCGTCAGTACGGTGACGGGAATCGGCGGCGGGGGGCGGCGCGCGTCGGGACTCTCGCTCAAGCCTGAACTCCTGCTCATTCAGCTGTCTTCGCCGGCCTGACGACGGGTTTGGCCAACGCTTTGGTCACGGGCTTCTTTTTCACCGCATGCTTGCCCCTGACGGATGGTTTGCGCCGCATGACGGCCGCAGCTTTCGTTGGCTTTGGCGCAGAGGCGGCGGCGGCGGGCGGCGGCGCAGCGCCCCAGGACGCAAGCGCAGGCCCCGTCCAGCCAGGCGCGCGGCCCACAAAGACGTTGATCGGCTCGAAGCTCGGCCGCACGCCCATCTGGGCCTGAATGGCGGCGACGCCGCTGCCCTGACCGCCGCCGGCCTGACCCATGAGGCCCTGGGCCGCGAAATAGGCGGCCGCATTGTCGCCCTCCGCCCGCGCTCCAGCGACCGGCACGGCGTAATCGTCCTCGGACACCTGTTCGCGATGCGCGCCGCAGACGCGCGTGCGGTTATTGGGGGCCGCGCCCGAGCTTGACGGCAGAGCCATGATGGAAGGGCCGCCGGAGCTGTTGGCGAAGCCCGCATCAAGCAAGCTCGCGGCCTTCAGCGTGCGCGCCTTGGCGTTGGGATAGCCCAGCACAACGGCGATCAACCGTCGCCCGTTGCGCGTGGCGCTGGCCACCACATTGAAGCCCGCAGCGCAAGTGAACCCGGTTTTCATGCCGTCGGCGCCGGGGTAGCGTCCCAGAAGACCGTTGTGGGTGGGGATGATCTGTTCCCCGAGGCGCAGGGCGCCGATGCCGAACAGATCCGCATATTCGGGAAAATCGCGGAACAGGGCGCGACCGACGATCGCCATGTCCCGCGCCGAGGAATAGTGCTCGTCATCATGCAGGCCATTCGGATTCACGAAATGCGATTCGCGCATCCCGAGCCTGGCCGCCGTCTCATTCATCTGATCTGCGAAGCCCTCCACCGAACCACCCAGACCTTCGGCGATGGTGATGGCGAGATCATTCGCCGATTTCACCACCAGCATCTTCAAAGCATTGTCGAGGGTGACTTCCGAACCCGGGTTGAACCCCATTTTCGAGGGCGGCATGCGCGCGGCGCGCGGCGAGACCATGATCGGCGTATCGAGGGTGACGCGCCCCTGCCGCACGGCGGTGAGGGCGACATAGATGGTCACGAGCTTGGTCAGGGAGGCGGGATACCAGCGTTGGGTGGAGTCCTGCTCGGCGACGACGGCGCCGGAGGCGACATCGACGACCACATAAGGCGTGGCTTGAGCCAGAGACGCGCCGCAGGCGATAACGGCGAGGGACAATCCGGCGAGACGCAGAAGGCGGGTTGGCGAAAGTCGGCCTGGGATGCGCATTTCACCTTTTCCGGCATTTCATGGTTTCAGGCATATGCGGACGCAGGCGCCGCATGGCGAATGGGCGGACCGATGAGCGTCATTCGTAGCTGTCCGCAAGGAGAATGCAAAGCGTTCGCGAAAGGCTTGGATCTCGCGGACGCGCAGCTACAGACCAGCGCCTTGCGGCGAAATCGTGGCCTCATCCGTCGCGAAGCGCGCCGTCACTCCCCCGGCGCGCGCGCCTCGATGGCGAGCGCATGCACGCCGCCGCGCAGATCCTCCGCCAGGATCTCGTTGACGGCCCGGTGGCGGGCCAGCCGGGTCTTGCCTGTGAAGGCCGCGGACACCACTTTCACTGTGAAGTGCGTTTCGGTCGACGACAGGGCGCCGGGATGTCCGGACCCTGGATGGCCGATATGTCCCGCATGTTTGTGGGAGTCGTCGATCACTTCAAGCGTCAGCGGCGCGAGCGCAGCGCTCAACTTGCCTTGGATTCGTTCCTTCACGCTCATTCGTGAGCCTCCATCAGGTCGTCTTCGCGGGCCGCGCCGCGCGTGATCGCGGCGGCCCTTCGTCCGAAGTTTCGCCAGAGCCGCCTGCGGCTCCTTGCGGAGCAAGGTTTACACCCATAATGTCTGGCGCATGAACCTCAATTCACCCATCTTCGACCGAATCAGGACGAAGTCGAAACTGGCGCCGGCCGTCGAGCCCAAGCCAAAGCAGAGCTGCGCCCATCCAGGCTGCGCGGCCGCCGGGGAATTCAAGGCGCCCATGGGGCGGCTGCGGGAGGGGCAATACTTCTGCTTCTGCCTCGACCATGTGCGCGAATACAACGCGACCTACAATTATTTCAACGGGATGAGCGACAACGACGTGGCCCGCTTCCAGAAGGAGGCGGTGATCGGCCATCGCCCCACCTGGTCCATGGGGGTCAATCGCGCCGCGCGGGGCTTCCGCGAGGACGGCGTCGATCCGGAGGTCGATCCGCTGGGGATGTTCCGCGCCGGGATGGGCGCTGGCGCGGCGGACGCGCCAAGCCGGCCCAGATACGGGGTCGCGGTCATGAAGGCGTTGGCGACGCTGGGTCTTGACGACACGGCCGATGCGGAGAAGATCAAGACTCGCTACAAGGAGTGGGTGAAACGACTCCATCCGGACGCCAATGCGGGCGACCGATCCATGGAAGACAAATTGCGCGAGATCATCCAGGCCTATAATTATCTCAGAACAGCCAAGCTCGTCTGACGGCGGGCAGGGCATCCCAGCCGGGGTTCCGGCGACATCGCCTGCGGGGCAAGGCCCCAAAGGCCCGCGCTTGCGCCCCTTCGTGAAGCGGACGGGTATGGAGGAATGATGCAAACCGCTACGACGACGCCCGGCCTGCCCGACAAGAAGATCTCGGTGCGAGACGTATTCCATATCGATTCGGATATGGAGACCCCCGCCTATTCGCAGCACAGCGAACATGTGCCCGATCTCGACCCGGACTATCTGTTCGACAAGCCCACGACGCTTGCCATTCTGGCGGGCTTCGCGCGCAATCGCCGCGTGATGGTGACCGGCTATCACGGCACCGGCAAATCGACCCATATCGAGCAGGTCGCCGCCCGCCTCAACTGGCCCTGCGTGCGCATCAATCTCGACAGCCACGTCTCGCGCATCGACCTTGTCGGCAAGGACGCTATCGTGCTGAAGGACGGCAAGCAGATCACGGAATTCCGTGACGGCATCCTGCCATGGGCCTTGCAGAACAATATCGCGCTCTGCTTCGACGAATATGATGCGGGCCGTCCCGACGTGATGTTCGTGATCCAGCGCGTGCTGGAGCTCTCCGGCCGCCTGACCCTGCTCGACCAGAACCGCGTCATCCGTCCCCATCCCGCCTTCCGCCTCTTCTCCACCGCCAATACGGTGGGCCTTGGCGACACGTCGGGCCTCTATCATGGCACCCAGCAGATCAATCAGGGCCAGATGGACCGCTGGTCCATCGTGACCACCCTGAACTATCTGCCCCATGACAACGAGGTGGCGATCGTTCTGGCCAAGTCGCCCCATTACAAGGGCGCGAAGGAGGGCCGCGACACCGTCAACAAGATGGTGCGTGTCGCCGACCTGACCCGCAACGCCTTCATGGCGGGCGATCTGTCCACCGTCATGAGCCCGCGCACGGTCATCACCTGGGCCGAGAACGCCGACATCTTCAAGGATGTCGGCTTCGCTTTCCGGCTCACCTTCCTGAACAAGTGCGATGAGCTGGAGCGTCCGCTGGTGGCGGAGTTCTATCAGCGTTGCTTCGGGCAGGAACTTCCCGAAAGCTCCGTGAACGTTGCGCTGACCTGAGCCATGAGCACGAACCGCAAGCCGCCGCAGAAGTCCGAAAGCCCGCAGGAGCCGTTCAAACGGGCCGTGGCGAGCTGCTTGCGGGCCATGGCCGGGAGCCATGATCTCGAGGTGAGTTTCGCCTCGGAACGACCATCGCTCGTGGGCGTGGGCGAGGGCGCAAAGGCGCGCCTGCCCGAGCCCGCGCGCAAACTCTCCCCGCATGAGGCCGCCATCGTGCGCGGCCATGCGGATTCCATGGCTTTGCGCATCGCCTGCCATGACGCCAATGTGCACAAGCGCCTGGCCCCCAAGGGTCAGGAAGCGCGCTCGATCTTCGACGCGGTGGAACAGGCGCGGGTCGAATCCATCGGCGCCCGCCGCATGGAAGGCGTGGCGTCCAATCTCGGCGCCATGCTGGAGGACCGCTATCATCGCGGCGCCTATGCGGAAGTGACCGACCGCGCCGACGCGCCGCTCGAGGACGCGGTGGCCATGATGGTGCGCGAGCGCCTGAGCGGTTTCAAGATCCCCGCCGCCGGTCAGAAG
The DNA here is from genome assembly GCA_903902915.1 of uncultured Hyphomicrobiales bacterium. Lineage (GTDB taxonomy): Bacteria > Pseudomonadota > Alphaproteobacteria > Rhizobiales > Beijerinckiaceae > Terripilifer. The sequence goes on along the minus strand of CAIUWR010000079.1, from coordinate 20,014 downwards.
ATCGTCGACGTCTGGCGCCCGATCATCGAGAGTCGGGCGGGCAGGGAGCTGGATCAGCTCACCGGCTCCATCGAGAATCAGCGCGCCTTCGGCAAGGCCGTCCACAAGCTGCTGGCCTCCCTCGACATGATGGATCAGGAGGCCCTCGACCACGACGACACGGGCGAAGAGTCCGGCGACGAGGAGCCCAACGACAAGCCGCAGGAGGCCGAAGGCGAGGGTGAAGAGAGCGAGTCCGGCAGCGCCATGGAGATGGAAAGCGCCGAGGGCTCGGACGACGACCTGCAAGAAGGCGAGATGGATTCCGCCGAGGCCCCCGCTGGCGACATGCCGGAGGACGGGGAAGAAGGCGACGCGGACGAGGCCTCGGAGGCCCGCCGCCCGCCCTCCATGACGGCGCAGGACATGCGCGGGGCGGACTACAAGGCCTTCACCACCAAATTCGACGAGATGATTCTGGCCGAAGACCTGTGCGAGCCCGAGGAGCTGGAGCGCCTGCGCGCCTATCTCGACAAGCAGTTGCAGAACATGTCCAGCATCGTCGCGCGGCTGGCCAACCGGCTGCAACGCCGCCTGATGGCCCAGCAGAACCGCGCCTGGGAATTCGACCTCGAAGAGGGCATGCTCGATCCCGCGCGCCTGTCGCGCATCGTGATCGACCCGCAGCAGCCCCTGTCGTTCAAGCGCGAGAAGGACACGAATTTCCGCGACACTGTCGTGACCCTCGTGCTCGACAATTCCGGCTCCATGCGCGGTCGCCCGATCACGGTCGCGGCGAGCTGCGCCGACATTCTGGCGCGCACGCTGGAGCGCTGCGGCGTCAAGGTCGAGATTCTCGGCTTCACCACCCGCGCCTGGAAGGGCGGCCAGTCCCGCGAGGCATGGTTGCAAGGGGGCAAGCCCGCCAATCCCGGCCGCCTGAACGATCTGCGGCATATCATCTACAAATCGGCGGACGCCCCCTGGCGGCGCGCGCGGCGCAACCTCGGGCTGATGATGCGCGAGGGGCTGCTGAAGGAGAATATCGACGGCGAGGCGCTGGATTGGGCGCATCAGCGCCTGCTCGGTCGGCCCGAGCAGCGGCGCATCCTGATGATGATTTCGGATGGCGCGCCGGTGGACGATTCCACCCTGTCGGTCAATCCGGGCAATTATCTGGAGCGGCATCTGCGCCGGGTGATCGAGGAGATCGAGACCCGCTCGCCGGTGGAGCTGATCGCCATCGGCATCGGCCATGACGTGACCCGCTACTATCGCCGCGCGGTGACCATCGTGGACGCCGAGGAGCTTGGCGGCGCCATGACCGAGAAGCTCGCCGAACTCTTCGACGAAACCCCCGCCGCCGCCCCAACACGCCAGCCTCGCCGGGCTGCTGCGCCAGCGCCCGCGACGCGGACGACGTCGAAGCCGGTGCGGGCGGGCGCGTAAAAGGTTCGGGCCGCACTTGACGAGCGGCCCTTGCCGGGAAATGATTATGGCAATCCGATGCTACGGCGGTCGGTAGCGGATGGTGCATAATCCATCGGGCGGGGCGAAAGCCCCGTTTTTGCTTTTAAGCGGCAAAATTAATTACATAGCCGAGGATTTTCCCGGATGGCCGCCTCTTTGGCCCAAATGCCAAGGTTGAGCAACCGCTCGGAAAGGTTTTCGCCACTGCCCACACCACGCAAAAAAAAACGGCCCGCCGAAGCGAGCCGTTCAAATTCTCTTCCGTGATCCAGTTGGATCAGACGGCGACCGCGACGGACGCCTGCTTCTTCACGATTTCGCGCTTGATGATGCGGGCGCCCTGCGACAGCTCGTCGTCATGGGCCTTCATCAGGAAGGCGTCGAGGCCGCCACGATGCTCGACCGAGCGCAGCGCCGCAGCCGCCACGCGGAAGCGCACGGAGCGCTGGAGCGTGTCGGAGATCAAGGTGACGTTGCACAGGTTCGGCATGAACCGGGTGCGCGTCTTGTGGTTTGAATGGCTGACGAGATTGCCGCTCTGGACGGCCTTGCCGGTCAGCTCGCAACGACGGGACATGGCACGCTTCCTTTCGAACTCATCTGCGCCCCCTTGCGGCGGCGTCCGGACATCCGGAAACTGAAATCACGATGCAATCCGGGGCGGCGCAAGGCCTTCAACGGGACCGCGCCGACACACGGCGCAGGCCCCAACGGATGGAACCGCTCGGGTGATTGGTCGCGGGTATATAGTTGAGGGGGCGGGCCGCGTCAAGCAAAAGCGCCGAACCGGCTGCTTTGGCGCCGTTGCGCGCTGCGCCGCGCTCACGCCACGAAAGCGGCGGATTCCCAAGGCCAGTTGGGCGGGCTACAAGCGCGGGGGCGCTCCAGATGGTTTGATTCGATGTTCCATGGCTTGCAGATGCATAGCATTCCTGCTCTTCGGGCTGGCGCATTGCGTGCGGGAGCCGTCGCGCTGGCGCTCACGCTCCCGGGGGCGGCCTTTGCGGACAATTTCAAGGCCCGCTACTCGGTCAAGCTGATCGGCCTGTCGCTGGGCGCCGCGACCCTGACTGGCTCGATTGACCCCGGCTCCTATCAGATCGACGCCATCGCCAAGCTCTCGGGCGTGGCGGCCCTCGTGTCGAGCTCCAAGGGGGCGGCGACCGCGTCTGGGCTTTTGATCCAAGGGCGTCTCGCGCCAAACGCCTATGCCACGACCTCCGCCAACGCCACCATGACCCGCACCGTGCGCATGGCCATGACGGGCGGGAACGTGAAGGCCACCGAAATCACGCCGCCTTTCGAGGAACTGCCCGGCCGCGTGCCCGTCACCGAAGCGCACAAGCAAAAGATCATCGACCCGCTGAGCGCCCTGCTCATGCCCGTGCCCGAGGGGGCCGACGTCGTCGGCCCGGCCGCATGCGCCCGCTCGATCCCCGTCTATGACGGCTGGGCGCGCTTCAACATCAACCTGACCTACACCGGCCTGCGGCAAGTCAGAGTGAAGGGCTATGAGGGTCCAGTGGCTGTCTGCGCGGCCCGCTATGTGGCGGTGGCGGGTCATCGACCGGACCGGCCTGCGACGAAGTTCATGGAAGACAACAAAGGCATGGAAGTCTGGCTCGCGCCTGTGGGCGAGAGCCGCGTTCTGGCGCCCTTCCGCATCTCCGTCGCGACCATGGTCGGCACGACCGTGATCGAGGCCACGGAATTTGAAACCACCCGCGCCCAGACATCGGCTCGTTAACCCGCCTGGAACCTGCGGGACGCAAAACCCGCCTGCGAACCGCCGTGGACCGTGCAGATGCGTCCGATGATTCCACACGCACAGGCGAAAACCCCGATCCAATTCCCTCTGGACCTGTTCTAAAACAGGACAGTCGTTAAGCTTCGACGTCGCCAATCACTGCTGGCCCCCCGCCTGTGACGTCTTTTTCGCGCCTCGATAGTGGCGCAACGCCTCGTCAGCCACCAGATATGGCGGGAACAGGCCGGGAATAGCTTCCCCAAGGTGATTCGTCGCCGATTCGTTCAGGTTCCGTACGAGAGGTTAACGCAGCTGTCCCAAGATTATTCGTTGACAGGATGGTTGGTTGGAGTCCGTCCGCGAGTCGAGCGGACTCATCGTCCGAGCGCTTCAGAGTCGAGCCGATTCACAAGACTTAGCTATGCTGTAATTGAATCAGGCCAGATCTTGCGGTGAACAAATCAGGACTCACGCAAAGTCGCCGATTCGGGCGCGATTCGTTCCCATCCCGTTCGAAGTGTGAACGAAGACTCGACGAACTGTGCCAAATCGGGCAGACGAGGTCTGTGTTGCAGCGAAAAGCGCGCAAGGGGCGTCACGCATGAATATCGCTATCCCGGCGCCCGCCCTGCCTCCCTCGGAGCGTCGCCGCGGCGTCACCGCCGTGCTGGGACCGACCAACACGGGCAAGACCCACATAACCGTTGAGCGCATGCTGCAATATCCCAGCGGGATCATTGGCTTGCCCCTGCGGCTGCTGGCCCGTGAGGTCTACAACAAGGTCGTCGAGAAAGCTGGCGTGGGGGCTGTGGCGCTCATCACCGGCGAAGAGAAGATCAAACCGCGCAATCCGCGCTACTGGATCTCCACCGTCGAGGCCATGCCGCGCGATCTGTCCGTCGATTTCGTCGCCGTGGACGAAATTCAGCTCGCCGCCGACCTCGATCGCGGCCATGTGTTTACGGATCGCCTGCTCAACCGGCGCGGGCGCGAGGAAACCTGGCTGATCGGCGCCTCCACCATCCAGCCGCTGATCGAGAAGCTTCTGCCTGGCGTTCCCATCGTCACGCGGCCCCGCCTGTCCACGCTGACCTTCGCCGGAGAGCGCCGCCTGTCGCGCCTGCCGCCGCGCAGCGCCATCGTGGCCTTCTCGGCGGAAGAGGTCTACGCCATCGCCGAATTGATTCGTCGCCAGCGGGGCGGGGCGGCGGTGGTGCTGGGGGCCCTGAGCCCGCGCACCCGCAACGCCCAGGTGGCGCTGTATCAGTCGGGCGAGGTGGATTACATCGTCGCCACCGACGCCATCGGCATGGGGCTCAATCTCGACGTCGATCACATCGCCTTCGCCGGAAACCGCAAATTCGACGGCTGGCAGTACCGTCCCCTCAACAATGGCGAGTATGGTCAGATCGCGGGCCGGGCCGGGCGCTATATCAAGGATGGAGCCTTCGGAACCACGGGACGCTGCCCCGCCTTCGACGCGGAAACGGCGCAAGCGATCGAGACCCACCGATTCGATCCGCTGATGATGTTGCAGTGGCGAAATTCTTCGCTCGATTTTTCTTCGATCGAAAGTTTGCAGGCCTCACTCGAGATGCTGCCCACCGAACAGGGCCTGACGCGAGCGCCTACGGCGACCGACATGGTGGTGCTCGACCTTCTGTCCCGCGACCCGGACGTGCGGCGCCAATCGAAGACGAAAGCCGATGTGCAGCGCCTGTGGGAAGTGTGCCAAATACCTGATTATCGTAAGGTTTCTCCTGCCGCCCATGCGGATTTGGCGCTCACCTTGTATGGCTTTGTGGTGCGGGCGGGGCGGGTTCCGGACGAGTGGTTTCAGCGTCAGCTGGCCCAGTTCGACCGCACTGATGGGGAGATCGACACGCTCTCCGCGCGCATTGCGCAGGTGCGAACTTTCAACTTTATCGCCAATCGTCCCGACTGGCTGCGCGATCCCGAGCATTGGCAGGGCGTCACGCGTCAGGTAGAGGACAGTTTGTCCGACGCTCTTCACGAGCGCCTCGCCCACCGGTTCGTCGACCGGCGCACGAGCGTGCTGATGCGTCGCTTGAGAGAGAATGCAATGCTCGAAGCGGAAATCACCGGGTCCGGCGACGTCATGGTCGAAGGTCAGCATGTGGGCAACCTTCATGGGTTCCGGTTCACACCGGACCCGCTGGCCGGGGGCGACGTCGCGCGCACCCTGACCGCCGCCGCCCATCAGGCGCTGGCGAGCGAGATCGAAAGTCGCGCCACCCGCGTCAGCGAGGCGGTCGACGAAGCCTTCGTGCTCGCCAATGACGGCACGATCCGATGGCTTGGCGAACCGGTCGGCAAACTCACCTCGGGCGAGCAGATCCTGGCCCCCCGCGTGCGGGTGCTGGCGGACGAGCAACTCACCGGCCCGGCGCTGGAGATGGTGCAGCGGCGGCTCGATCTGTGGACCGCCCAGCACATCAAGAAGCTGCTTGGCGGCATCGCGGAACTGGAGGCTGGCGAGGGGCTTGAGGGCATCGGGCGCGGCATCGCTTTCCAGTTGGCCGAATCGCTTGGCGTGCTGGAACGCTCACGCGTCGCCAATGAGACCAAATCCCTCGACCAGGGCGCCCGCGCCGCGCTGCGCAAACTGGGCGTGCGCTTCGGCGCCTACCATCTCTATCTTCCCCAATCGCTGAAGCCTGCGCCCCGCGCGCTGGCTGCGCAGCTCTGGGCGCTCAAGCATGGCGGCATCGAAGGCGTGAAGGGACTGGACGAGGTGGCGCATCTCGCCTCCACCGGCCGCACCTCTTTCGCCGCCGACAAGGATACGCCCAAGGGCCTCTATCTGGCGGCGGGTTTCCGCGTGTCAGGCGAGCGGGCCGTGCGCGTCGACATTCTGGAGCGGCTGGCCGATCTGATTCGTCCCGCCATCGCCTATCGCCCCGGCGTCACCGTTGGCGAGCCCCCGGCGGGCGCTGCGGACGGGGACGCTTTTGTGGTGACCGTCGCCATGACCTCCCTGGCGGGCTGCTCGGGCGAGGCCTTCGCGTCGATCCTCAAATCCCTTGGCTATGCGGTCGAGAGCCGCAAGGGTCCGGCCATCACCGCGAAAATCCTGAAGCCCGCTCCGATGCAGCCCATCGCGGCGGCGGTTCCGCAGGATGTGGAAGCCGAGGAAGGCGCGGCGGAGACGGCTGAGGCTGAATCCGAAGTCGTGCGCGAGACCGCCGAGCCTGTTGAGGCCGCCGATGAAGCAGCGGCTGCGCAGGAGGCTGAAGTCGAGGCCGCCCCCGAGGCCGTCCCCGAGGCGGTCGCCGAAGTCGCTCCCGCTGATGAACCGACGGCGCAAGAAACTTCTTCCGAGGCGCAAGTCGTCGAAGCCGAAGGCGGCGAGACCGGCGCTGTGGAAGCCGAATCCACAGCTGAACAGGCCGTCGTCGAAGAAACCCTCATCGAGGTCTGGCGCCCAAGCCGCAGGCAGCATGAAGGCCGCAGGCCCGAGCGGCCGCGTGGCCGTGGGGGTGATCGCGGACCGCGCCGCGACCAGCAGGGCCAGCGTCCCCGCGACGGCGCGCAGGCGACACCTGCCCCCACCGTTGAAGGCGAGGCGGCTGCGGTCGGCGCGACGCCGGAGAGGCCCCAGCAGCCCCGCCGCGACCAGCGCCGGTTCGAAGGCTTCAGCGCCCGCCCGCAAGGCGACAGGCCGCAGGGCGAGCGTCCGCGCGGCGACCGTCCCCAGGGTGGCCGTCCCCATGGTGATCGTCCGCAAGGCGGCAGGCCCCAGGGCGACCGTCCCTTCGTCAAGGGCCGCCCCGAGCGCAACGATCAGCGCGGCGACCGCACCTTCGCGAGCACCGAGCGCCCCGCCAGCGCCCGCGACAAGCAGCCCGATCCCAATTCGCCCTTCGCCAAGCTGCTCGCCTTGAAGGCCGAACTCGAAAACAAGGGCAAGAAGGATTGATCCACGCACGGCGGTCGCTCCCTTAAATGGCGGGCCGGGATCCTCATGAGGGTTCTGGCGCCCCGGCGGGGGAACGGCAACGGCTGGACAAGTGGCTCTGGTTCGCGCGCGTGGTGAAGACCCGCGCGCTGGCCGTCCGCCTCATCGAGGCTGGACATGTGCGCCTCAACGGCGCGCGCACCGCAGGGCCCGCCAAAGGGGTGCGCCCGGGGGATGTGCTGACCATCGCGCTGGAGCGGCAGGTGAAGATCTTGCGGGTCGTGGCGGCGGGGCAGCGGCGCGGTCCCTATGAGGAGGCCCGGCGGCTTTATTCGGATCTGTCCGAGGGCGCCGACCAGAAGCCGGACGATTCCAGCCCCGATGCGACGGTTTGAGCGACCGCCCTCATCTTGCGCCTGCGTCGCAAAGGCGTTAGCAAAAGCCACAGTGTTGTGGGCGGATTCAAGGACCGCACGCGCCAGGAGATGTTGGAATGACTTACGTCGTCGTCGAAAACTGCATCAAATGCAAATACATGGATTGCGTTGAGGTGTGCCCCGTGGATTGCTTCTACGAGGGTGAGAACATGCTGGTGATTCATCCCGACGAATGTATCGATTGCGGCGTCTGCGAGCCCGAATGCCCCGCCGAGGCGATCAAGCCCGACACCGAGCCGGGCCTCGACAAGTGGCTGAAACTCAACGCCGATATGGCCAAGTCCTGGCCCAATATCACGGTCAAGCGCGAGTCGCCGCAGGACGCGAAGGAATTCGACGGCAAGTCAGGCAAGTTCGACGCATTCTTTTCGCCGGAGCCGGGCGAAGGGGACTGAGCGCTGGATCGAACGCCCGTCTAGGCGGGCTGCGGACGCTGACAGGCCGCCGCAACGTCAGCGTTACGGGTCAAATCGCGTGCGCATAAGCCACAGTTGGTAGCGATTTTGAAATCGTCATATTTTGTGGTATACGGTCTGTTAACAGTCGATCATGGCATTTGCTCAGCTTCGCGCCGGACATGGCGTTGCGGCAAGGGTTCATTTTCCCGGTTTCGGCCAAGCCTCTCTCCAGAGGCCGTGGCCTTTTTTGCGGAATTTGCACCCGGGACGCCTGATCGGCCCTTGAGGCCGTCGAGCGCATGAAGTTCGCGCCAGGGTCTCTGACCCGTTCACCGCAGGGTGAGCGGCCGCCCGTCCCGTCTCCAAAGCGGGATGACAGAGGGAGTACCTGAGTATGCCTTCGACAGCCAAGTCGTCGCGGAGCGGTGCAAGCGCGGGCGCAAAGTCAAAAACAACCCAATCCGACGCCTCCCGGCCAGCGTCCAAAAAACTGACCAACAAGCCTGCTTCCGCCCTCACGACCCCCGTCGCCAGGCCCAAGGCGGCGGCTTCTTCGGCGGCGACGAGCAGCGTGAAGAAATCCAGCACGCTCAAGACGGCGGAACCCGCCGCAACCGCGACGCCCAAGGCGGCCGTTGAAAAAGCGGCCAAGGCCGCCGCAAAGACGACCGCGTCGGCCAGAAAAGTGGAGCCCGCCAAGGCTCCCCTAGCCAAGGCTCCCGCAGCGAAGGCCCCTGCGGTCCAGCAGGCGAATGCAGCCAAAGACGCCGCGTCGGCGCCCAGCGTCAGCGCAGCTGCGGCCGTGCAGACGACGACTGCAAAGCTGGCCCCCAATGCGCCGCAGAGCCAGCCGGCCGCTGCGCCATCTTCATCGCCCGTCAAGGCGCCCGAATTATCCGCTCCCGCCCCGCAGGTCATCCTGTCGGACGCCAAGTCAGCCGCCAAGCCCGCGGTAAAATCTCCTCAGACGAATGTTGGGACTGTGAACCTGAAAACGATCCAGACTGCCGCCGATTCCGCCCCCGTTTCCACGCCAACCAAAGCAGTCGCCGCGCCCGCCACCGCGCCCGCCGCAGCCAAACCCGCCGCCAAGCCTGGCGTGCATCGCACCGGGTTCAAAGCCGGCGAACACATCGTGTATCCGGCCCATGGCGTCGGTCAGATCATCGCCGTCGAAGAGCAGGAAGTCGCGGGCTTCAAGCTGGAGCTCTTCGTCATCTCCTTCGCCAAGGACAAGATGACCCTCAAGGTTCCCATGCCGAAGGTCATCGCCGGCGCCATCCGCAAGCTGGCGGACGCCGAGACTGTGAAGAAGAGCCTCGACACGCTGACCGGCCGCGCGCGCATCAAGCGCACCATGTGGTCGCGCCGCGCGCAGGAATATGAAGCCAAGATCAATTCCGGCGATCTGGGCTCCATCGCGGAAGTCGTGCGCGACCTCTATCGCTCCGACGCCCAGCCCGAGCAGTCTTATTCAGAGCGTCAGCTGTATGAATCAGCCCTCGACCGCATGGCGCGAGAGATCGCGGTCGTGCAGAAGCTGACGGACAGCGAGTCGCTGAAGGTCATCGAGGCGCATCTTCAGAAGGGGCCCAAGCGCGGCTCCAAGGCCGAACAGGCTGTCGAGGATCTCGCCGAAGAAGCCGCCGACGGCGATATCGAAGAAGCGGCCTGAGCCCTTCATATTCCCAGTACAGAACCCGGTCGTGAGACCGGGTTTTGCTTTTTACGGGCGGTCTTCACACGAATGGCGCCTCTTCGGTTGCAAGCGCCTGTCGTTCCCGTGCCTCAAACGCCCGCCATCTTGCAGACCAGCGCCCATTCTTCATCCGTGACCGGCTGCACGGAAAGCCGCATCGAGGTGACGAGCGACATTTTGGACAGGGCGGGCGTCGCCTTCACTTCGGCGAGCGAGACCGGCCTTAGCAGGGGCTTCACCGCCTTGAAATCCACCATGCCGAATTTGCCGCTCTCGTCGGAGGGGTCGGGATAGAAGGTCTTGATGACCTCCACGATCCCGACGATCTCCTTGCCCTCGTTGGAATGGTAGAAAAAGGCGTGGTCGCCGATCTTCATGGCCATGAGCTGCTGTTTGGCGAGATGGTTGCGCACGCCGTTCCAATGGGTGCCCTTCGCCCCCGCCGCGACCTGATGGTCCCAGGACCAGACGGAGGGTTCGCTTTTGACGAGCCAGTGCGCCATGGGTCCGGCCTCAGACCGCCGCGCCGAAGGTGCGCCGCCAGGGCTTCACCTCGCTGGCGCTGAACAGACCGACCCTCGCGAACGGATCGCTCGCGAGCAGGGCCTTCGCGTCAGCTTCGTCAGCGGCTTCAACGATCAGCATGGAGCCGGTCATCTGGCCTTCCGCGCTCAGAAAAGGCCCCGCCAGCAATACGCGCGCCTTGTTGGCCTCCAGCCAGGCGAGATGCTCGGGCCGGTGCTGCATGCGGATTTCAAGACCATCGGGCTTGTCGGTGCAAAGGGCGACGAAATGCATGGGAGCTCCTCCATTCGCCGGGCAAGCTAGAGCATTTTCCAGCGCATGGGAATCGCTCACAGGAAGGAATGCGGGTCCACGTCGATGGCGACCCTGACGCCGCCTCGCTCGGGCGGCGCCGCCGCGATCATGGCGCGCAGGAAGCCTTGCAGATCGGTGCTGCGCGGCGCCTTGAGCAACAGGCGAAAGCGATGGCGCCCGCGCACCACCGCGATGGGCGCCTCGGCGGGGCCAAGCACCATGATGTCCTCGTCGCCCGGCAAGGCGCTGGGGGCGGTCACGCGCCAGCGCTCGGACGGCGGCAATCCGTGGGCGGCGCGGGCCAGCGCGCGCGCATGGGATTCGGCGGTAGCCCGGTCGTTGCCCGACACGATGAGCGCCGCGAGGCGCCCGAAAGGCGGCAGGCCCGCGCGTTCGCGAGACGCGATCTCCTCAGCATAGAAGCGCTCGGTGTCGCCTGACAGCAGCGCGCGCATCACCGGATGATCGGGCTGCCAGGTCTGCACAAATCCGCGCCCGGGCTGATCGCCGCGCCCCGCCCGGCCCGTGACCTGTTGCAGCAACTGGAAGGTGCGCTCGGCGGCGCGCGGATCCCCCGAGGAGAGGCCGACGTCCCCATCCACCACGCCGACCAAGGTCAGGCGCGGGAAATTGTGGCCCTTCGCCACCAATTGCGTGCCGATCACGATGTCGAAATTGCCTTGCGCGATCTCCTCCAGCTCGCGCCGCAGCCGCTCCGCGCCGCCGGGAAAATCCGAGGAGAGGACGAGGGTGCGCGCCGCGGGGAACAGCGCCGCGACCTCCTCGCCCAGCCGCTCCACGCCCGGCCCGCAGGCGGTGAGCGAATCCACGGTCTGGCATTCCGGGCAGGCGTCGGGGCGGCGCTCCACATGGCCGCAGTGGTGGCAGACCAGCGCCTTGCGAAAGCGATGCTCCACAAGCCACGCCGTGCAATTGGGGCATTGAAACCGATGGCCGCAGGACTGGCAGAGGGTGAGCGGCGCATAGCCGCGCCGGTTGAGGAAGAGCAGCGCCTGTTCCTGCCGCCCGATGGTCTCGCGCACCGCCTCGCACAGGCGCGGCGAGATCCATTTGCCGCGCGGGGCGGCCTCCTTGCGCAGGTCGATGGCCTTGATGGGGGGCAGGCTGCGCCCGCCAAACCGCGCTTCCAGCCGCAGATGGGCGTAGCGGCCCTGTTGCGCGTTGACGCGCGATTCCAGCGAGGGCGTGGCCGAGGCCAGCACGACCGGACAAGCCTCGATGCGCCCGCGCACCACCGCCATGTCGCGGGCGTGATAGCTGACGCCATCCTCCTGCTTGTAGGCGCCCTCGTGCTCTTCATCGACCACGATCAGGCCGAGCTGCGCGAAGGGCAGGAACAGCGCCGAGCGCGCCCCCGCCACCACGCGCACCTCGCCGGAGGCCACGCCGGTCCAGATGCGCGAACGCTTGCGCGGGGCGACGCCTGAATGCCATTCGGCTGGACGCACGCCAAAGCGCGCGGCGAATCGGTCGAGAAATTGCGCGGTGAGGGCGATTTCCGGCATCAGGATCATCGCCTGTTTGCCGCAGCGTAGAGCCTCCGCCACCGCCTCGAAATAGACCTCCGTCTTGCCCGAACCGGTGACGCCTTCCAGCAAGGTGACGGAGAATTTTTGCGCCGCGACGCTGAGGCGCAAGGCGTCGGCGCCTGCTTGTTGGTCAGGCTCCAGCGGCAGAGCGGCGAAATCGGCGCGCGGGGGCAGGGCGACGGGTTCGGCGGCGAGCGAGATCGCTTCCAGCGCGCCTTCATCCACAAGGCCGTCGATGACGCCAGCCGAAACGCCTGCGGCTTGCGCCAGCACGGACTTCTGGAAGGCAAGGCCGCCTGCGGCTGCAGCCAGCACCCTTTTGCGGGCGGGAGTCATGCGCTCGGGCTGGTCGCCTGTGAGGCGCACGCCGATGCGGATGGGCTCGGGGCCAGCGGCGTCGGGGGCGCGCACGCCCATGCGCAACACCATGCCGCGCGGCGCCATGGTCCAGCGGGCCACCCAGTCGACGAACTGGCGCAGGGGCAGCGCGAGCGGGGGCAGATCGCGCTTGGCCTTGATGCTCTTGAGATTGCCGCCGGGCGCCTTGCGGGTCTCCCAGACCACGCCCGTCACCTCGCGCGAGCCCAGCGGCACGAGCACGAAGTCGCCTGCGGCGACCGTCATGCCGCGCGGCACGCGGTAGGAATAGGCGATATCCACCGCCACCGGCGTCAATACGTCGGCGACCATGTCCTGCGGTCCTGGGTCTTGCTGGTCGGAAGCTGGGAAGAGGCCACTCATGGCCGCAGGAGTAGCACCTTGGGCGAGGAAACGGAAAAGCGCGTGAGATGACGCGCGCGGATTTCTGTAGCACTCTGGTTTTTTTGAGATTCGACCCTTTTAGCGGTCCGGAGCCACGCCATGAAGCCCAGCCTGCCGTTGATGTCCCTGCTGCTGGGATGCGCCCACGTGGCGCCCGCTTTGGCCTTCGATTGTGCGGCCGCCCGCAGTCCGGTCGAGAAAGCGATCTGCGCCAATACGCCATTGCTCGCCCTCGACGATCAGATCAATCAGGCCTATGGCGCGCTGCGGGCGGCTGGCGATGCGGGCGCCAAGGCCGCGCTACAGGGCTCCCAACGCGCCTGGCTCGCCCTGCGCGACGCCTGCGCCAATCAGGACAAGGTCAACGCCTGCCTCGCCACCCGGATGAATGGGCGGCTGAATTATCTCACCGGAGCGCCCCAGGCGGGCCCCGGCGCCGAGAGCCGCCTCGTCCCGCTGATCCGCTGGCGCAATGGCCGGGGCAAGTCCGGACAGCAGATCGAGACCTTCGCTTTCGCCGGCTCTGCGACTGCGGGGGAGAAGCGGTTCAACGAACTCGTTCGCGGATATGTTGACGAATTGATTGCGGATATGAGCGGCGAGCCGGACAGGGAGACGAACATCGAGACCACGGCGGCCGTCACCTATGCCTCCGCGCGCCTCGTGTCGGTGCATATGGACTCATACACAATGGCGGAAGGCGCCGCCCATCCCAATATGTCGAGCCGGGACGTCAATGTCGATCTCGCCCGGGGCCGTGAGCTTGGCTTTGCGGATCTGTTTGACGGAACGGCCGCGCACAAGGTGGTCAGCCTGTGCCGCGCGCAAGTCCTGCAAGACAAGAAGGAGCGCGGCGTTGACCAGCCCGAGGCGCAGGAGCTGAGCGACTTCGACGCCGCGTTGGACAAGTCCCTGCGCGACTTGCGCACATGGAGCTTCACCGCCGATCATGTCAGCGTCACCTTTGACCGCTATGCGCTGGGCTCCTATGCGGAGGGCGGCTATGGCTGCGACCTGCCCTACGCCGATTTGCGCCCGCTGGCCAAGCCCGGAGCCTGGGTGGTGGAATGAGGGATCGCGAGGCCCACGCTCCTTTCCTTGACTCCTCCGCCCCCGCAGCCTAAACACCGCGAGTTCTCGTCAGAGATCCTGAAACCTGACGCCCACCCGCCCTTGAGGCGGGGGGTCAACGCCCGGCAGCGCGATGCGCCCCCGGGCGCGTTTTGTTTTGGGGCTTTGGCGAAGCCGCCTCCTTCGGGGGCCATGCGAGGAGCAACCATGTTCGAGGGCCTGTCCGAAAAGCTCTCCGGCATCTTCGACCAGCTGACGCGCCGGGGCGCGTTGAGCGAGGCGGATGTCGATGTCGCCATGCGTGAAGTGCGCCGCGCCCTGCTTGAGGCGGATGTGGCGCTCGACGTCGTGCGCGCTTTCATCGACAAGGTGAAAGAGCGCGCGGTCGGCGCCAATGTGGTGAAGTCGATCTCGCCCGGCCAGATGGTCATCAAGATCGTCAACGACGTGCTCATCGAGACGCTGGGTTCCGACGCCGATCCGATCAATCTCGAAGCCGCCGCTCCCGTCGGCGTCATGATGGTCGGCCTGCAAGGCGCGGGCAAGACCACCACCGCCGCCAAGATCGCCAAGCGCCTGCGCGACCGCTACAAGCGCAAGGTGCTGATGGCGTCCCTCGACGTGAAGCGCCCCGCCGCGCAGGAGCAGCTCGCGGTGCTGGGCCGTCAGGTCGGCATCGAGACCCTGCCGATCATCGCGGGCCAGAGCCCCGTCGAAATCGCCCGCCGCGCCGAGGAAGTCGCGCGTTTGCAGGGCTTTGACGTGGTGATCCTCGACACGGCCGGCCGCACCCATATCGACGAGCCGCTCATGGAGGAGATGGCGCAGATCAAGGCGGCCGCCAATCCGCATGAGATCCTGCTCGTCGCCGACGCGCTCACCGGTCAGGACGCGGTGAATCTGGCGCGCAATTTCGACAGTCGCGTGGGCATCACCGGCATCGTGCTGACCCGCACCGATGGCGATGGGCGCGGCGGCGCGGCCCTCTCCATGCGCGCCGTCACCGGCAAGCCGATCAAGCTGATCGGCACCGGCGAGAAGGTGGACGATCTCGACGATTTTCACCCCTCGCGCATCGCCAACCGCATTCTGGGCATGGGCGACATCGTCTCGCTCGTCGAGAAGGCGGCGCAGAGCATCGACGCCGAAAAGGCCCAACGCATCGCCGACAAGATGCGCAAGGGCAAGTTCGATCTGGAAGATCTGGCCGACCAGCTGTTGCAGGTGGAGAAGATCGGCGGTCTTGGCGGCATCATGGGCATGTTGCCCGGCATGGCGAAGATGAAGAGCCAGATCGCCGGCGCCAATCTCGACGACCGCATGATCAAGCGCCAGCGCGCCATCATCCTGTCCATGACGCCGCAGGAGCGGCGCAACCCCGACATCTTGAAGGCCTCGCGCAAGCGGCGCATCGCGGCGGGCGCGGGCGCCAAGGTCGAGGAGATCAACCGTCTGCTCAAGCAACACCGGCAGATGGCCGACATGATGAAGGCCATGGGCGGCGCCAAGCGTGGCCCCATGGGCAAGATGGCCGAAATGTTCGGGCTTGGCGGCGGCGGCATGGGAGGCTTGCCCGGCG
Organism: uncultured Hyphomicrobiales bacterium; assembly: GCA_903902915.1. GTDB lineage: Bacteria > Pseudomonadota > Alphaproteobacteria > Rhizobiales > Beijerinckiaceae > Terripilifer. The sequence goes on along the minus strand of CAIUWR010000079.1, from coordinate 4,584 downwards.
GCATGCCAAGCCAGGAGCAGATCGCCGAAATGCAGAAGCAGATGGGCGGCGCGGCCCCCAAACTGCCCGACGCCCCGCCCCCCGGCGCCTTCAGCGCGCCCCCCAGGCTCCCCGGCCTTCCGGGCCTGGGCGGTCCCAAACTGCCCGGTCTCGGCGGTTTGCCCAATTTCAATCCCTTCGGAAAGAAGAAGTGATCCGATGGAAATGAAAGTGAATATGTTCGACGTGTTCAAGAGCATCAAGGAGCAGCTCGACGCGGCGAACATCTACTACGACACGAAAGCGTATCGTGACGATGCGTTCTCGTTTCTCGTGCATGTGCCCGGCGAATACTGGGAGATCGACGTGCGCGAGGACGGCTCGGTGGATGTCGAGGTCTTCCGTTCGGAAGGCATGCAGGACGACGCCTGGGCCGCGATCGAGCAACTGGTCGAAGACCATAAATCCTGAACCGTTCCCCATCCCAGAAAGGAAAATCCAATGTCCCTGAAAATCCGTCTGTCGCGCGGCGGCGCCAAGAAGCGTCCCTTCTACCGCATCGTCATCGCCGACGCCCGCATGCCCCGTGACGGCCGCTTCGTCGAGCGGATCGGCACCTTCGATCCCCTGAAGGCCAAGGACGCCGCTGATCGTCTCGTCATCGACGCCGAGAAGGCCAAGGCCTGGCTCGCCAAGGGCGCCCAGCCGACCGACCGCGTCGCCCGCCTGCTCGAGACCGTGGGCGTCGGCCATCGCGCCGCGCATAGCAACCCCGAGAAGGCCAAGCCGAAGAAGAAGGCTCAGGAGCGCGCCGCAGCCGCCGCCGCTGCTGAAGCCGCCGCTGCGACCGCTTCCGCCGAGTAAGACCGCCCCGCCAGCTCCCCCACCCCGGGGGAGCTGGATCCCTCCGGTTTTCTCAACTGCAAGAAATTACCCGATGGCCAACGCTCCCTCCCCCGCAACGCCGGTCCCCGCGCATGACCTCGTGCTTGTGGGGCGCTTTGGCGCTGCCCATGGGGTGCGCGGCGAAGTGCGGCTGAAGAGCTTCACCGGAGACCCGGCCGCCATCGGCGACTACAGCCCCCTATTTAGCGCCGACGGCGCCCGCAGCTTCGCCTTGCGCAGCCTGCGCCATATCCGCGACGACATGTTCGTGGCCCGCGTCGAGGGGGTCAATGACCGCACGGCGGCGGAAGCCCTCGTCAATCTCGATCTGCATGTGCGCAAGGCCGACCTGCCGCCAGCGGACGAAGAAGAATACTATCACTCCGACCTCATCGGCCTTTCCGCCCATCTGGAAAACGGCGAGCTGATCGGCGAAGTCGCGAATGTCCTGAATTTCGGCGCCGGCGACATTCTGGAAGTGCGCCCCGCCAGCGGCGGCGAGACGCTGCTCTATCCCTTCACCAAGGCGGTGGCGCCCCATGTGGACCTGAGCGCGGGCCGCGTGACCATCGTTCCCCCGCAAGAATCGGAAGTGCGGGAGGAGGAGGAGGGGGAGGACGGGGAGCAGGCCTGATGTTCCGCGCCTCCATCTTCACCCTCTACCCTGATTTCTTCCCCGGCCCGCTTGGCCAGTCGCTCTCCGGCGACGGGCTCGCACGCGGGCTCTGGGCGCTTGAAACGCGGCAAATTCGCGACCATGGGCTGGGGCGCCATAAGTCGGTTGACGATACGCCTGCGGGCGGCGGACCCGGCATGGTCATCCGCGCCGACGTGCTGGCCGCCAGCCTTGATGCGGGGCTGCTCCCCGACGATCCCCGCCCCCGCCTTCTGATGTCTCCGCGTGGCCGTCCGCTGACGCAGGCGCGCGTGCGCGATCTGGCGCAGGGGCCGGGCGTCGCCATCGTCTGCGGGCGCTTCGAGGGCGTGGACGAGCGGGTCATCGAGGCGCGCGGGCTGGAGGAGGTCTCCATCGGCGATTACGTGCTCTCGGGCGGAGAGCTCGCCGCCATGGTGCTGCTGGACGCCTGCGTGCGGCTGATTCCAGGCGTCATGGGCAAGCTGGAGTCAGGCGCCGACGAGAGCTTCGAATCCGGCCTGCTGGAATATCCCCATTACACCCGTCCCCGGGAATTCGAGGGTCGGCCGATACCCGAGGTGCTGCTGTCGGGCGACCATGCGAAGATCGCGGCCTGGCGGCGGGCGCAGGCGCAGGCGATCACGCTCGCCCGTCGGCCGGATTTGCTGAAGCGGCCATAGGCGTCAGCGCACCAAAAACCGATCCATCAGCGGCAGGCTGATGATGGCCGAGATCAGGATCAGCGCATAGGCCGAGACGCGGAAAAACCGCTCGCTCGCGCGGTCGAAAATCTTCGCCCCGCCCCACAGGCCCAGCGCATAGGCGGGCCAGATGACGATGGCGTAGAGCGCCACCTGCCAGGTGAAGAGGCCCTTCCACCACAAAAGCACGTCGGTCGCCGTCGAGCTCAAGGCGTAATAGGCCATGATATTGGTGCGGATGACGGTGGCGTTATCCTTCTGGCCGAGCCAGTAGGCGATGATCGGCGGGCCCGAAATGCCGGTGGAGGAGCCCATCAAGCCCGCCACCGCGCCAACGCCAAAAGATGCGGGCGGATTGGGCCTGCCCGTGTAGCGCCAGCCTGAAACGAGCAGCCCCAGCATCAGAAACACCGTGCCGGCCATGGCCCAGCGCACCGTCTCCGAGGGCAGATTCGTCAACAGCCACGCGCCCACGGGCAGCATCAGGAGATGGCCCGCCAGCATCGGCGTCACCTGGGCCCAGCGGCACTGGGGCAGCGATTTATAGCCATAAGGCGTCGCTGAACCCAGATCGAAGAGGTAGAACATGGGCACGGCGATGACCGGCCCCATGGTCATGGCCGCCAGCGGAATGACGATCAGCGCGCCGCCGAAGCCCGAATAGCCTCGCACGACGCCCCCGATGAGCGACACCGCGAAAACGAACCACAGACGCGGCTCCTGCATCGCGGACCAGAGACCTGCGACAAGCTCGCCGGGCAGGGACGAAAGATCGGGCAAAATGAACTCCGCTTCTGACGGCGCTAGGGAGGTGACCGCCAGACTGTTACAGCTTGGCGGATGGCAATGGCTACGATTCGCATCATCGGCATAGATCCCGGTCTTCGCAACCTCGGATGGGGCGTGGTGGAGAGCGAAGGCTCGCGCCTGTCCTTCGTGGCCTGCGGCGCGATCCACTCGGACGCAAAGCTGTCGCTGGCCGACCGGCTGCGGCAATTGCACGAGGGGCTGGCCGAGATCATCCATCTGCACATGCCGCAGGAGGCGGCGGTGGAGGAGACCTTCGTCAACCGCGACCCGCAATCGGCGCTGAAACTTGGGCAAGCGCGGGGCGTCGCGCTGGTGGTGCCCAGCCTCGCGGGCCTGCCGGTGGCCGAATATGCCGCCAATCTGGTGAAGAAGACCGTGGTGGGCGCGGGCCATGCGGACAAGGCGCAGATCGCCATGATGGTGAAGGTGCTGTTGCCCAAATCCGACTTCAAAAGCCCGGATGCGGCGGATGCGCTGGCGGTGGCCATCACCCATGCCCAGCACCGGGGCTCCCGCGAATTGGCGGCGCGCCTCGCCAAATAACGCCGCAGCGTTCCAAAGCGCGGCTGTTCTCATTGGACATGGCGGGCGCGCTGGGGTATAGGCGGCGCTCAACTGAAAACAGCGTTGCCAAAACGCTCGCTCCAAAGAGGGCGAAAAGCGCAGGAGTTAGTTATGGATATCATCGCCACCATCGAAGCCGAACAGATCGTTCGGCTCGCCAAGGAAATTCCCCCCTTCGCCCCCGGCGACACGGTCATCGTGAACGTCAAGGTGAAGGAAGGCGAGCGTAGCCGCGTGCAGGCCTATGAAGGCGTCTGCATCGCCCGTGGCGGCGCCGGCATCAACGAGAGCTTCACCGTTCGCAAGATCTCCTACGGCGAAGGCGTCGAGCGCGTGTTCCCCGTGTTCTCCCCGAACATCGAGTCGATCAAGGTCGTCCGTCGCGGCAAGGTGCGTCGCGCCAAGCTTTATTATCTGCGTGATCGTCGCGGCAAGTCGGCCCGTATCGCCGAGAAGCAGGAGACCGTGGCCGAGCGGACCGCTCGCGTCGAGGCCAAGACCGCCAAGAAGGCCAAGGAAAAGGCCGCCAAGCTCGCCGCTGGCAAGTAAGCCGCGTGCACGCACTGAACATCATTGAACCCCGTCGCAGCGATGCGGCGGGGTTTTTCAGTCTGACGACGATGAAAGCATGTCTGGACCTGTGCTGAGGTCGCGCCCTTGGTCTGCGGATCGTTCCCCATCTTGGAATGGCTTCCCCGATCAGCCGACGCCCGGCGTTCTGCGCGCGGACATCGAAGCCTCGAGGCCATTGCTCGTTTCCCTTCGTGTGCCCGGAGGCGTATCGATAGTCTTTCGACCGGGCATCTATCCCATAGAACCAGGGAAAAGCCTGCGAACAGCCGATAACGTTGCAATAGTGACATATGGGTGTTGACAGGTCCGGGGGCCGCGACTATACAGCACCCACTGACGGCGACGCCGACTTGTGCGGCGGACGCGACCCAGTTTTTCCGAGCTCCTTAGGGTGTTCATATCTCGCCTAATTAGGCGGGAGGAGATTGGTTCGAT
>CAIUWR010000078.1 GCA_903902915.1 uncultured Hyphomicrobiales bacterium | reverse complement strand
CTTCTACAACAGCAAACGGCTTCACTCGACGCTGGGCTACATCAGCCCGATGGCCTTCGAGAAAATGAGGCTTGCCGAGGAAAGAAAGCTCGTCGCATGATCACACCCGGCTAAGGGAGACGCCAAACGGGGGCAAGTTCAGTAAAGTTATTTATTCCGTTTCCGAAACGATAGGGTTGCTGTATATTGCAGCCATGGAACAGCGAGTTCGCGGAAAGCCCTTTCAGAAGGGCCAAAGTGGTAACCCGAAGGGCAGGCCAGCTGGTGCGCGCAATCGCCGGACAATCGCCGTTGAAGAGATGCTCGAAGGCGAAATCGAAGCGATAACAAGGGCTGCCATCGACGCTGCCAAGAATGGCGACATGGCGGCTATCCGTCTCATCATGGATCGGATGCTGCCGCCTGCGCGATGCCGCCCAATTTCCATAGACATTCCGGCTATCACCGATGCGGCGAGCATCTCATCCGCCCATCCATCCAAATGCGTAAGGGGCCGACGCAGTGCCCGAATTATTGCCCCATACCGTAGCCACATCCGCTTTCGCGATCCGCCTTGCCCGGGCGGGCAGGTTGGCGTGGGCGTCGGCCCCACTCTTGATGTTTATCGTTCGATATATAAGCAAGGCCGACGGTTTGGATTGAGTGTTTCTTTATATAGATAGCCGGAGGCTAACATTAGCGGGCCGCCCTTTGGGGCCGCCGCGGCAGAACCTCGACGGTTCGATAAAGGGGGCTGCGGGTCCCCGCAACCAAATCAAACCCGCCAGCGATCCTGGCGGGTTTTTCGTCGTTCAAAATCAATCAAAACTAGCACGGACAGCCCGATGCCGGGGGAGCCGGGCGGTGGGCGAAACGGCAGCCTCTGGGTGCGGCGCGCGCGAGCTTCCTGGGTGGACGCGTTCGATTGATCTGGCCCCGCGATCACAGCCAATCAGTCAGGTCGTTGAAGATGAACACCAGCGGCTAATCGGTTCGACCCATAAGGTCCCATTCCCGCATCCCGATTGCGCGGCCATGTCTGGATTCAGAGGAGCGCCTCTGCCCCGCTCGCAAAAGTCAACGTCGAAACGCTCCTTGACGATCCGTTGAAGAGACGCGCGCAGGAAGCTGTTCAAGCCTTTCAGCACTCAGCCATGGACTCAGGGGTCCCTGTGACCCAGAGCGGCAGGCCGTTGGCGTTATTAGGCCTGGTTCAGCTTCAGCCATTGATGGGCCGCGGCGACGTTTCTCGTTTGCAGAATCAGACGTGCGCCACTGTAGACGCAGTAAATATAGTCTTTCGAGTTGGAGCGTTTTTTCACGACGTTAAACATGTTCGGCCCCCATGATTGCAGAATTAAATGCTGCAAGACAGTGTTTATCCAGCGTCAGCAGCAAGTCATGAAGGCCTTATTGCTTTGATCCGATTTATTTTCAACCTGACTCTAGCCGTGTGGTTAGAGAAGCTGGTTAATACCCATTCAGGTCATTCCCGTTGCCTGCCACAGGTCTCCGCCCCATCTCCCGTCGGTCGACTGATTAGGGGGCTCTCATGCGCAGCAGCATCAAAACAAGGGCCGTTCTGGCGGTGGCCATGGTGGTTTCCCTCGTCGTGCAACCCGCGCTGGCGTGCACGGGCATCATGCTGAAAACGGCGGATGGGTCTTTCGTGCATGGGCGAACGGTCGAATTTGGCGTCAAAATCGAAAGTTCAATTGCGGTCATTCCGCGTGGACAGGCCTTCGTTGCCAGGACGCCTGCGGGGGACGGCGTCAAATACGCTGCGAAATATGCCGCCGTTGGGGCGGTCGCGTTCTCGGACGTGAAGCTGCTCGATGGCCTCAACGAGCAGGGGCTGGCGGTCGGGGCTTTCTACTTTCCGACGTTCGCCGGTTACACGCCCGTCACCCCGGAAAACCAGCATAGGGGCTTGTCGCCAGCGGACTTCCCCAACTGGCTGCTGACGCAATTTGCGACCGTCGACGAGGTTCGCAAAGCGATTGCAGCTGGCGAGGTCGTCATCACGCCGACGCTCATCGAGAATTGGGGGCCGGAGGCGCCGCCGTTCCATTACGTCGTTTACGACAGGAGCGGGGCGAGCATCGCCATAGAACCCGTGGAAGGGCGGCTCGTCCTGCACGACAATCCGCTCGGCGTGATGACCAATTCGCCGGGTTTTGACTGGCACATGACCAATCTGCGCAATTATATTTCGCTGGACCCTGTGAACGCCGCCCCGGTCAAAATAGCTGGCGAGACATTCGCGCAATTGGGCCAGGGCAGCGGCATGGTCGGGCTTCCCGGAGACTTCACGCCGCCCTCGCGCTTTGTCCGGGCGGCGATCTTCAGCACAACCGCCATTCCCTCGCCATCCGCCGAAACTGGGGTGGCGCAGGTTTTCCACATTCTCAACAATTTCGACATCCCGGTCGGCGTTTCGCGCGAGGTGAGCGATGGCGTCGTCCATACGGATTATACAATGCTGACCATCGCCCGCGATCCGCAGAGCTTGCGTTACTATTATAAATCCTACGACGACCAGACGATCCGTATGGTGGATCTGAAGCAATTGGATTTGAATGCGAAGGCCATCAAGCTGATGAGCACCAGTAGCCAGCAATCGGTGGTCGATATGAGCGGTCAGCTCAAATAGAGGCTGACGTCGTCGATCGGATCTGTTCGCGAGCGTCGACCCGTCTTGCGAGCACGATCACGCCAGCCACCGCTAATTGGAGTTCCGTCCGCAGCGTTTGGCGATCCATGACAATGCAGTCCAATCCGCAGCGCTCCATCACGTCGCGCAAATAGGAAACGGAATGGCTGTACCGCCCGCTCGGATTGAGCTGATAGGGGTCGGCGCCCTCGGCGCAGATTTCGGTCGTGAAGATAAGCCAGCCATCGGCCTTGAGGCTTGCGGCAAACCGGGTGAAAAGGCTTTCGATCGCGCCAAAATAGATCAACGTATCCATGCAGGCGACGAGATCATATGGGTCGGCCGCGATGGCCGCATGGCTGAGATAAGTTTCAATCTCGGCCTTGTGCAGTTCTTCATACAGGCCGCGCTGGCGGGCGAACTCAAGCATGGCGCCGGAGAGATCGACGCCGATCAGCCTGCGGGCATAGGGACGCAGCACAGGCGCGCACAAGCCGGTGCCGCAGCCAGCGTCGAGCACGTCGAGGCAAGCGCCAGCTGACAGATGTTGCGCCAGAAGGCTTTCAAGCAAATGCGGGCCGCGATAATCGAGCGCATGGAGCTTGCCCTCGAAATGGTCCGCATAGTCATCGAAGGTCATGCTCACATAGGCTTCCGAGCAGCGCTCCGGAATGGCGGCGTCATCGTCGCTATGCCCAGAACAGGCCGCGAAGAGGTGGGCGGGCACCGGATTGTCAGGCTCCGCGACTTTCCAGGCGCGATAGACCTCCGCAGCCTCGTCCAGTCGATCAAGCACGTAGTAGGCCTTCGCGAGCAGATAGGGCGTCGTGGTCTCGCGCGGCGAGACGACATAGCCGGCCGAATAGGCGCGCACCGCCTCCACCTGCATGTGCTGGCGCTCATAAAGCGCCGATAAAAGTCGATAGACGTCGGGCGATTCAGGCTCGAGTGAAATGGCGGTTTGATAGGCGCGTTCCGCTTGTTGCAAATTTCCAAGGCGCTCCTGGCTCGCCCCCAGATTGCTCCAGAGCTGGGCCTGAGCGGGGTCTTTGGCGATCGCCTGTTCAAAGACTTCGACCGCTTCGGCAAAGCGGTCCTGCGCGTTCAGGATATTTCCCAGCTTGTTGGCCCAATCGACGCGGCCGTCGGCCGCAGCCAGACAGGCGCGCAAAAGAGCGACTGCGCGCTCGTGCTGCCCAAGATGATGAAGAGCGACCCCTAGATAAAACTGACCTTCGTCAAAGGATGGCGAATCGGGCGCGATCTGGCCGTACAAATCGACGGCAGTGGCGAGGTCTCCTTCGACATGATGCCAAATGGCCTTCTCAAACGCCTCGCGCGAGAGGGCGTGAGACGCGTTTTGCGTCGTTCGCGTGTCGATGCTCGTCACGATAAGCCTTTTGGATTGCCAGCGTCTGGCCCGACCGCTTCAAACGGCGACGCCCTATGCTAAGGCGTCTGGAGCTGCGTTGCATTGCACGAATAGGCGCCTTTGACGCCGCCGCTGAAGGTCATTCCAACTTCCTTGTTGTTGTTCAGGTAGATCTGAAACATCACCTCGCCGTTGTCATAATAACCTTCCGCCAGGACTTCCGGTCCACGCTCGAATTTCACGCGATAGTTGATGTAGAAGGCGTTGGCGTCGTTCAGATAGGCGACCTTGTCCTGTTTGATGACGACGGAGAAACTTTCCGGAGCGAAAAGATCCTTCTTCGTCGCCTTGCAAAACATGGCCTTGTCGGCCGCATGCGCCGCGAATGTGCTCGAAACGATCATGGTCAGGGTCGCTATGGCGCTCAACTTCATGGCTTCAGCCTGTCTCCAAAAGACGTCGCCGCTCTATTCCGACACGGGAGGTGTGCCGTTGACCGCCGCGAAAGCGGCCTCCAGGCGGCGCCTGATCAGTGGATCACCATTCACCACCAGGAGAAATAGGGAGTGCAGCATTCGTAACAAATGGTGCGCGGGTTCGAGCGCCAGACGCGGAGCAAGGATGGTTCCAGGCAAGGTTGGCGAAGTCGGGCGTTAATATTATTGGTCGAATTGTCATTCTTAACGTAACAGAACGGTTCGCCCCGGCTCCCGGTTGATCATGGGTGGCGCGGGCGAATGACATCTGGTGAATTTACGCACGATGGAGGCTCGGAATGGCCCGCAGACCACTCGACAGGACGCTTGATTTTATCCGGTCTTTGGACGGCGCCGCCACGCAGGAGGAGATTTGCAAAAAAGTTCTTGAAATCACGAAGGTTTTTGGAGTCGAGCATGTTCTGGCTGGCGTCGTGCCCTTTCCCGGGGCCATGTCGAAGGTCCAGCGGTCCCATGTGTTGCTGGCCGCCTGGCCGCAGGAATGGGCGGTGCGATATTTCAGCCGAGGTTATCTGTTCAGCGATCCGGCCATTGCATTGCTTCCTGAAGGGCGGTCCTTCCAATGGGCGCAGGTGGATCAATTGCTCCAGCTTGGGCCCAAGGCGCGTCTGATCATGAATGAAGCGGCGGATTTCGGTCTGAAGCAAGGCCTCACCATCCCGCTGATCCCGATTGAAAATACGGTCATCGGGTTTTCGTTCGCCGGGCGCAACCTCGAGATCTCGCCCCAGGATCAGTCCATGTTGCTGCTGGTGGCCAGTTACGCAGTGGGACGCTCGATCGCCGTAAGAGACGACATGGAAAACCAGTCCGTGAGTCTGACAACGAAGGAAGTGGACGTGATCAAGTGGCTCGCTGATGGCCTGACCCGCCGTCAAATCGCTGAAAAAATGTCAATTTCGCCTAAAGGCGTTGATTGGCATCTGTCTCATATCCGCAATAAGCTTGGCGTCCGCACCACCACTTACGCGGTCGCCACGGCGATGCGTCTGGGGCTCGTGACATAGTAATCGTTTCGACTGGGATTCGTCCCAGTTACAGTCACGTTTGTTTTCGCTGGAATGGCCCTCTCCATCGTTCAGAAGGGGGCTTGAATGCTTCATATCGTGACCATTGAAAATGAACACCTTTACAAAGCCGAAATGGCGCAGGCCCTGCGCTTGCGGCATAGCGTCTTTGTCGAAGAGAAGAAGTGGACGGAGCTGGACCGGGGGGACGGCCGGGAGTTTGACCAGTTCGACACCAGAACGGCTGTCCATATGCTTTATGTCGATGCGACAAACACGGTCATCGGCTACCAGCGGATGTTGCCCTCGACCGGACCGCATCTTTTGTCCGAGGTGTTGCCGTTCCTTTGCGATGGAGACCGCCCACAAGGGCCATCCATCTGGGAGTGGACGCGTTACGCCGTCAGCAAGGAACATCGGGATCGAGGGCGCATGCTGAGCCCGGTGGGATTGGCCTTGTTGCTGGGAATCGTCGAGTGGGGATTGGCCCGCGAGATCGACGCGATCATCATCCAGATGAACCCGCTTTGGCTGCTGCGGCTCGTCCAGATGAAGTTCAAGGTGACCCCGCTCGGTTTTCCAAAAGAGCTTTCCGGGGAAACGACCATCGCAGTCACCGCCCATTTCAATCGCGACACTTTGACGTTCTTGCAGAATTTGCGTGGATCGGAAGATTCGGTGTTCTTCCGGCATTCAGAGGATCGCATGCGCGCATAGGAGCTGCCCATGGCGCCGGACAAGGCATTCGGCGATCCTGAAATCGCCAACATCACCCTTTCGGCGGCTTTCGATGCGATGGTCGCGGACGTGAATGCGCAGGGAGACGCCGCCAGGAAATTGCTGCTCGAACTGTTCTATTATTGTCAGGAGGAAGATCTGTTGGCGCTTCTGCGGACGGTGTCCCGCATGAAGGACGCCGACAAGCTGATCTTCCAGCACCTGGCGAAACGGTTGGCGGATGGTCAGGCCATGCAGGGTGAAAGGAGGGCCGGACGCGTTCCGGCCCCAGCTCCCGCAGCATCATCCCCCGCGTCTACGCCTATGGAGGGCCCGCCCTGATCCTCGCCCTTGCGTCCGGCTGTGGATCCAAAGATGCTGGTCCGGCGTATTCCCGTCGGTCCCTGCGCGCACGGACCTCCAATGCAGGGCTTCCGGATGGACGACACGCTCGAACAGGTGATCCTCGTCGATATGGAGGACAAGGAGATCGGCCGCGCCGACAAATTGCCCGCCCATCGTCTGGGCTACCTCCATCGCGCTGTGTCGATCTGCATCGTCGACGATCAGGGGCGGATGCTCTTGCAGCGCCGCGCCGCCAGTAAATATCATTCCGCAGGCCTTTGGGCGAACGCCTGTTGCTCGCACCCGCGCCCCGGCGAGGCGACGGACCGGGCGGCGTCGCGCCGTTTGCCCGAAGAACTGGGATTTTCCTGCCCGCTTTCCTGGAAGGCGCAAACACATTATCGGGCGCAGGTGGCGGCTGATCTCATCGAGGACGAATTCGTTCATATATTTGTTGGCCGTCACAATGGCGAAGTCTATCCAAATCCTCAGGAGGTCGATGATGTCTCGTGGTTCGATTACAATTCCCTGAATGCTGAAATAATGCGTAACCCAGACAAATATACATACTGGTTTCGCCACTATATAAGGGTTTTTGGAAAAGACCTTTTCGAGGCGCCTTGAACCGGGTGCTGTAAATTTTTCCATAGGCCTGATCAAATGGCTTCATAGGTCCGGGCCTTGACAACGCTCGTGGTCGTCGATGACCTCCCGTCCCATCCGTGCAGAACGATTTGCCCCATTGACCGCGCGCGCGGCGCAGGGTCTTTCAAACGTCACGCAAGTCACAGAGCCAGACGATGTCATGAACACAGCCGCACCGAACAAGTTTCTCGCAACGCTCGACGGCGTCGCCCAGGCTGCGCCGCCCCTATGGCTGATGCGTCAGGCGGGGCGTTATCTGCCGGAATATCGGCAGATCCGCGCGACGGCCGCATCCTTTCTGGACTTCTGCTACACGCCGAAGCTGGCGGTCGAAGCGACCTTGCAACCCATCCGGCGCTTCGGTTTCGACGCTGCGATCCTGTTCAGCGACATTCTGGTGATTCCCGACGCGCTGGGCCAGACGGTGGGTTTTGAGACCGGCGAGGGCCCGCGCCTCACGCCCATCGTCACGCGGGCCGATTTCGAGGCGTTGCGCGACAATCTCGACATGGACCGCATCGGCAAAGTGCTGGAGACGGTCGGCCTCGTGCGCGCGGCGCTTCCGCAGGAGACGGCGCTCATCGGCTTCTGCGGCGCCCCCTGGACGGTCGCCACCTATATGATCGCCGGGCGGGGCACGCCTGATCAGGCGCCCACAAGGCGCTTCGCCTATGAACAGCCCGTGCTGTTTCAAGCGATCATCGACCGGCTGGTGGATGTGTCCTCAGATTATCTCGTGCGGCAGTTGCGCGCGGGCGCGCAGGCCGTGCAGATCTTCGATAGCTGGTCCGGCGTGTTGCCGGTGGCGCAATTCGAGCGCTGGTGCCTCGCCCCGGTGCGCGCCATCATCGAGAAGGTGCGCATGCAGGAGCCCCATGCGCGGATCATCGCCTTCCCGCGTGGGGGAACCTCGCATCTGCACCAATTCGCGGCGATTCCGGGCCTGCGCGGCCTTGGCCTCGACACGGCGGTCGATCCCCTCTGGGCGGCGGCGACCCTGCCCGCGAGCGTGACCCTGCAAGGCAATCTCGACCCCATCGCCATATTGACCGGCGGGCGCGGACTGGATGAAGGGGTGGACCGCATTATCGAAGCTTTCGCCGGGCGGCCGCATATTTTTAATCTAGGTCATGGAATCCTGCCTGAAACCCCCATAGCCCATGTGGAGCAATTGCTGCGGCGAGTGCGCGGCGCCTGATGCGGCGCGATGGAGCATGAGAGGGACCAATGAAAGACTTCGGGCAAGAAAAGCAGCGCGCGCGGGAGTGGTTCGAAACCCTGCAACTGAAACTCATCGCGGCGATGGAAGCTCTGGAGCAGGAGTCCACCGGCCCCTTCGATGAGGCCGCGCGCGAGCCCGGACGCTTCGAACTCTCGCCCTGGTCGCGCACCGATCACACAGGCGAGCCGGGCGGCGGTGGCCGCATGGGCATCCTGCATGGGCGCGTGTTCGAGAAGATGGGCGTGCACACCTCCACGGTGTTCGGGACTTTCGCGCCCGAATTCGCCAAGCAGATTCCCGGCGCCGATGTGGATCCGCGCTTCTGGGCCTCGGGCATTTCCGTCATCGCCCATCCCTGGAACCCGAATGCGCCGACCGTTCACATGAACACACGCTTCGTGGTGACGTCGAAGGCGTGGTTTGGCGGCGGGGCGGATCTGACCCCGGTGCTGACGCGCCGCCGCACGCAGGAAGACGTCGATGCGGTGGCCTTCCATGGCGCCATGCGCGGCGCTTGCGAGCGTCATTCCGCCATCGCGCCCTATGACAAATACAAGGACTGGTGCGACACGTATTTCTTTCTCAAGCACCGCAACGAGCCGCGCGGCATTGGCGGCATCTTCTACGATTACCTCAATAGCGGCGGGGATCCCGGCAACTCCGGCTGGGAGGCGGACTTCGCCTTCACGCAAGACGTGGGCGAGACCTTCGTCCGCCTCTATGCGGACATCATGCGCGCCAATATGGCGACGCCCTGGACGCAGGCCGACCGCGAGGAGCAGCAGGTGCGGCGCGGGCGCTATGTGGAGTTCAACCTGCTCTATGACCGCGGCACGATCTTCGGTCTGAAGACCGGAGGCAATGTGGACTCGATCCTCTCCTCCATGCCGCCCACGGTGCGCTGGCCTTAAGCGCAAACGCAACGTCGAGGGGCGTCCGGCCCATGAAAAGCCGTCCCCGGGGAATGTCCCCTAGGCGGCTTTCCTGCGTCTCACCCCTTCGCCACAGCGTCAGTCCATCCGTGATCGCGCGGCCAATGGGGTGGAACGCGCCTCGTTTCCGAGGCTTGACTGAGAGATAGGGCGGCTCGGCGGCGATGCAAGCGTGGCCGCTCGCGGGGGATTTTGGCGAATATCCTTGTATTTTCTCCAAAAAGCGCCACATGAGAGGGATCGGTATTTGGCCAGATGCTTCGTCTCCGCCCCCGCCTCACCAGCCGGCGCCTTCAGAGTTTCCCCAGATGCGACCACTGAACCGGTCGCGCCGCCGTCGGGGGGCTTTAGAAACCCCGTTGCGAGGAGAACGCCAAATGCGCCTTTATATCTTCAAGTCGGAAAGCAAGCCCGGTCTCGGCGCCTTCGCGGGCGACGGCGCTGGAACGAAACTGCCCAAGAACTTCGCGCCCTGGCGTGTGGTCGGCCTGGTCTCCGCCAAGCGTGCGCCGCCCCACGGCCTGCCGCGCGCCAAGATCGAGGCCGGCATTGAGTTGGCGGGCTACCAACTCTGGCGCGTGAAGAAGCCCGCGCCCGTCGCCGTGGCTGAAGAGACGGCCGGAACCTGACAGGAAATCGAACACGCATGTCCGATATTGATCATTCCAAAAACGTCGGCGACCGTCGGCCCGTCAAGCGTGGGCAATATGCCCGGTTCGTCGTGTCCGTCGACCGCCAGATCAAGAGCAGCTTTGACACGCGCGCCGAGGCTCAGGCCGAGGCCGACCGTCTCCTGGCCCGATTCGCCAATCTGGCCATCGCTGTGAGCGATTCGCAGGATCCGCTCATCCGCGAATCCGCCAGCGAGGTCGAAAGCCCCGAGTCCGCCAGCGCTCAAGACTGAGAACAGCCCCGCTGCGCCGCGCGCCGCCCGTTGATCGCTTCGGCGCTCAGGGACTGTCGCCGTCGCGGCGTTTCATCTAGATTGCGGCTGACGGAGTTGAAAACAGGGCGGCGGATGATTGAGTTTGAAGGGTCGTGCAGCCGCGTCTTGCGTCGTTGCCCGGAGATGAGCGCCTGATGCCGCGCAAATCTCAAGCTCGCCTCATGTTCACCAGCCGCTGGATCCGCTGGGCGATATGCCGACAGCTCTGCCAATGGGCGCCTAGCCTTGGCCGCGCCTTGAACTTTCCCCTTCACGCTTCGTTCGCGGGCGGTTTTGCGGATCAGGTTCTCGAAGACGAGACGCAGGAGCTCGCCTTCGCAGCCGAAGATCTTGATCGGGCGAAAGCCGTCCTGCTGCCCGCCATGGCCAATGATTATGGCGATACCTCGACCTATCCATCGGGCCGATCCGAACTTCGCTCGTTATTGTTCAGGATTGATCATTGCATCGTGTCCGGCCATACGATGATGGTGCTGGACCGGACCGGCGGCACGGTGCTGGCGCTCGGCTCAGGCCCCGCCAACTGGAATGAGGCGAAGCCGAAGTTGCTGAAGCGGCGGGCGGCGCCGGATGGCGCTTTCTTCACCCTCACCTGCAACGGCCATTTCTACCATTTCTTCGCCAACGACGTCGTGCCGCTTCTGTACTATCTGCGCCGTCATGGGCCGGACATCGGCCTACTGCACATCGTCACGCGTCCGGATTTCCCGCCCTTCGTTCAAGATACGCTGCGCGCCATCTGCGCCGCCCATGACAATGTGCGCATTCTTGAACTCGACAGGACCGAGCGTCTGGTCGACGTCCCGGCGCTGTGGCTCTCGCGCTATGCCGACACGCGCGAATGGATGCCGGTCACGCGCGCGCAGGCTGATGAGCTGGGCGTCATGCTGGCCGCCTATCATCAACTTCCCGACGCAGGCGAGCCGGACCGACTTTTGTTCGTCAGCCGGGGCAGCACGCGCCTGCGCCGACTGGAGAATGAGGCCGAGCTGATGGCCGAGCTGATGGAGTTCGGCTTCGAATTCTTCGTGCCGAAGGCCGATGATCACAAGGCGCAGATCGAGACCTTCAGGTCCGCGCGCATCGTGGTGGCGGTGCATGGGGCGGCCCTGACCAACCTGCTGTTCTGTCGGCCCGGAACGCTGGTCGTCGAATTGTTTCCCGCCAATCACGTCAAGAGCACCTATTGCTGGCTCGCGAATCGCCTTGGCCTGCGCTATCGCGCCGTCACGGGCCTTTCGGGCGATTACTTGCAGGGTTTCCCCATCAAGGTTCGTGACGTTCTCGCTGAGGTGGAGGCCGAGCTTGAAAATCACGATAGCGCCTCCATCCCGTAGCGCGCTGAGCGACGATGAGGGGTCCGACGGCGCGCTGGGCGGCATCGAGACCGCCTGCCTCGAACTGGGCGACGCGCTTGTTGAGCGCGGCCATGAGGTGACGATCGCGGGGCGGTTCCCGGCCCATCGCAAGGCCCGACCGCTGGCGTGGGACAGGCTGGGAGAAAGCCAGGGCGACGCGCTGATCTCCTGCAATGATGCGCGGGCCTTGCAGGCGGGGCGCTTCAAGGCGCGGGTCTTCTGGTCGCATAATCCTTTGGCCGTCGAAAAGGCGATCCGCAAGGGACAGTTTGGCCCCATCTGGCGGACGCGCCCGAACGCCGTCTTCGGGTCGCAGGACGCTCTTGCAGCCATCTCTGCATTGCTGCGCTTTCGCGACAGGACCGTGATCCCGCTTGGCGTCACGGCGCTTTTTGAGGCCGTGCCGACTGATCTGCCCAGACAGCCGCATTTCGCCTTCGTCTCCCAGGCGCAACGGGGTTTGCCGGACACCTGCCGAGTCTGGCGCGCAATGGTGAGCCCGGCGGCGCCGGGCGCCAGGCTGCATGTCTTTGGCTCCACCCCCGCGCAAGCCCGCATCACGCCGCAGGCGGCGCAAGAGGCGGGCGTCCTCTTTCATCCCCGCGTCGGCAAGCAGGAGCTGGCGCGCTTCTACGAGACCGCCACCGCGTTGATCTGCATTGGCGCTGCGGACGAGACGTTTTGTCTGGCGGCCGCGGAGGCGCAATGCGCGGGCCTTCCGGTGCTGACGCTGGGAATCGGGGCCTTGGCCGAACGGGTGAGCCACGGGGTCAATGGCTTGCGCGCCGCCAGCTTCGAGGCTCTGGCGGTGGACGCGATCCGGCTTTGCCGGGATCGGGAGCTGGGCCTGTTCCTGCGTGAGGGCGCCCTTCGCGCCCGAGGCCAGTTCAGCTGGGCGCGCAGCGCGAAATTATGGGAAGAGCTGTTGCTGCGGCTGGCGTGAGGCGCAGCTTCTGGCGCGCGGAGCGTTTCTGGCCTAAGGTGGCGCTCTTGCCAAAGGGTTCTCACCGATGCGCGCTTTCGCACTTGCCGGATTGGCCGCCTGCCTTCTCATCACGCCCGCCTGCGCGCTGGAATGGGCCTCTTCCAGCCTGCCGACGTTCGCGCGTGGCCCCGCCGCGCTGGATGAAGCGCGCGTCTCCGACGCCTTCGCCGTCCCGGCCTTCGGCCTGTCAGGGCAGGGCGGAGGCGCGGCAACCTGGCGCATCAGCAAGGATTTGCTCCTTGGCGTGTCCTCGACCAGCGGTACGGCGAGCTTTTCGTCGCTCACGGGCGCCCCGGCAGGTTTCGATTTTTCCAGCACCAGCGTGAAGCTGGGCCTTGATCTGGGACGCATCACGCCTTTTGTGACGACGACGCTGTCGTCCGCGAAGGCCAGCGCCTTGCCGGGGCTTTCCTCCGGCTTCAACACCACGGGCGATCTTCTGGCTGGCCGCGACGCCAAGACGAGCGTCAGCGCCGGGGCGGGCTTCAACTTCGCCGTCACCGATTCGGTGCAGTTTGGCCTCAGCGCCTCGGTTGGAACCGCCCGGCCCGCCCTGTCCGGCTGGTAGGTCTGCGCGCCTGCGACATCATCATGCCTGCAAGTCGCTTGCGCCGCGTCACGGGGCTGGCACAATGACCCTCTATTCCTAGCGAACAGCCGTCGAGGTCCCCTCTGACTGATCCGGCTGGGCCGGGACCGCAACAGGCGGCGGTCCCGGCCACTTCAGGATTGGTCTGGAACCCCAGGTCCAGCTTCGCCGTTGTCTGGCGACAGGGGACGCCGGGAGCCCGCCATGAGCCGCAACGCATGTAACCGCCTGATCACGCTCGCTTTCATCACCCTCGCCGCCATCCCCGCCGCCGTCGCCATGCCGGGCTTTGTGTCTGATGGCCCCAATTGCGGCGTTCTCGCCGACGCTCCCGTGCGGGATGTCTGGCTGGGGCATTTTTCCGGCGGGCGCTGGGTTCGCGATCCCTTCGGGGCGAAAGTGATTGATTGGCGCGATGATCATGTATGCTTCACCTCGCAGGCCAGCTGCCAATCCTGGCGAAGACGCATGGGCGCGGCCTTCGGCAAGATCGGGGGCTATCAGACCTGTGTGCGGATCAGGTGATCCGCGCCGCCCGCAGGAGCTCACGTCATGGACGCACATCGCCCCGTCGTTCTCGTCACCGGCGCCTCGGGGGGCATCGGGGCGGATCTCGCCCGCATTTTCGCCCGCGAGGGGCATGATCTGGCCTTGGTCGCCCGCTCCGCCGACAAGCTGGAGGCGCTGGCGGGGGAGATCGAGGCCAGTGGCCGCCCACGGCCCTTCACCCTCAGCCTCGATCTCGCCCAGCCGCAGGCCTGCGAGGCCCTGGCTCTGGCTTTGGACGAGGCGGGGCTCACGCCCACCATGCTGATCAACAACGCGGGCTTTGGCCTTGCGGGCCGCGCGGCCATGCTGGAGCGCGCGGGCCAGATCGAGATGATCGACCTCAACATCCGGGCCTTGACCGAACTCACCCTGCGCTTCCTGCCCGCCGTCATCGCGGGGCGCGGGCGCATCATGAATGTGGCCTCGGTTGCGGGCTTTTTGCCGGGGCCGGGCATGGCGGTCTATTACGCCACCAAGGCCTATGTGGTGTCCTTCAGTCAGGCCCTGTCGCAGGAATTGGAGGGCGCGGGCGTCACCGTCACCGCGCTGTGTCCCGGCGTCACCGCCACAGATTTCCACGCGCGGGCGGGGCTCGACGCCAATCTGATGAAGCAGCTGCCGTCCATGTCCTCGCGGGTGGTGGCGGAGGCGGGGTACCAAGGTCTGATGAAGGGGCGCCGATTGGTGGTGCCGGGCCTGTTCAACAAGCTCGTCACGGGTCTGCTGCCGCTCATGCCCAATGGCTTGCTGCTGCCGGTGGTGGGACGCATGCAGGACCGACGCAAGGGGCTATGATTCGCAACATGAGATTACAAAAATAAGACACTCTGCATTTTCGCCGCCTTTTCGCCTTGACCATTCTTTGTTGCAGCGCAACACTCTGATTTATGGACTTTCACTGCGATTCACGATCCGCCAAGGGGCGGGTTCTCGTGGTTCTCCATCAGGAGCATTCCACGCCAGGGCGTGTCGGGCGGCTGCTCGCATCGCGCGGATATCGGCTCGACATGCGCCGTCCGGTGCTCGGCGATCCGCTCCCCTGCAACCTGCGCGATTATGCGGGGGTTGTGATCTTCGGCGGTCCGATGAGCGCCAATGACGACCGCGATTTCATCCACCGCGAGATGGACCTGATCGGCGTCGCGCTGAAGGAGGATGTGCCCTATCTCGGCCTGTGCCTCGGCGCCCAATTGATGGCGCGGCATCTGGGCCACCGCGTCTATCCCCATCACGAGGGCCGCGCCGAAATCGGCTATTATCCGATCCGCCCCACGGAAGCCGCGCATACGCTTTGCCCCAGCCCTTTTCCCGATACGGTCTATCAGTGGCACCGCGAGGGTTTCGATCTGCCGTGCGGCGCGCGCCTTCTGGCGGAGGGCGATGATTTCGCCGTGCAGGCCTGCTCCCTGGGCAAGGCCTTCGGCTTCCAGTTCCACCCCGAAGTCACCTACGCCATGATGTGCCGCTGGACCGTGAAAGCGGCCGAACGCATGAGCGACCTCGGCGCCCGCCTGCCCCATCAGCATCTGTCAGGCTGGCATCAGCACGACGCGCCGGTGGCGCGGTGGATCGACGCCTTCCTGGGTCGCTGGTTGAAGGGCGGGGATGCTGGCGCGGGGATGGTGGCGGCCGAATAGGGCGCCTGCGTCTTCCGGCGAAACAAGCGCCCCTGTCTCATTTTGGCGCAGGGTGCGCAGGCAGCACGACGCCCGCCGCCTCGCCAAAGCCCACGCGGTAGCCCTCGCCCTGCGCCCAGCCCCGGAAGGTCAGGCGGTCGCCGTCCTCCAGAAAGCTGCGGGTCTCGCCATCGCCCAGCGCCAGCGGCGTGGTCCCGTTCCAGGACAATTCCAGCAGACTGCCCCGCTCCGCCTTGTCGTCGCCGCTGATGGTGCCCGAGCCAAGCAGATCGCCCACGCGCATGGCGCAGCCGGTCGAGGCGTGGTGCATCAATTGTTGCAGGGACGACCAATACATGTAGCGGAAATTGCTGTGGCTGATGGTGACGGGCGCGCGCATCGCCGCCGTCTGCAAATCGACTTCCAGATGCACATCATAGTTCTGCAAGCCGGTCTGGCGCAGATAGGTCAGGGGTGCGGGCTCTTGCGCAGGGGTCGGTGCGCGGAAGGGCTCCAGCGCCTCTTTCGTCACCACCCATGGGGAAATGGTGGTGGCGAAGGCCTTGGCGAGGAAGGGGCCGAGGGGCTGATATTCCCAGGCCTGAATGTCGCGCGCGCTCCAGTCGTTCAGCAGCACGAAGCCGAAGATCATGCGCTCGGCGCTCGCCTGATCCAGCATATCGCCCATGCTTGAGTCCTGACCAATGACGACGCCCATCTCGAGTTCGAAATCGAGCTTGGCGCAGGGGACCATGACCGGGGGGGCGTCGCCGATCTTCAGCTGCCCCAGCGGGCGGCGCACCGGCGCGCCGCTCACCACCACCGTGCTGGCGCGGCTGTTGTAGCCGATGGGCATATGTCGCCAATTGGGCATGAGCGCGGCGTTGGCGCCGCGCAGGATCATGCCCGCGTTGGAGGCGTGTTGCAGCGACGAATAGAAATCGCTGAAGGCGGAGACTTCGAAAGGCAGATGCAAAGTCGCCTGCGCCATCGGAACCAGCGCGCGCGCCCGCAAAGCCGCGTCGTCGCGCAGCCGTGGCGCGTCCGCTTGCAACAGGGCGCTGAGGCGCGTGCGCGTGGCGCTCCACACATCCGGACCAAGCGCCATGAAGGGGTTCAGCGCATCCGATTCGAAGACGCCTGCGGGAACGTCCGGCAGAAGCCCCGCCTTGGCCATTTCCGCGAGATCGAGGACGAAATCGCCGATGGCGACGCCCACCCTCCTGCCCGCGCCCGCTGTCGAAAACACGCCATAGGGCAGGTTCTGGATCGGAAAATCGCTGTCGGGGGCGACATCGATGAAGGCGCGCAGCTTGGGATCGTTGGGGTTCATGGTCATCATTCCAGAATTCACGGACGGGTCGGATCAAAATGCTTCTTCAACCCGCTCCAGCACTGGGCGTAGTCGGGCTGAAGAATGGGCGAGGTCGCCGCATATTCGGTGACGCGCTGGGGAAAGCGCGACTCGAACATGAAGGCCATCGTATTCGCGAGTTTGACGGGGGCGAGCGCCGCGTTGCTGGCGTGTTCGAACGCCTCCATGTCCGGCCCATGGGGCAGCATGGAATTGTGCAGACTGACGCCGCCGGGCGCAAAGCCATGGGGCTTGGCGTCATACTGACCATAAAGCAGGCCCATGAATTCGGACATGATGTTCACATGGTACCAGGGCGGGCGGAACGTGTTTTCCATCGTCAGCCAACGCTCGGGGAAAATCACGAAGTCGATGTTCGCCATGCCGGGCGTGTCCGAGGGCGCGGTCAGCACGGTGAAGATGGACGGGTCGGGGTGATCGAACAGAATCGCCCCCACCGGCGAGAACCGGCGCAGATCGTATTTGTAGGGCGCGTAATTGCCATGCCAGGCCACCACATCGAGCGGCGAGGCGGAAAGCTGGGTCTTCCACAAGACGCCTTGCGCGCGCAGATAGAGCGTGGAGGGCGTCTCGCTGTCTTCGTAATGAGCGACGGGAGTGAGGAAATCGCGCGAATTGGCCAGACAATTCGCGCCGATGGGGCCGCGTTCGGGCAAGCGGAACGCGCCGCCATAGTTCTCGCAGAGATAGCCGCGCGCAGGGCCATCGACGAGTTCCACGCGCAGCTTCACGCCGCGCGGAATCACGACGATCTCGCCGGGCGACGCCTCGATCACGCCCAGCTCCGTGACGAAGCGCAGGGCGCCCTGCTGGGGCGCGAAAAGCATCTCGCCATCGGCGTTGCACAAATATTCGTCCTGCATGCTGGCGGTGACGACATAGACATGGGCGCCAAGCCCCGCCTGCGCGCCCGCGTCGCCTGCCGTGGTCATGGTGCGCAGGCCCTGCACCATCGTCACGGGCTCTTCGGGAATGGGCGTCGGGCCCCAGCGCAGCTGGCCGGGCGGCATCTCGTATTCGGCGCATGGCGCGGTGCGCCACAGGCCCTGCTCGGCTTTAACGAATCGCCCGCTGTGCAGGACCGAGGGGCGGATGCGGTAGAGCCAGGAGCGCTGGTTGGAGTCGCGCGGGGCGGTGAAGGGCGAGCCGCTGAGCTGCTCCGCATAGAGCCCATAGGGGCATTTTTGCGGGGAATTTCGGCCCACGGGCAAGGCACCGGGCAGACTCTCGGTCTCAAAATCGTTTCCGAAGCCGGACATGTAGGTCAGGGTCATCGACGGTCTCCCTTGCGGTTCTGCGCCCAATCAGCACGGGCGGACGACGCTTGCAAGACTGCGGCCCCTTGAGGCGCCTGGCGCGCTTGCCACAAGGCCCCGCCCTGACTAGACAGGAACAGGAACGGGAGGGGACATGGAGCTGCCGATCACAAGCCAGTTGGCCATCGCCTGCGCGCCATCGCGCGGTTCGGGCTTTGTTTGCGCATCCTGGCGCTGCGGCCGGGTGGACGCCGCAGCCTTGCGAAATCGGCAACTCGACGACCGTTCCTTCAAAGAGATAGTATAATCTCCGCAGCGGCGCAGGCCCCATCGTCACCTCGACCCAAATCATCATAGTCCGAAGAAGAGGCGCATCCATGATCATCGACATTCACGGCCATTACACGACCGAGCCCGCCGCGATGCATACGTTCCGCGACAAGCAGCTCGCCGCCCTTGCGGACCCGGCCCGCAAGCCCTCGACGGATCTGGGCATCTCCGACGAGCAGCTCATCGCCAGCGTGCAGAAGCAGCTCACCTTCCAGAAGGACCGCGGCAGCGATCTGACGATCTTCTCGCCCCGCGCCTCGGGCATGGCCCATCATATCGGAACGGAAGCCGTGTCCCAGGAATGGACGCGCTTGAGCAACGACATGATCCACCGCATCTGCACCCTGCTGCCCAACAATTTCGTGGGCGTCGGCCAGTTGCCGCAGCATCCGGGCGTCTCGCCCAAGAACAGCGTACATGAGCTGGAACGCATGGTGAAGGAGCTTGGCTTCGTCGGCGTCAACCTGAACCCCGATCCCTCGGGCGGCTACTGGACCGACCTGCCCCTGACCGACCGTTTCTGGTATCCGATCTACGAGAAGATGGTGGAGCTTGAAGTGCCCGCCATGATCCACGTCTCCTCGTCCTGCAACCCCAATTTCCACGCGACCGGCGCCCATTACATCAACGCCGACACCACCGCCTTCATGCAGCTCATCCAGGGCAATCTGTTCAAGGATTTCCCCACGCTGAAGTTCGTGATCCCCCATGGCGGCGGCGCGGTTCCCTACCATTGGGGCCGCTATCGCGGTCTGTGCCTCAACATGAAGAAGCCCCCGCTGGTCGAATATCTGATGAAGAACGTGTTCTTCGACACCTGCGTCTATCATCTGCCGGGCATCGAACTGCTGACCCGCGTGATCCCTGTCGACAACATCCTCTTCGCGTCCGAAATGGTTGGTGCGGTGCAGGGCGTCGACCCCGAGACCGGCAGCGACTTTGATGACACCAAGCGCTACATCGATCAGGTGACGACCCTGAGCGAAGAAGCCCGTTACAAGATCTTCGAGGGCAACGCCCGCCGCGTCTATCCGCTGCTCGACAAGCTGCTGACCCAGCGCGGCCACCTGCCAAAGACCTTCTGAGGTCGCTTTTCCCGCCGCGCGCTCCTAAAGGGCGCGCGGTTTTCACTTTCCATGGGAGGTTCCATGTCTCTTCCGCGCCTGAATGGCATGATCCGCGCGCTTGAAGCCGGTCAGCATTGTTTTTCGCTTTTCGCGCCCTGCGAACCCACTGTGGCCGTCGAGCTTCAGCAGTCGAAATATGACGGCGTCGTCTTCGAAGGCGAGCATAATGGCTGGGACATCCGCGCCCTGCGCGACAGCCTGCAATATCTGCTCAACCGTGGCCAGATCCTGAAGAACGGCTCGCCCGCGCCTTCCGTGACGCCCATGGCGCGCATCCCCGCCAATGGCGTCGAGATGAACCAGTTCCTCGCCAAGCAGGCGCTGGACCTTGGCTGCTACGGCATCATGTGGCCGCATATTTCCACGGTGGAGGAGGCCTATAACGCGGTCGCCGCCTGCCGCTACGCGCGCCTCAAGGACAAGCCGCTCTATGAGCCCCAGGGCATCCGTGGCGACGGCCCCATGCAGGCGACCCGCTACTGGGGCGTCAGCCAGCAGGAATATTACGACCGCGCCGACGTGTGGCCGCTCGCGCCCCATGGCGAAATCCTCGTCGTCATCCAGATCGAGGATACGATGGGCATCAAGAACCTGCGCGACATGCTGAAGAATGTCCCCGGCATCGGCGCCGTGGTGATCGGCGAGGGCGATCTTTCGCAGGAGCTGGGCTATCCGCGTCAGGTCGAGCATCCCGCCGTGCTCGAGGCCATGGCCGAGATCGTCGCCATCTGCAAGGAGAACAATGTGGTCGTCGGCCATCCCCACGTGGAGCTGTCCAACGGCCAGCGTGTGGTGGACGAAGGCTATCGCTTCCTCATGTGCTCGGCGCCGCGCAGCTTCAACACGCTGGAAAAGTCGCGCACCCTCGTGGGTCGCTGAACCGATCTTTGCGGGGCGGCGCTGGCCGCCCCCATTTCCCTCAAGTCCGGCTTGCGCGACATTGGCGACCGCCTCCGCAAGCCCTGCGGAGCGCCCCCATGTTCAAGGAAATGCCTGCCACCGGTCCGGTGAAGCTGACCACCAATCTCGCGGACTATCCGATCAGCAAGGCGCTCAAGTCCGGCGCCGTGCATTCCGATCTCGTCACCCTCGACTTCGCCGGAACCAAGACCGCCAACCAGAGCTTCAAGCCCATGGTGCGCGAGGGCAAGTTCGACGCGGGCGAATTGGCCATCGTGACCTTCCTGCAGGCCATCGCCTGGGGCAAGCCGCTGGTGCTTCTGCCCGCCGTGATGGTGGGCCGCTTCCAGCACAATTGCATCTCCTATGATTGCACCAAGGGCGACATCGCCCCGAAGGAAATCGAAGGCAAGCGCGTGGGCGTGCGCGCCTATACCCAGACCACAGGCGTGTGGGTGCGCGGTCTGCTGGCCCATGAATATGACGTCGATCTCTCCAGGGTCACCTGGTCCACCTATGAGGATCCGCACGTCGCCGAATACAAGGAGCCGAGCTTCCTCGAGCGGTTCGATCCGCAGGGCAAGACCATGGAAGAGATGATGTTCGAGGGCGCCTTCGACGCCATCGTGGTCGGCGGCGAAATCCCCAACGAGCCGCGCGCCAAGACGCTCATACCCAACGCCAAACAGGCCGCCCTTGATTGGCACGCCCGCACCGGCTGCGTGACCGTCAACCATCTCTTCGCGGTCTCCGAAGAGGTCGCCAAGCGCAAGGACGTGGTGCAGGAAATCTGGCGCATGCTGAAGGAAACGAAGGCCGCCATGCCCGCGCCTGCGGATGGCGTCGACGTCTACCCCTTCGGCTGGGACGCCAACCGCAAGAACCTTGAACTCATCATCCAATACGCCTTCGAGCAGCAATTGCTGCCGCGCATGATGAGCGTGGACGAGCTGATCACCGACGCCACCCGCGATCTGAAGTGAAGGTCGGCGCATGACCGGATCCATCATCCCCAAACCCGTCCGGCGCATCGTCACCGGCCATGACGAGACCGGCAAGGCCGTGGTCGTTCTGGACGGCGCGGCGCCCAACCAGCGTGTGCGCGCCGCCACCGGCCTCGTCTCGACCCTGCTCTGGGTGACCGAAGAGGCGCCCGCCAACATCGCGGGCGCCGCCGACCGCGCCGACCGGGAATCGCCTGTGGCGCCGCCGCCAAAGGGCTCGATCCTGCGCGTCGTGGATTTTCCGCCAGTGGGGGACGGCGTGGGCGTCAGCAACGAGGCCATGCTGAAGGAAATGGGCATCGCCCACGACCACAGCGGCAAGCCCGCCCGCCACGCCTTCACCCACCGCACGAAAAGCGTCGATTACGCCTTCGTGCTGGAAGGCGAGATCGACATGCTGCTGGATGATTCCGAAGTGCACATGAAGACGGGCGACATCATGGTGCAGCAGGGCACCAACCACGCCTGGGTCAACAACTCCGACAAGATGTGCCGCATCGCCTTCGTGCTGATCGACGCGGACGAGCCGCCGGCGTGGAAGCTGGGAGCGTGAGGATCAGCGAGGATCTCCTTTCTTGACGCCCAGCTTATGTTGTCTGGATTTAAGGGCCATGTTGGTTGCGACATGGCCCTTTTTTATGCCCGGTTGAGATTTTCCGACCGCTAATATATATTCCGATCAGTCGGAACATTTTTGAGGTTCACCATGAGCTCTGTGGCAGACATGCTGAAACCTGCCGAGGCTGCGCTGGTCGCCCACGTTGGCGTGCGGGAGATCAACCGGGTCATCGACGAGCGAATCCTGCCGGATTGGTTCGTCTCGATGGATGATGGTCGGCGCGTGGCCGCTTCCGCCTGCTCGCTGATTTCATTTTATTTCGACAGCGCGCGGCGGCTCACGGCGGAAGAGCGGCTCTTCGCCATCCGAGAAGCCGGGTCGCGCTTGCAAAAATTCCGCGCCTTCGACTTCGACGCCCTTATCGCTGAGGACTGGACCGTGCGGGACGATTTCCTCACTATTGATTTCGAGCCATTCCTGCGTGGCGCCAACAAGCGGATGCGGCGGTTGGAGGCCGCGCGCGACATGGTCGTGTCCGATCCCGACATCCTCGGGGGGACTCCTGTCCTGCGCGGCACCCGCGTTCCCGTCTACGACGTCGCCGCTTGCGTGGCCTCGGGCAGCTCGACCGAACATATCCTTGACGGCTATCCGTCGATAGACGCCGACAAAATCGAATTGGCGGCGATCTATGCCGAAGCCAATCCAGTGCGTGGGCGTCCGAGAGTGAACGAGGGGCTTCCCAAGGGTGCGGTCATCATCAGGGAAGGCTGGGTTCCACGCCGCAGGAAATCGGAATGAAATTTCTGATCGACGAGTGTCTGAGCCCGCGATTGACGAAGCTCGCCCATGCCGAAGGCTATGGCGAATCCTCACATGTCGTCTGGCTCAACCGCGCCGGTCTGAAGGATTGGGAGTTGAAGGCCATCATCCTTGCGGAGGATTGGACCTTTGTCACGAAGAACTCCGTGGATTTTCGCGGATCGCGTCAAAGGCCCGGCGCGAAAGGGCAGTATGCCGACGTCGCCCTTCACGCAGGCCTCGTTTGCCTGAATGGGCCGCCCGACATGAATTTCGCTATGCAGATCGAGCTTTTCGAACAGGCTCTGGACGTATTGAAACCAGAACCTGATCTCCTGAATCAGGTTCTGGAAATCACGATGGGAGACGCCGGATTACATGTCTGGCGTTATCAGCTTCCGCCCGTTGCCGAATAGACGGGGATTCACCCCCACAATTCCTTGGTCGCCAACGCGGCCCCATCGCGCAGCGCCTCGAATTTCGCCCAAACAATCGACTCGTGCACGCGCTGCAACAGCGGCCCCTGCGCGAAGCCGCAGTCGGCGCCCGCGATGACATTCTCGCGCCCGACGAGATTGGCGTAACGCACGATTCGCTCGGCCACGAGTTCGGGATGTTCCACCACATTCGTGGCGTGGCTGATGACGCCGGGGATGAGGATCGCGCCATCGGGCAGCTTAACGTCCTTCCAGACTTTCCATTCGTGTTCGTGGCGCGGATTGGCGCCCTCGATCACGAAGGCGCCCGCCTTGATCTTCAGGATCTGATGCACGATCTCGCGCAGCGGAATGTCCGTCGTATGCGGGCCGGGCCAGCTGCCCCAGCACACGTGATAGCGCACCATGTCCTGCGGCACGCCCTCCAGCGAATGGTTCGTGATGTCGACCATGCGCTCCAGCCAGGCCATGTAATCCCCGGCGGTCTTGGGCGGTACCATGCGGTCATAGGTGACGGCGGCGCGGGCGTCGTCGAGCTGCACCACGACGCCAGCACCCGTGATGGCCTTGTATTCGGTGCGGATGGCTTCCGCGAGGGCGAGGGTGCAATCCTCGTCGGTCTTGTAGAATTCATTTTTGCGGTCGGGAATGACGCTCGAAATGGCCGCCACCGGCAGGAAGGCGTCGGCGAAATCCAGCCCCTGCAGCGCGGCCTTGAAATTGTTGATGTCGAGCAAAAGCTCGGCCTGGCCCGTATAGGTGATCGGCCCGGTGCAGATGGATTCGGCGTTGGTGTTGGGCGGATCGCGCGAGTCCATCTCGGCGTAGAAGTCGGCGAAACGCGTGCGGTCGGCGCCGGTGGCGAAGGGGTTCACGCCGTTGAAGGGGCGACGCTCGAAGCCGCTCACGCGCGTCAACGCATATTGCGACCAGCTGATCGACTTGCCGAATTCGCCATCGCTGGGCACATCGACGCCCACCGCCTTCTGCCGCCGCACGACCTCGCGCACGCTGGCCGCCAGACAGGCCTTGTAGGCGGCTTCGTCATAGGGCTGGCGGGTCTGGCGGGCGCGGATGAAAGCCCGCAGCGGCTTGGGACGGATCAGGCTGCCGACATGGGTGGTGAGGATGCGATCAGTGCTGCGCTTCATGGATTGACCCCGCCTTTGGAGAGCCCTCAATGGCTAACACGGCCCGGAAATCCGGGCAAACGCGCCCCTCTCACGCCTTGGCGGCGTTGATCGCAGCCCAGACCCGCTCTGGCGTGGCGGGCATGTCGAGATGGCGCACGCCGACCGGGGCCAGCGCATGCAGCACCGCATTCATGATCACGGCGGAGGCGGGCGTCGTGCCGCCCTCGCCGCCGCCCTTGATGCGCAGCGCGTTGCCGCGCGTGGCGTCTTCGGTGAGGTCCACCTTGAACATGGGGAACATGGCGGCGCGGGGCATGGCGTAATCCATGAAGCTGCCGGTCAGCACCTGGCCGGAATCGGCGTCATAGGCGACGCCCTCGCTAAGCGCCGGGCCAGCGCCCTGCACCACGCCGCCATGCACCTGCCCATGCAGGATCAGCGGGTTCACCGGCTGGCCCGCGTCGTCGATGGTCGCATATTGGATCATCTCGACTTCGCCCGTCTCCGGGTCAATCTCCACCTCGCAGACCGCGCAGCCGGTGGGATGTGCGGGGATGCGGCCGTTGAGGGTCTTCTTGGCGGCCAGAGGAACGCGCAGGTCTTCGGGCAGCGCAGCATTGTCCGCCACCGCGCGGGCGAGATCGAAGATGTCGAAGCGACGATTGTTGCCGATGGTCTGGAAGAAGCCGTCCTCGAAATTCACCGCGGAGGGGGCGACCTCCAGCAGCGCCGCCGCCACCAGCCTCGCCTGCGCGATGACCGTTTCGCTGGCCTCGACCATCAGGGCGCCCGCAAGGCGCATGGAGCGATCCGAATGGGAGCCGCCGCCTGATTCCACCAGCGCCGTGTCGCCATAGATGAGCTTCACGTCATAGGGCGTGACGCCCATGAGGTCGGCGACGACCTGCGCGAAGCTCGTCTCGTGCCCCTGACCGGTGGTCTGCGTGCCCACCACCAGTTCGACGCGCCCTTCGGGATTGACGGCCAACTCCACGCGCTCATGGGGCGCGCCAACCGGCGTCTCGATATAGTTGGCCAAACCAATGCCTGCGAGCTTGCCGCGCGCCAGCGCCGCCACCCGCCGCGCCTCGAAGCCGTTCCAGTCGGACAGATCGAGCGCGCGATCCAGATTGCCGAAGAAATCGCCGCTGTCGTACGTGAGGCCGGAGGCTGAGCGATAGGGCAGCGCGGCTTGGGCGATCATGTTGCGCCGCCGCAGCTCCACGCGGTCGATCCCCATGTCGCTGGCGGCCATGTCGAGCAGCCGCTCCAGCACGAGCGTCGCTTCGGGGCGCCCCGCGCCGCGATAGGGGGCGATGGGCACGGTGTTGGTCATGGCGCCCAGCAACCGCACGCCAGCCTTGGGAATGTCATAGACGGTCGTGCCGACGCGCCAGCCATTATGCAGCGGCGTGTAAGTCACCATATGCGCGCCGATGTTGCTGATGATCTCCACGTCATAGGCCAGAATCTTGCCAGTCGCGTCGAGGGCGAGCTTCGCGTGGGTGACGCTGTCGCGGCCCTGATAATCCGTGAGGAAGCACTCGTTTCGGTCGCCGGTCCATTTCACCGGGCGGCCGACGATCTTCGCGGCCCAGAGCACGCCGAGCTGTTCGGTGTAGCTGTTGGTGCGCGTGCCAAAGCCGCCGCCCACATCCGGCGCCACAACGCGCAGGCGATCCTGTGGCAGATTCATCGCCGCGCAAACGCTCATGCGCATGCGATGGGCGCCCTGACAGCCGGTGGTGAGCTGGTAATTCCCGCTCGCAGCGTCATATTCCCCAAGCGACGCGCGCGGCTCCATTTGCGCCGTGACCGTGCGCTGGCTGCGGAACCGTTCTTCCACCACATGGGCCGCAGAAGCGAAAGCCTCCGCCACGCCGGTGCGGTCATTCACATCGGCGTCGAGCGTCAGATTGCCGGGCACGTCGTCCCACAGTTGCGGCGCGCCGGGCGTCAAAGCGGTGGGGCCATCCACGACGGCGGGCAGAATGTCGTAAGTCACGTCAATCGCCTCGGCGGCGTCGCGCGCCTGTTCGCGCGTTTGCGCGATCACCATGGCGACGGGCTCGCCGGGGAAGCGCGCCTTGTCGATGGCGAAGGGAAGATGCGGCTTGTCATGCACCAGATGGCCCATGCTCGTCATGAAGGCGCCGCGCTTCCAATCCACCGCGTCGGCGGAAACGACGCCCTGCGCGAAGCCGCCAAAGCCAGCGGCGATATAATCCGCGCCCGTCAGCACAGCGAGCACGCCGGGCATGGCGGCCGCCACCGTTGAATCAATGCGCAGGATCGCCGCATGGGCGTGGGGAGAGCGTGCGAAGGCGGCGTAGACCTGCCCGGGTGCGCACACATCGTCCGTATAGCGGCCTGCGCCGCGCACCAGACGCAAGTCCTCGAACCGCGGTAAAGGGCGCCCGATCCAAGGCCCGCCGCTTTTGTGTCGCCCACTCGCTGGATTCCCGCTCGCCACCTGGCGTCTCCCCTTGTTGCGCCTGCGCCCGTCGCCTGTATAAGTTTCGCCTCACTTGGGAGGCGTCCAGCGCGTTATGCCCGTCGCTTCTATAACAATGACGCAGGAGTGGAAACGGCCATGGGACAGATCGAGACAGGCGAGGACCAGACGGCGGCTGCGCCCATTGATTTCGACCGCTTCCGCCTGCGCCGCTTCATCGAGAGCCTGTCGCCGGATCAACTCGAAATCCGCGAGGGCGCGACTGATCTCGCCGATGTCGCCAGCGTGGTCGACGGCAATCCGAAAGCGATCCTGTTCCGCAACGTCGGCCCCGAAGGCCAGGAGCTGGTCGCCAGCGTCTGCGGCAGCCGGGAGCGAATCGCGCAAGCCTTTGGCGTGGCGCCCGGGCAGGTGATGACGGAGGTGCTGCGCCGCCTGCGCAACCGCCCGCAGGTGATCGAGGTCACGCGCGAGCAGGCGCCCTGCCAGCAGGTGGTCCTCACCGGCGATGACGCCGACCTCACCAGCCTGCCCGTGCATCTTCAGCACGGCATGGACGGCGCGCCCTATATTTCATCCTCCATCGACTATGTGGTCGATCCTAAAACCGGCATGTCGAATGTGGGCATTCGTCGCCTGATGCTGCGCGGCCCGAAGGAGGCTGGCGTCGATCTCGTCGCCCCCAGCGACCTCAAGGCGATTTATGAAGCCTGCGCGCGCGAGGGCCAACGCCTGCCGGTGAGTTTCGTCGTCGGCGCCCATCCCGTCGATTATGTGGCGGGCATGATGCGCCTGCCGATTGACGAGACCGGCCTCGTCGCTTCCCTGCGCGACAGCCCCCTGCCGCTGGTCAAATGCGTCACCAATGACATCATTGTGCCCGCCGACGCGGAAATGGTGCTGGAAGGCTATTTCGACGAGCGCGGCCATGTGGAGCCGGAGGGGCCTTATGGCGAGTTTCTGGGCTATTACGGCGCGCTGAAGCGCAACCCCGTGTTCCACCTCACCGCCATCACCAAGCGCCACGACGCGCTGTTCCAGACCATGAGCATCAGCGGTCCGGCTTTGGCGCGCACCGACACCGCGCAGCTCGCCGCCCTGCGGGCCGAGATCACTGTCTGGCGCGCGCTGGAAACCGCCGTGCGCGAGCCGGTGGCCGTCTATGCGGCGGCCTCCAGCGGCGGCTTGCTCAACATCCGCATCGCCATTCGTCAGCGCGTGCCCGGCGAAGCGCGCAACGCCATCGCCGCAGCGCTGGGCTCGCTCGCCAATGTCAAACACGTCTTCGTGGTGGACCCGGACATCGACGTGACAAACGACGAGCAGATGGACTGGGCGCTGGCCACCCGCTTTCAGGCGGATCGCGATTTCCTGATCATGTCCGGCCTGCGCGCCATGCCGCTGGATCCCTCCCTCAACGGCTCCCATCAGGGCGCCAAGGCGGGCTTCGATTGCACTTGGCCCTTCGGCTCGGGCGGGCGGCTCGACGCGCAGGTTCCCGCAGCGCCCAAATATCAGGGCGCGCGTTTCGCCAGCGTGGAAGCCGCGCTGCTGCATGGGCCGAAGATTTTCGAAGACCTCATGTCCGCTGTGGGCAGCCGCGACGGCCGCGAGATCGTGCGCGAACTTGATCGTTTGCGCCGGAGCGTCGGCCTTTCGCGCGATCCCGTAGGCCGCTACATCATCGACGCCGCCAAGCGCTGATCAGGCATGGCGAAGCCCCGAGGTTGGATGTCCAACGTTCGGGGGCCGTACTTTCCGCCGGAGTTTCCGTTCAAATAGGCCGATCCCGATAAACGGGGCGGCGATAGTGGCGGCGATGCCGGTGGACGCCCATGCTGCGCGCGATATGCGGGCCAGCCGTATAGCCGATGGCGCCGCCCACAACTGCGCCCACCGGCCCGCCGACGATCGCGCCGGCGCCTGCGCCCAGCAATCCGTCGCCGATTCGCTCGCCTGCCTGCGCGGTGGTGGCGTAAGCGAGGCTGGCGATAAGGGCCACGCCCAGAATTGTCATTGTTTTCATTTGGATCTCCGCTGGTCAGCCCCTTACGGCAACGCCAGAGCCCAACAAATGTTCCATTTTATTTCGCCCCGCTCGACTTGGTTCGAAATTGGCGATAATATTACATTAGATCGCTAAGTTGTCCCGGGAGGACGCCATGCTGACCCATGAGGAAAACGACCTTTTGTGCCGCGTCGAGGGCGACGCGCCAATGGGACAGATGATGCGCCGCTATTGGTTGCCCGCCTGCCTCATCGAGGAGGTTCCCGAACCCGATTGCGACCCGGTGCGCGTGCGGCTGCTGGGCGAAAATCTCGTCGTTTTCCGCGATAGCGATGGCCGCGTTGGCCTGATGGCCGAGCAGTGCCCCCATCGCAAGGCCTCGCTCTTTTATGGCCGTAATGAAGAAGGCGGATTGCGCTGCCTCTATCACGGGTGGAAATTCGACGTGGAGGGCAATTGCATCGACATGTCCTCCGAGCCTGCGGGCAGCAGCCTGTGCGAGAAGGTGAAGCACCGCGCCTATCCCGTGCGGGAATGCGGCGGCTTGGTCTGGTGCTACATGGGTCCGGCTGACCAGACGCCCCCCTTCCAGCGCCCCACTTTCGCGCCGACCGACGCCACCCGCGTCTCGCATCTGAAAGTGGTGATCGACTGCAACTGGGCGCAGGGGCTCGAGGGCGCCATCGACTCCGCCCATTCGTCGAGCTTGCATTCCACCGACATGCCCGCCGCACGGGTCAACAGTTCGACCGCGACCGGAACCGCCTGGCAGCGCCCCACCACCGACAAATCGCCGCGCCTGCAAGCGCAGGAAACCGATTACGGCTTCCGCTACGCCGCTTTGCGCCGCCCGATCCAGAACGCCGCCGCCAGCGACTACGTGCGCGTGACCCTCTTCGTCGCGCCCTTCAACGTGTTGATCCCGCCCAACAATGTCTACAACGTCCACCAGATGAGCGTGCCGGTCGACGACACGCACAACATCATCTACCTCACCGCCTGGACCGATACGGGCGAGGGCGTCGATCAGGAGGCCTGGCGCAAGTTCACGGGAACGCAGCTCGGAATCGACCTTGATCCCACCTATCGCAAGATCGACAACGCCGCCGTCCGTTATGGGCAGGACCGTTCCGCCATGAAGCTGGGCAGCTTCACCGGCATTCGCGGCTTTCCCAATCAGGACATCGCCATGCAGGAAAGCATGGGCGCCCTGGCGGACCGCTCTCACGAGAAACTGGGCGCGAGCGATCTGGCCATCGTGGAATTTCGCCGCGTCATGGTGAAGGCCCTGCGCGAATTCATGGCGAACGGCAAACCGCCGCCTGCGCTGGGCATGTCCGAACCCGACCGCCTGAAGCTCGCCTCCTGGGAGCGCATCGTGCCCAAATCCATCGACTGGCGCGATTTCGACCCGGATGTGGAGCAAGCGGCGGCGGAATAGACCGGACGGGCTTGACCCCACGCGCGCGCCGTTTATTCCTCCCGAGGTCAAAGGGAGAGAAGATCAATGAAAATCGTCGCATTCGACCGCGCGGACGGGGCGGGTCTCGGCATTCTTGATGGCGACAGCGTCATCGACCTTTGCGCCGTGGACGCTCAGGCTCCGCGCGAACTGGGCGCCGTGCTGCGCGGCCCCGGCCTCGCCGCGCTGAAAGCTATCAGCGCGCGCGCCACGCCCGCCCATCATGTGAAACGCTCCGCGCTCACCCTGCGCATGCCCGTCGAGACCCCCGGCAAGATCATCTGCCTCGGCCTCAATTATATCGAGCATGTGAACGAAGGCCCGTTCCAGCGGCCCGATTATCCCACCCTCTTCATGCGCGGCATGACCTCGCTGGTGGCGGCCAATGACGGGCTCGTGCGGCCGACCACCTCCATCCAGTTCGATTACGAGGCCGAGCTCGTCGCGATCATCGGCGCGCGCGCGCGCCATCTGACGGCGGAAAACGCGCTGGATTGCGTGGCGGGCTATTCGGTCTTCAACGATGGCTCGATCCGCGATTTCCAGCGCCACACGATCCAGTGGACCATGGGCAAGAACTTCGACAGGTCCGGCAGTTTCGGCCCGGCCTTCGTCAGCGCCGACGAGCTGCCCCCCGGCGCCTCGGGCCTGAAGATCGAGTGCCGCCTGAACGGCCAGACCGTGCAGATCGACAATACGAAGAACATGTCCTTCAACGTGGTCGATACGCTCGTCTACATCACCAAGGGCATCACGCTGGAGCCGGGCGATCTGCTCGTCATGGGCACGCCTGCGGGCGTCGGCCATGGCCGCAAGCCGCAGCTCTGGATGAAAAAGGGCGATGTGGTCGAGGTCGAGATCGAGAATGTCGGCCTGCTCCGCAATCCCATCGTGGACGAAGCGTGAGTTAATCCCTATTTGCGAGGGCATGAGCGCCCATTCCCTTCATCAAGGTTGATCCCATGTCCTCGCACAAGACCATCGCCCGCATCATCGACTCGCCCCAGCCACATTGGGTGGGCGACGGGTTTCTGGTGCGCCCGCTCTTCGCCGATCTCGCCTTCCAGCGCGAGATCAGCCCCTTCCTGATGCTCGATTACGCCGCCCCTGCCATGTTCCGCCCCTCCGACACGCCGCCGGGCGTGGGGCCGCATCCGCACAAGGGCTTCGAGACCGTCACCATCGTCTATGACGGCGAGGTCGAGCATCGCGATTCCACCGGCGCCATCGGCTGCATCGGCCCGGGCGACGTGCAATGGATGACGGCGGGTTCGGGCCTCGTGCATGAGGAGTTCCATTCCCGCGCCGCGGCCAAGCGCGGCGGGATCGTCTCCATGTCGCAGCTCTGGGTGAACCTGCCCAAGCGCGACAAGTCGGCGACGCCCCATTATCAGGACATCCGCAAGGCGCAGATCCCCGAGGTGCCCGTGGGCGGCGGCGTCGTGCGGGTGATTGCGGGCGAATTTGCTGGCCAACGCGGCCCCGCCTCTACCTTCACCCCCGTGCAAGTCTGGGATGTCAGGCTGAAGGCGGGCGACCGCACCACCCTCACCCTCAACGAAGGCGACACCGCCCTGTTGCCGGTGCTGGCGGGCAAGGTGAAGATCAATGGGGAGAGGGAGGTCGCGGCCTCGCGCCTCGTCGTCTTCAGCCATGCGGGCGCGACCATCGAGGTCGAGGCGCTGGAAGATGCGGTCCTGTTGATGCTTGGGGGCGAGCCCATCGACGAGCCGGTGGTCGCCTATGGCCCCTTCGTCATGAACAGCCAGGACGAGATCCGTCAGGCCATGGCGGATTATCGCGCAGGGAAAATGGGCGCGCTCTGACGCGGGAGACCGACTTGGAAGAGGTCGATTGCATCGTCGCGGGCGCGGGCGTGGTGGGGCTGGCCGTGGCCCGCGCGCTGGCGCTGGCCGGGCGCGAGGTGCTGATCCTCGAAAAAGCCGCGAGCTTCGGCACGGAGACCTCGGCCCGCAACAGCGAGGTGATCCATGCGGGGATTTACTATCCGCAAGGCAGCCTCATGGCCCGCTTCTGCGTGGCGGGGCGCAGGGCGCTCTATGCCTATCTGACCGAACGTGGCCTGCCGCACAAGCGCTGCGGCAAGCTGATCGTGGCCACAAATGCGGCGGAGCTGGACCAGCTTGGGGGCATCCGCGCGCGGGCCGCCGCCAATGGGGTGGATGATCTTGAGCCGCTCACCGCCGCGCAGGCGCAGGCGCTGGAGCCCGCGCTTGCCTGTACCGGCGCGCTGCTCTCCCCCTCCACCGGGATCATCGACAGTCACGCCTATATGCTGAGTCTGCTGGGCGAGGCGGAGGCCCATGGGGCGACGCTGGTCTGCAATACGCCGGTGGTCGGCGGGCGCGTGAGCGGGCAGGGAATCGAGATCGAGGCGGGCGGGGCCGAGCCCATGGCGCTGCGCGCCAGGCTCTTCATCAATGCGGCGGGGCTGGGCGCGCCTGCGCTTGCGCGCCGCATCGAAGGCTTGCCGCTTGAGCGTATCCCCGGGACCTGGTGGGCCAAGGGCAATTATTTCACCCTTGCGGGCCGCTCGCCTTTTTCACGGCTCATCTATCCCGTGCCCGTGCCGGGAGGGCTCGGCACCCATCTGACGCTGGATCTGGCGCGGCAGGCGCGCTTCGGGCCGGATGTGGAATGGGTGGAGGAGATCGACTACCAGGTCGATCCGCGCCGGGGCGAGAGTTTCACCGCCGCCATCCGCCGCTACTGGCCGGACCTGCCTTCCGGCGCCCTGCAACCGGCCTATTCGGGCGTCCGCCCCAAGATCGTCCCGCCCGGCGCGCCGGGTCAGGATTTCGTGATCGAAGGACCAAGCCAGCATGGGGTTGCGGGCGTTGTCAACCTGTTCGGGATCGAGTCGCCGGGGCTGACGTCGTCGCTGGCGATTGGGGGGTATGTTGCGGGGGTGGCGGGGTGACCAGCTTCAGCGCATTCGGCAAGCCTTGCAAACACAAGGTTCCGCTGGCGGCTTGAAGTGGGTCAGTCCATGGAGAACGCCACCAACGGCATCAAGCCGTTGGGAGAAAAGATCAAAATAGGTAGAATCACCTCGCTCATAGTACCGGCGCATCGCATGGGCGACCAAGTCTGCATACTGAATCATCCGGGTCGCCCGTGAATCAACGAAAAGCGGCACTTCCATAAGATTATAAAGCTGGCCCCACCGATGACCCATTAGCCGAAAATCTTGCGCAAGCTGCTGCAGGGAGGTCTCGTAGGAGGACTTGTCGAGAATGATCAATCCGCGCTGCGTATTACCTCTTGAATGATGCCGGGCGAGAAAGCGGTCAAATCTGCTGCAAATCTCCTCAAATGCATATTCCTTGGGATCAATCGGAGATCTCGCCGCCTTATGGATTATGGCGCCAAAAATATGAACATGCGGCGATTGACCCAAGGTCTCCATGGCGACACGGTAGGCAGCTTCCCGTTTCGCCCTTTCGACCCCCCGCCAATGCTTTTTGCCTCCAAGCATGTCAGCGCCGCGCAATTCCAGATTATGCGGATTGTCCGGCCAAATTTGAAGTGCAAGCTCGTCAAGCTTCTGCGACAGCCAATGTGGTTGGCGCTCGAACACGGCCACGCCTGCGAGGATGATATGTCGATCGCTCGCATTCTGGACAGAGCCAGAATCGTCCAGATAAAGAAGGTACATCTTTCAAAACCATAAAAAAAAAGGCAGCCGAGTGAGGCAAAGGCCCCAGCGATCCGCATCGGCGGACCTCCCAACTGCCCATCCTTACTATAGCAATGTAACTTTGGCGTCAACATCGTTTTGGATGCAGGGGTTTCTCGCGCCCTCCACCCCACCTGTTGAACCCACCCCCGTTCCCCGGTAAAACCCGCCCGCGCCATCCCGCAAGAGGGTCTCCCCATGCAGAAACATCGTCCGGTCATGCTTGTCGTTCTCGATGGTTGGGGCTGGCGCGAGGAGATCGCCGACAATGCGGTCAAACAGGCGAAGACGCCGACCTTCGACGCGCTCTGGGCCACCTCTCCCCACGCCTTCCTCGACACGTCCGGCAAGGATGTCGGCCTGCCCGGCGGACAGATGGGCAATTCTGAAGTGGGGCATCTCAATATCGGCGCGGGCCGGGTGGTGATGCAGGATCTGCCGCGCGTCTCCGATGCGGTGGAGAGCGGCGGGTTGGCGCAGATCCCAGAGCTCAACGCCTTCATCGAAAAGCTGCGCCAATCGGGCGGCGCCTGCCATTTGCTGGGGCTGGTGTCGCCTGGCGGCGTCCATTCCCATCAGGACCATGGGGCTGCGCTGGCCGCCTATGTGGCCGCAGCGGGGGTGCGCACCTATCTCCACGCCTTCACCGATGGGCGCGACACGCCGCCCCGCTCTTCGGGCGAAGACCTCAAGCGCCTGCAAGCGGCCTTGCCGCCTTCCGTCACCATCGCCACCGTCTGCGGGCGCTACTACTCCATGGATCGCGATAACCGCTGGGAGCGCGTGTCGCGCGCCTATGATCTGCTGGTGAGCGCAGACGCGCCCCGCTTCCCCGATCCGCTGGCGGTGGTCGCGGACGCCTACGCCCATGACAAGAGCGACGAATTCATCGAACCCGCCGTGGTCGGCGATTATCAGGGCATGAGGGACGGCGACGGGGTGCTGTGCTTCAACTTCCGCGCCGACCGGGTGCGCGAATTGCTGGGCGCCATGCTCGATCCCGCCTTCAATGGCTTCGAGCGCAAGAAGGTGGTGCATTTCGCCGCCGCTGCGGGCCTCACCCAATACAGCACCGATCTCGACCGTTTCATGACCACGCTCTTCGCCCCCCAGAGCCTCGACAATGTGCTGGGCAAGGTGGTGGCCGATGCTGGCCGCACCCAGCTGCGCATGGCCGAGACCGAGAAATATCCGCATGTGACCTATTTCCTCAACGGCGGCGAGGAGCGGCCCTATCGGGGCGAGGACCGCACCATGGTCCCATCCCCGAAGGTCGCGACCTATGACCTGCAGCCCGAAATGTCCGCGCCCGAGCTGACGCAGAAGGCTGTGGACGCCATCGATTCCGGCAAATACGACATGATCGTGCTCAACTTCGCCAATCCCGACATGGTCGGCCATACGGGCGTCCTGTCCGCCGCCATCAAGGCGGTAGAGACGGTGGATGCGGGGCTGGGGCGCATCGTGGACGCGCTGAAGCGGGCGGGCGGCGCGCTGCTCGTCACCGCCGACCATGGCAATTGCGAAATGATGCGCGACCCCGAAACAGGCGGCCCGCACACCGCCCACACCACCAATCCGGTGCCCGTGATCGTGATGGGCAGCGGCGCCGCGTCCCTCGCCAATGGGCGCCTGGCCGATCTCGCCCCCACCATGCTCGACATGATGGGCCTGCCCAAGCCGCCTGAAATGACCGGCGCCTCGCTGCTTCGGTCCTGATTTGAGCGCGCCGCGCAAGGTCGTCGTCACCCCGCCGAATTTCGACGCGGCGGCGCTGGAGTATCTGCGCGCCCATGGCTGCGAGCCTGTGCTGCCGGGAAAGCCGGAGGCGCAGCTTTCGGCAGATGAGCTGCGGGCGTTGCTGGCGGGCGCGCAGGGCTGGATCATCGGCCCCGCGGCCCATGTGACCAGCGATCTGGTGGCGGCGCTGCCGGATTGCCGGGTCTTCGCCCGGCGCGGCGTGGGATATGAGCGGCTCGATCTTAATGCAATAAAGGCGGCGGGCCGCGTGGCCGCCATCGCCACTGGCGGCAACGACGCCTCGGTGGCGGACGCCGCCATTGGCCTCATGCTTGCGGTGGGGCGGCGCATGCGCGAACAGCAAAACGCCATGCTTTCCGGCGATTGGTCGATCCGGGTGAGCGCGGACCTCTATCGAAAGACCGTCGGAATCATCGGCTTGGGCCGTTCGGGGCGGGCGCTGGCGCAGCGCCTGAAAGGTTTCGAGTCAATACTATTAGCGGTTACGCCACACCCAAACCTTGCATTTGGCGAAACAGCGGGCGTCGCATTCACCGATCTCGCGACGCTTTTGCGGGAATGCGACTATGTGAGCCTCCACGCGCCCCTGACGCCGCAGACGCGCCATCTGATCGGCGCGGCTGAGCTGGCCGCCATGAAGCCCGGCGCCATCCTGATCAATACCGCGCGCGGCGGGCTGGTGGACGATCGTGCGCTGCTGGCCTCCCTGCGCAGCGGTCATCTGGGCGGGGCGGGGCTCGACGTCTATGAGGGCGAGGCTGACCCTGAATTGAAACCGGTGGCGCAGGCCCTGCTCGCTCTGCCCAATGTGGTGGGCACGCCCCATTCGGCCGCCTCCACGCGGGAGGGGCTGGCGCGCACCAACATGATCATCGCCCGAACGGTGGTCGCTGTGCTGGACGGCGCGGAGGCCCCGGAGGGCTGCGTCCTCGCCGATGGGCGATCATTTTTCCGTTAGGTGAGAATTTCGCCCAGCAGCGGGAACGAAGCAGCGGCGCGGGGATTATACCCAAGCTGAACCCTGACCTTGAGCTGGAGTGAGCCTTTGTTCCGATCCCCGAACCGCCCCGGCTTGCGCACGTGAGCCCCCGTCCCCAACAGGCGCAATGGGCCTATGCAACCCCGGAGCCGACGCTCGCGGGCGATCCGCAGCTCCTCGAGAATCCTTTCAAGGACAAGCGCCTGCGCGACAGGTTCGGGCGCAGGCTCGATCAGGTCTATCCGGCCCCGCAAGACGCGTCGCCGGATCAATTTTCGCATCTCCTGCGCAAGATAGCGGCTCAGCTGGACCGCTGAGCCGTCTTCTTCACCCCTCGCGCACGGTCCAGCGTTCAATATCCGTCTCTCCGCCGATCAGCGCGAGGCCATAGGCGATGGACAGGAGCTGGTCTCCGGTTTCCAGCCGCTCTTCGCCAAAGCGCGCGGCGAAGCGAGAGCGGACGGCTGGCACGAAGGAGGTGCCGCCGGTGAGGAAGACCTTGTCGATATCTCCCGCCGCCAGCCCCGCCTGTTCAAGCGCCGCCTCCACCGCCTGATCGATGCGCAGCAGATCGGGCTCGATCCAGCGTTCAAACGCTTCGCGCTCCACATTCGCCTCGATGACGATGCCCTCGCTGTTGAAGGAGAGCTGCGCTTGCTCGTTGTGCGAGAGCGCGAGCTTCGCCTCGGACACCGCCTTGTAGAGCGGATAGCCAAGATCCTCCTCGATGATGGTGATCAGCATCTCCAGCTCTTCGGGCTTGTCGCTGGCCTTGGCCAGCTGGCGCAGCTCGCGCAGGGTCTGGGCCGACTTCATGATGGCCAGCTGGTGCCAAGCGGCGAAATTGGTGAAGTAATGGGTGGGGAAGTCGAGCATCTTGTCGAAGCTCTTGTAGCGGCTGCCCTTGCCCAGACGCGGCGAGAGGACATTGTCGATGATGCGGAAGTCGAAGCGGTCGCCCGCCAGCCCAACGCCGGTCTTGGCCATGGGAATGGCGCGCAAGCCATCCTTGCCCACAGAAAAGCGCACGATGGAGAAATCGCTGGTGCCGCCGCCAAAGTCAGCCACCAGAACCGTGGCGTCGCGCTCCAGTCTTTGCGCGAAATAGAAAGCCGCCGCCACCGGCTCATAGACGAAATGCACATCGTCAATGCCGCATTTGGCGAGCGCCGCCAGATAGCGCGTCTGCGCCAGTGCGGCGTCGGGGGCATAGCCCGCATAGGCCACGGGTCGTCCGATGACGAGCCTGCGCGTGGCCTGCGCCAGCGGCGGTTCGGACTGGGCCAGCATTTTTTCGATAAAGGCCGCCATCAGGTCTTCGTAGCGGTAAGCCTTGCCGTGGATCGCCGTCGAGTGGAACGAGGCGCTGGCCGCGAAGGTCTTGAAAGATTGCAGAAAGCGGCAACCCATGGGGTCGGCGAGATAGCGGTCCACCGCCCAGGGGCCGACTTCCGTCAGCGTCGTTCCGCCGGTCTTGAAGAAGCTGATCGCGGAGCGGCACACGGTTTCGACGCCGCTCGCATGGACGAATTGCGCGGTTTGCACGGAGCCGTCCGGGCGCACGAGCGCCGCCACGGAATTGGTGGTGCCGAAGTCGAGGCCGAGGGAGCCCGCCGCATGGGTGGCGCGGGCTGATAAATCGTCTGGCATGGGTTCTCTGCGATGGGATTTTTTGGCGCTGCGCATGTCAGGCAGGCGGGAGCGCGACCCTAGTCGCCTTGCGCGTCAGGTCAAGGCGCAAGTCACGCGATGAGCCCGGTGAGCGGGCGCACCGTCTGCGAGCCGGGAAAGATCGCATCGTCAAGGGCTTTGGCTGATAGCCCCAGATGGTCCGCCGCCAGTCCCTTGGCCAGCGCCCGCAGATCGAGGGTGGGCTTCAGGTCGCGGCCCTCGAAAAGTTGCGCTTGCGCGAGCCCCGGCCAGTCCGCCACCACGCGCCCGCCCTTCACCGCCCCGCCCGCCAGAAAGGCGACGCTGCCGGTCCCATGATCCGAGCCCCCGGTTCCGTTGATCTGCACGGTGCGGCCAAATTCCGTCACCACGAGAATGGCGGTGTCGGCCCAGCGGGCGCCAAGGGTCTGTTCGAAAGTCGCCAGCGCGGCGTCGAGGCCAGCCAGAAGCTGGGCGAGGCGGGCGCTCTCGTTCACATGGGTGTCCCAGCCATCGAAGGCCAGCGCTGCGATGCGGGGCCCATTGTCCTGCGCCAACAGGCGCGCCGCGCCCTCCGCCGTCTTCACCATGGCCGCATGGGGCTGGCCTGCGCCTTGGTTCGCTTCCACGCCTTTGCTGGCGTTGAGCGCCATGTGGTTGGTGTCGAGCCCCTGGGCCAGCGCCGCTCCAAGCGCCGGATCGGCATGGCGGTAGAGGCTCAGAACGCGCTGGGCCAGATCGTCCTCCGCCTTGAGGGATTGCGGCGCCCAGCCCAGCACGGGGGCGGGGCCGCGCATGATGAGCGGCGTCAGCGCGCCCACCGCCAAACCCTCGCGGCCTGCGTTCCTGCTGGAGGGCAGGGCCTGCAACATCCGGTTCATCCAGCCGCTGTCGGCGCGCCCGACGCTCGACTGGCCGCTCTCCAGCACATCCTGCCCCTCGAAATGGGAGCGGCCCCGATAGGGGCTCGCCGCCGCATGGACCACCAGCGCCTGCCGGGCCTGATAGAGCCGGGCGAATTGCGGCATGGCTGGATGCAGAGCGAAGAATCCGTCGAGCGGCAGGGCGTTCGCCCTTGTAAGTGCGAGATCCCCCCGCAAGCCCGCATAGGCCGGATCGCCGATGGGCGCGACGGCGGCCATCCCGTCAAGGGCGCCGCGCAGCACGATGGTGACGAGGCGCGAATCGCGCGCGGCGCCAAAGGCGTGGGTCGCCGGCGCCAGAGCCCCGAA
Source organism: uncultured Hyphomicrobiales bacterium (assembly GCA_903902915.1). Taxonomy (GTDB): domain Bacteria; phylum Pseudomonadota; class Alphaproteobacteria; order Rhizobiales; family Beijerinckiaceae; genus Terripilifer. Next base: position 60,393 of record CAIUWR010000078.1, on the reverse strand, counting down.
GGCGGCGCTTGCGCGCAGAAAGGTGCGGCGTGTGATGCTCATGGGGCTTGCCTCATCGACGCTGGAATTCGGGCGACATGAACAAAAGCGCAAGGCCCTGGGCGCGGCTTTCGGCCCCCGCGATGGCCTCGCGCGTGTCGCGGGAGGCGGCGGGGCCGAGGATGTCGTTTGCGAGATCGAGCGGATCGACGTCGCCCGCTCGCCGTCCCCATTGGGCGGCGATGTCGAGACGCGCCGCCATCGCCTCGGGCGCGAGCCAGGCGGCGGTCGTGTCCGGCCAGCCATTGGGGCCGGGCGCTTGCCACAGGGGCTGGCCCATCAGGCGCAGCCCAATGATCATGGCCGGGCCTTCGGGCGCGCGGCCCGCCGCCCGCATCAGCGCCGCCATGAAATCCATCGGCGTGCGCAGTTTGGCGAGCGGCGCCGACCAAGCCTCGGGCGCTTCGAGGAGGGCGCGGGTCACGGTTGAAAGATCGCCATCGCTCGCCGTGAAGGCGGCTTCCAGCTTGGCGACCAGCGTCGCGGGCGGCTCGTCGGCGACGAAATGGCGGGCCAGTTTGCGGGCGATGAAGCGGGCGGTGGAGGGGTGTCGGGCGAGATCGGCCAGCGCCGCCCCGCCCTGCTCCAGCCCCGCCTTGCCTTGTCTTTCGGGATAGGTGCGGCCAAGCAGGGTCTGCGGCCCCGGCTCGTGACGCGGCGGGGCGAAGTTGAAGCGCCCTCCGTCAGGCGGGCCTTGCTGCGGTCCGGTGATGCCCCAGCCGGTATAGATCCGCGCCAGCGCGCCCACATCCGCCTGTCCATAGCCGCCATCGACGCCCAGCGTGTGCAGTTCGAGAGTCTCGCGCGCGAGATTTTCGTTAAGGCCCCGCTCGCGGTTCAATCCGGCGCGCGAGTTGGGGCCGAAGGACTGGGTGTTGTCGAGATAGATCAGCATGGCCGGATGCTGCTCCACCGCCATGAGCATATCCTGGAAGCGGCCCAACACATGGGGGCGGATCGCCTCCCGCTCGAAGGCGCCCACCAGGGCGCGCACCGCCGCCCCCTTGGCGGCCGATACGGTAAAATGGTTGCTCCAGAACAGCACGAGCCGCTCGATCAGGCCCCGCTCGGCGCTCGCGAGTTGCTGGAAGCGCGCGGCCGCCTCGGCGCGAAAGAGCGTCATTTCGATATGGGGTTCTTCGTCCTTTACGGCCCCGGCCTCCGCCATGGTCGATGGGGCCGGCCGCTGGCTCGCTTCCTTGCGCGTCGCCTCCGCCGCATGGCGCTGCCGCGTGGCTTCGTCCGAGGCGGGAAGTTGGGCGCCGATGATGGGGACCTGGCCGTTCAGTTGCGCGATCACAAAGCCGCGCGCGTCGGCGCCGACGCGCGCCCGGTCGCCGGGGCGGGCGCCGAGCCCGAAGCGGTGCAGGGCGACAAGGGTTGGATCTGGATTGCCCGACATGGCGCCTCACAGGATGACGGCTCATTCACGGCCCCATTTGCGGCCATTTCAAGTCAAGGTCAGGCTGGCCGCCTCTGCGGCTCATTCCCCCTTGATATGATTGGCCTGGATCACTGCGCCCCAACGTTCGCTATCCTGTTTGAAAAGGCGCGCGGCTTCCGCAGGCGTGCTCAATACGGGGGTGGCGCGCAGTTCCTGCAGACGTTTGGCGGCTTCCGGCGCCTGGAAGGCGGTGCGGATTCCCGCCGACAGCTTCTCCGCGATCTCGCGAGGGGTGTCGGGCGGGGCGACCACGGCGAACCAGGTGCCCGAGACGAGATCAGGCCACATTTCGTTCAGGGCCGGTACGTCGGGCAGGCTGGGGTCGCGTTTTTCCGAGCCGATGGCCAGCGCCCGCATGCCGCCCGACGACAGATGCGGCCAGGCGTCGAGCAGATTGGCGAAGGCGAAGTCGATGCGCCCGGCCAGCAATTCGGTCATCACCTCGCCGGTGCCCTTGAACGGCACATGGACGAGGTCCGCGCCCGTCTTCGCCCGGATGATTTCGGCGGTGAGATGCAGGGTGCTGCCCGCCCCGGTCGAGGCGTAGGTGAGGCCGCCGGGCCTGCGCGCCAGCGCCACGAATTCCGCGAGATTGGTCGCGGGCAGATTGTTGCGCACCAGCAGCACATTGGGAACGCTGCAAATGACCGTGACCGGGGTGAATTTGTCGGGATCATATTTCAGATTGGGGAAGAGATATTTGTTCAGCGCGATGGGCGGCGGGGGCGAGGTCAGCAGGGTGTAGCCGTCGGGCGCGGCGCGGGCCACAAGTTCGCCGCCCAGATTCTGGGCGGCGCCGGGCCTGTTCTCGACGACGACCGTCTGGCCCCATTGCTGCTGAAACGAGGCGCTGATGATGCGCGAGAGAAAATCCGGCGCGCTGCCCGGCGGCAGTGGGACCACGATCTTGATTTGCTGGGTTGGATAATCCGCCGCCTGGGCTGCGGCGCAGAGCCCAAGGCTCAAGGCGGCGGCGAGGCGCAGCCAGCGTGGCGCGGTCGTTTTTGTCATCTGTTTCCCCTTGGTGGCGCGGCGTCGGATCAGCGCCAGTTGGAGAGAGTTTCGCCTGAATGAGGGGCGGAGACAAGGCGTACCCCTTTCAGCCATCCCCGACGCAACGATGCCTTCCCAGCTGCGTTCACCCTCGGCGTCCGGCAGGCGGGCGAGGAGCGAGGCGATTATGGCCAATGCCAATCACAAGAAACTCGGCGAGGGCGTCCATCACAAGGGGTCAGGTTCCGGCGCCATGACCGAAGTTCCCGGAAACAAGATCGGGGATAACGAGGTTCTGTCCAACCGCGACAAGAGCCGCCGCCCGGACTCGCAAGGGCTCGATGGCCGCGAGATCCAGAACGAGCAGTTGCAGGATCAGGTGCATAACCAGCAATCGGGCGAGCGGTAGGCTCACGCAGGCAAGAGCGCGCTCAACTTGCGGCGGGCGCCCAGCAGCAGCAAGCCCGCCGCAGCCGACACGCCCGCGACGATCAGAAAGAAAGTCGCGTGCGGCAGGCGGGACCACAGGCCGCCCAGCCAGCCCGCCGACAGATTGCCGATGAAGGTGGAGGCGAGCCACAGGCCCATGACCAGCGAGCGTGAGGAACGCGGCGCCATGCGCGAGACCAGCGACAGGCCGATGGGCGAGAAATAGAGTTCGGCGAAGGTGATCACCACGAAATAGGCCAGCAGCCAGAGCCAGCTGGCCTGCGTCCCCTCGGTCAGCGCCGCGCCCAAAGCCAGCACCAGATAGCCCGCGCTGAGGCCAAAGCAGCCGGTCCAGAGCTTGGCGATGGTGGATGGCTCGCGTCCGCGCCGCGCCAGCCGCGCCCACAGGCCCACCACCAGCGGCGTGAAGGCGAAGATCATCAGCGGGTTGAAAGCTTGAAACCAGGTCACGGGAATCTCGACGCTCCAGGCCCCGAAGCCGATGGAGCGGTCCGCGCTCTGGGCGAACAAGGCGATGGTGTTGCCCTGTTGCTCATAGGCGGCCCAGAACAGGGCCGAGGGCGCGAAGAGCAGAGCGAGGCCCAGCAGGGCGCTGCGCAGGCTCGTTTCTTCCCGCGGCGCTTGCACGGATTCAGGCGTCTTCCGTTCGGCGGGCAGGTTCTTCCCGCCCACCAGATAGATGGCGAGGCCCACCGCCATGCCGACCCCCGCGCTGGCGAAGCCATAGTGCCAGCCCACCGTCTCGCCCAGGGTTCCGCAGATCAGCGGCGAGAAGAAGGCGCCGATGTTGATGCCCACATAGAAGATCGAATAGGCCCGGTCCCGCCGCTCGTCCCGCGTCCCGTAGAGCGCGCCAACCTGCGTCACGATGTTGGGCTTGAAGGCGCCAGAGCCCAGAATCAGCAGAATCAGCGCCAGCAGGAAGAAGCGCTCCGAAGCCATCAGGAAATGGCCAGCCACCATCAGCCCCGCCCCCACGGCCACCGTGCGGCGACGCCCCAGCCAGCGGTCGGCGAGCCAGCCTCCCAGAATGGGCGTCAGATAGACGAAGCCCGAATAGAGCCCGTAGATTTGCGAGGCGAAGGGCTGGGCGCCGAGCGGGCCGGAGATCGTCTCCAATCCCTGCCGCAGCGCTGGAAGGCCCAGCACCTGCGCGGCGTTTTCCGGCTTCAGCAGGTCGCCCACCATGTAGAGCACCAGCAGCGCCCGCATGCCGTAATAGGAGAAACGTTCCCACATTTCGGTGGCGAAAAGGAAAGTCAGGCCACGCGGATGGCCAAACCAGTCTTCGCTCTGCGGCGCTGTCGCGTCCCCGGCCATGCTGTCTCCGTCTGCTCGTCGCTTCGCAGGGGCCTGCATTTATGAGCGGGGGTCAAGTGTGAACGTTGGCGAATTCAATCCAGAGTATGTTTCCAGAAAACATTTTGCTTGATCACTCTGGCAGGGTTGCCCACAGCTACGGAATTGTTTGGAATTTCGCCCATCACGACTGATCTTGCGCCTATGATTGAGTCATGGCCGACCTTGGACCCCTTCAAAACGATCGCGCCAATTCCCAGCCAGACTGATTCGTTAATGACGATGTTTTTTGCAGGGTTCACTCTTTCGCCGGTTTCGAGGTCGTAAATCCCATGCATGTCGCTTGATGTGATCAACACGTCCGTCGCGCACAAAAAGTTGCTCCCGATCATTATCGAGCTGGGCTCGTGGCAGGAGATCTGGGCGATCCAGGTGAAATTGGAATCGGAGCCGATGATTATTTCGGCATCTCTGGACGCCCAAATATTTAAGCAACCTAAAGTGCAGTTATCTCCGATCAAAACGTTGCAGTTTTCACCGAGATCAATTTTCAGATTGTGCGCTTTGCAGCCAGCTCCAATTTTCAGTTTGTTGTTGTTGGCGCTGATGCTCACGCCGCCATTCAAGTTGTCATCATTTTCTAATGAAATAAGATTATTTTCTCCATTGTTGTTGATTAAAAGCATGATCTGTCTGTCCTTTCGATGACTAATGATGAATTTTTGCCTGATGTGAGTGTCTGATAAAGAAACATTTTAAATGATATTAATAACAAATTTCATTGACTTCAATGGTTCAAAAATGTGCGAGCTTCTAAGCTTGCGGGATGATCGCCTCCCAAACAAAACGGCGCGGGACCCGCCCGCGCCGCAAAGTTCATCCGCTTCTCAAGGCGACCCTATTCGATCCCATGGCCCGCAATGGCGGGCTTGTCGATGAATTTGGGCTTGCGGATGCGCACATAGAGCTGGGCGCCGATGAGCAGCAGGCAGAAGCCCAGGAACACCGCCGAAATCGGGCGCTCCACGAAGGTCATCAGATCGCCGCGCGAGATGATCAGCGCGCGCCGGAAGTTTTCCTCAAAGCGCGGGCCGAGCACGAAGCCGAGCAGGATGGGCGCGGGTTCGAATTTCAGAAGCACCAGCAGATAGCCGAAGATGCCGAGCGCCAGCGTGGCGCCCACGTCGAAGAGCGAGTTGCGGGCGGCGAAGACGCCGATGCAGATGAAGAACAGCGCGCTGGGATAAAGATATTTGTAGGGGATCATCAACAGCTTCACCCAGATGCCGATCATCGGCACATTCAGGATGACGAGGATCAGGTTGCCCACCCAGAAGCTGGCGATCAGGCCCCAGAAGATATCGGGATGTTCGACGATCAGGCGCGGGCCGGGCGTGATGCCGTGGATGATCAATGCGCCCAGCAGCAGGGCCATCACCGCGTCGCCTGGAATGCCAAGGCTCATGGTGGGGATGAAGTCGCCCTGCACGGACGAATGGGTCGAGGCCTCGGGAGCCGCCACGCCCTCGATCGCGCCATGGCCGAAGCGTTCCGGCGTCTTCGACACCTTCTTTTCGGTGGCGTAGGCGACGAAGGAGGCGATGGTCGGTCCCGTGCCTGGAATGCACGAGCAAAGACTGCCGATCACCGTGCCGCGCAGGATGGGCATGGCGGAGCGCTTCATGTCGTCCCTGGTGGGCATCATGTCCGCGACCTTGATCTTCGTATAGGTGAGATTCAGGGGCGCGGTGTTGTTCACCGAGCGCAAGAACTCCGCAATGCCGAAGAGGCCGAGCGACAGGGCCACCAGTTCGAGGCCGTCGGACAGATCCACGATGCCGAAGGTGAAACGCTCGACGCCCGTGTTCACGTCCGTGCCCATGATGCCCAGCAGCAGGCCCAGCATGGTCATGGCCACGCCCTTGAGGGGCGATCCCTTGGCGAGGGTCGAGCCCGCCAACAGGCCCAGCAGCATCAGCGCGCAGATCTCCGGGGCGCCGAACTGGAAGGCGACCTTCGCCACATAGGGCGCGAAGAAGATCATTTGCAGGATGCCGAAGGCCGCCCCGAACATCGACCCCATCATGGTGATGCCCAGCGCCACGCCGCCGCGGCCCTGTTTGGTCATGGGGAAGCCGTCGAGACAGGTCACCGCATGGGGGGGGTGACAGGGCAGGTTGAGCAGGATCGAGCAAATGGCGCCGCCATATTGCGCGCCGTAGTAGATGCCCGACAGCATCAGCACCGCCGCGACCGGCTTCATGCCGAAGGTCAGCGGCAGCAGGATCGAAATCGCCGACAGCACGCCCATGCCGGGCAGCACGCCGACGAGATTGCCGACCATGACGCCGACGAAGCACCACAGAAGATTATGCGGCTCCAGCGCGATGCTGAAGCCATGCATGAGGCCGCCAATGCCAGTGTCCATGTTACAGGCCCTTCAGAACTGGAATCTGCACATGCAGAACGAAAGAAAAAAGCAGGATGGCGAAGACGGTGATGCCGGCCGCCAGAAGCGCGGACGCTTTCACATGACTGTCATTGTCGCCGCTGGCCGCGATGAAGACGCAGAAGAAGGTGGCCGGCGCCAGTCCCGCATAGTCCGACAGAACGAGGAAGGCGAAGACGCTGCCGATGATGCAGCCCCAGCCGCGCCAGTCGGGGTGGGAGGGGAGCGCATGATGGGCGTCCATGATGTCGGGGCCGCCCTTCGCGCCCGCCCGGGCCGCGAGCATGATCAGCACGCCCATGATCACGATCAGGACGCCAAGGCACACAGGGAAGAACCCCGGTCCCATTTGTGTGAGGCCCCCGACCTTATAGGTCGATCCAATGACAGCAGCGCCGCTGCCGATGAGGATCATCAGTCCGCCAGCGTAATAGTCACGCCTACCTTCACTGATCATGCGACAGCTCCCCCCGTATGTGGGCCTCCACCATCACCGCGCACTGCGTCGCGATGGTTCCATGCCCCCAATCAAATCTTCCCTCAGTGAATACGACGATTGGCGGTGGGGGAGCAAGCGCCGGTTCCGCAAATGACTTTTGCGCGGTGCGGCGACTAGGATGGCCGAGCCTGCGCCATGCGGCTGCGCCCACCGCTCGTCCCGGGGCGTCAGATGCTCTATGTTTCGCCGCGAATAGAATGGGGAGGGCATATGGCTGACGAAACCATCATTGGGGCGCGCGATGACGCAAATGTGAACGGCGCATGCCTGCGCATCTTGTGCGCCAGCGCCGTGCGTCAGGCGATCACCCATTGCGCCAGGCTTTTCCATGCCGGCACGGGAGGCGGCGCGCAGGCGCTGTTCGACACATCGGGCGCCATTGTGAGGCGTCTGGGCGCGGGCGAGAGGGCCGATGTGCTCGCCGCTTCGTTGGAGTCGCTTCAGGAGCTGGCGGCGCGCGGGCTGGTGGGCGAGCCCGTGGTGGTGGGCGTCTCGCGGGTGGCGCTGGGGGTGCGATGCGGCGAAGCCGCGCCGGATATTGCGACGCTGGAGGCCTTCGTGCGCACATTGCGCGCGGCGCCCGTCATCGTGCGCGGCGATCCCGCAGGCGGGGGCACTGCGGGCAATCATTTGCACAAGGTTCTGGAGCGGCTGGGGCTGATCGCGGAACTGGCCGACCGCACGGTGCTGCGCGTGGGCGGCTATAATGTCATGAAGGAAGTGGCGGAGGGCCGCGCCCCCTTCGGCCTCACCCAATCCACCGAGATCGTCGCTGTGGAGGGGGTCGAGATCGGCGCCTGGCTGCCGGAAGGGGTCCAGTTGACCACAAGCTACGCGGTCGCCCTTGGGCGCGAGGCGGCGCCCGCCGCGCGTGACTTTCTGGCCTTCCTGGCGCAGGAGCCCTGCCGCGCTGTGTTCGATGCGGCGGGGTTCGGGCGGCCGTGACGGGCGAGGCTATTCGATCTTATCCGCCAGGACCGCCGCATCCTTGCGGATCGTCTCGTCGTAGGTCTTGGCGATGTCCACCGGTTTGGTGACGTCGGCGGTCTCCACGAGAAGGTTTTGCAGCCAGGCGAGCTTGTCCTTCGCCACATTCATCTCGGGATCGAAATCGCCGTATTTCAGGGATTCCGTGAAGACGAATTCGGGGCGCGGGTCGTCCGCCTTGATGCCTGCGGCGTCGCGGGTGATCTTCATCACCTCGTCCTTGTGGGTCACAGCCCAGCGCGAGCCCGCGATTTCGGCGGCCATGAAGCGCACGGCGTCGTCGCGTTTCGATGCGATGGTCTTGCCCGAGGTCATGACGCAATTGCGCAGGAATTGGGGCATGAGGTCGCGCCCGGCGAAGAGCAGCTTCACATCGGGCGGCGCCACGGCGAGAAACTCGCCCGAGGAGACCGAGGCCTGCACCACATTGGCCATCAGCGCCTTGAAGCGATCCGAATCGCTGCCAAGATTGGCGAAGGTCACATCGTCCGGCGACACGCCCGCCTTTTTCAGCGCCGCGCGGGCGAGAAGGTCCGGGAAGGCGTTGGGGGCGGAGATGGCGATGGCCTTGCCCTTGAGCTGGGCGATGTCGGTGATGTCGGCCCGCACGAAGAGCCCATGGGGAATGCGCGGCCAGGCGCAGCCGATGACCTTGACGTCGACGCCGCGCGAATCGGCGGTGATCGCGCCCGCAGGCCCGCCCTCATAACTGTCAAGTTCGCCCGCCAGCAGGGCCTTCAGGCCGAGAACGTCGGATTTGAGGTTGAGGATTTCCACCTTCAGTCCGAACTTTTCCGGAAAGCCCCCTTGCAGCCCGGCCATGATGAGCCCCGCATCCGCTTTGGGCTCGATGACGCCGTGTCGCCACACGCGCTCCTGCGCGAGCGCCTGCCCGCCGAACAGAGCGCAGAGCGAGAGGGCTGCAAGCTTTTTCATGGCGGTTCTCCGGGTCAGACGTCGAGCGTGGTTTTGGCGAAGACCTCCTCGAGGCCGACGCGCCGGTCGGTGAGGCCTTGCTCCTGCAGATATTGCGCGACCGTCTCCAGCACCGGCCGCGCGGCCTTCACGCCATAGGCGAGGGGATCGGCGTTGAAGCCTTTTTCGGCCTGATCGCCCAGCGCGCCCACTTCCAGCCAGGGCGCCATGGCCGCCCTTGCGCGGCGGGTCACGTCGTTCTTGGCGTTGAGGAAGGCGGAATAGAGGTTGAGGGCGATCCAGGGGTGCTTTTCCAGCAGCTCGCGGCGCACCACCAAAGTGTGGTTGATCGGGTAGACGCCCGTCTTGCCATAGAAGCGTTGGCCCTCGGCGATGGGGTCGGGGAACAGATATTGAATGTGCGGCTCGCGGGTGATGTCGATGCTGCTGCGGTCCACGAGATTGGTGTTGGTGAGATAGAGCAGGGTGGCGTCCAACTCCCCCTTCACCAGCATTTCGCCAATGTTCGTGGTGGGCGGAATGCGGTTCAGGCGCACGCCTTCGGGCGGCGTGAAGCCGGTGGAGCCGCCGTGGCTCATGTCCGGGGTCCGCTCCATGAACCATTCGACGTCGCGGGCCGCGACGCCGAATTCATGTTGCAGGATGCCGCGCGACCAGATGGCCGAGGTCTGCTGATATTCGGGCACCGCCACACGCTTGCCGCGCAGATCCTGCGGAGACTTGATGCCCCGGTCGGCGCGCACGAGGATGCGGGTGTGGAAGAACATGCGGAATGTGAAGACCGGAATCGCCGCCCAGGTGTAGTCGCCCTTCGAGGCTGCGATCAGCAGCGAGGAGACCGACATTTCCGACACGTCGAAGTCGGCGTATTTCAGCTGCCGCCAGAACATTTCGGAAGGGTGCACCACGGTCGTATGCAGGCGCATGCCCTGCGGCTGCACGATTCCGTCGATGATGGGCCGGGTCCGCTCGTTGTCGGACAGCGCGATGCTGAGTTCCATTTTGCCTTCGGCCATGTTTCCTCTCCTGTTCAGCCGGTTCTATGCGGTGGCGGGGCGCTTGTCACGCGGCGCCTACCCGCAAAGCCGGAGTCGATCCCGGCGCGATGGCGCCCTATACTGAGCGCGTGAAACCGCTTCGCCCCTCCTCCACGAACCTGAACCCGGCCGCCAGCCACCGGGATCACTCTCATTGCGCCCATGATCCGGCCCGCGCCGATGGTCAGGGGGTCGACCTCACGCCCGCACGGCGCCGGGTGCTCGATGAGCTCTGCGCGGCGGGCAGCCCCTTGGGCGCCTATGACATGATCGACCGGCTGGCGGCGGGCACGGGCAAGCGCCCTGCGCCGATCTCGGTCTATAGGGCGCTGGATTTTCTGGTCGAGAAGGGGCTGGTGCACCGGCTCGCCTCCCGCAACGCCTTCATGGCCTGCGAACACGGCCACGGCGCCCACGAACCCGCGATCTTCCTGATCTGCGACGCCTGCGGCGCGGTGACGGAGGCGACCTCGAGCGCCGCCGCCGAAAGCCTGCGGGGCGTCGCGCAGAGCGCGGGCTTCATGCCCCGCGCCCAGGTGATCGAACTGGCGGGGCTTTGCGCCCGTTGCAAACTGACCTGACATCATTGGAGAGACGAACCATGCCCCTCGACCAGCGCAGCGATATCCAGAGCGGCCCCGCGCCCCGGCATCGCACGGTTCAGGTCCGGGTGGGCGATGGCGCCTGCGCCGTAATGGTGGGCGGCGGCGCGCCCGTGGTCGTGCAGTCCATGACCAATACGGACACCGCCGACATCGAGGGAACGGTCCAGCAGGTCGCGGCTCTGGCGCGCGCGGGCTCCGAACTGGTGCGACTCACGGTTGATCGGGACGAGGCCGCCGCCGCCGTACCCCATATCCGCGACAAGCTGGCCAAGCTTGGCGTCGGCGTGCCGCTGGTGGGCGACTTCCACTATATCGGCCACAAGCTGCTGGCCGCCCATCCCGCCTGCGCCGAAGCTTTGGCGAAATACCGGATCAATCCGGGCAATGTGGGCTTCAAGGACAAGAAGGATCGGCAATTCGGCGCCATCGTCGAGCTGGCGATCCAGCACGGCAAGGCGGTGCGCATCGGCGCCAATTGGGGCTCGCTCGATCAGGAGCTGCTGACCGCCCTGATGGACGAGAACGCCCGCTCGGCCCAGCCCATCGAAGCGCGGGCCGTCACCCGCGAGGCCATGGTGCGCTCGGCGCTGCTCTCGGCGGAACGGGCCGAGGAGATCGGGCTGGGGCGCGACCGCATCATCCTGTCGGCCAAGGTCTCGGCGGTGCAGGATCTGATCACCGTCTACCGCATGCTGGCCTCGCGGTCCGATTACGCGATCCATCTGGGGCTGACGGAAGCGGGCATGGGCTCCAAGGGGGTCGTGGCCTCCTCGGCGGCCATGGGCATTTTGCTGCAAGAAGGCATCGGCGACACGATCCGCGTGTCGCTGACCCCCGAGCCCGGCGGCGACCGCACGCTTGAAGTGCGCGTGGCGCAGGAGCTGTTGCAGACCATGGGCTTTCGCACCTTCGTGCCGCTGGTGGCGGCATGCCCCGGCTGCGGGCGCACGACTTCGACGGTGTTCCAGGAACTGGCCCGCGACATTCAGGACTATATCCGCGACGAAATGCCGGGCTGGAAGACCCGCTATCCCGGCGTCGAGGCGCTGAATGTGGCGGTCATGGGCTGCATCGTGAACGGCCCGGGCGAATCCAAACACGCCGACATCGGCATTTCCCTGCCCGGCACCGGCGAAACCCCGGCGGCCCCGGTCTTCATCGACGGCCAGAAGGCGATGACTTTGCGGGGGGCGGGGATCGCCAGCGAATTCAAGGCGCTGGTGACGGAGTATATCGAGAAGCGGTTTGGGGCCTGAGCCTCAAATCAACCCCGCCGCGATATTGATCGTCAGGGCCAGCAAGGTCGTGTTGAAGAAAAACGACAACACGCAGTGGATCAGCGCCACGCGGCGCATGGGGCGCGAGCAGATGGTCACGTCCGCCGTCTGGGACGCCACGCCGATCACGAAGGAAAAATACAGGAAGTCCAGAAAGTCGGGGCTTTGCGTATCGGGAAAGGCGATGCCGCCGCGCATGGCCTCGGGCGCCGTGGGTTGAGCTGCGCGCTCGATAAAAAACTCATGGGCGTAATGCTGGGCGAAGATGAGGTGGATGAAGGTCCAGGAGCTGAGGATGGTCAAGCCCGCCAGGCCCAGATGCAGGGCCTTCATGGTCCCCGCCATATCCTTCACCTGCGCCAGTTGCGCGACGATGGCCACAATGCTCGCCACCGCCGCCAGAATGGCCAAGGTCAGCACCACGAAGCGGCTCTCGTCGGTCAGCTGGGCGAGGCGGCGCATCTTGGTCGGATCCGCCATGACCATCACGCGCATCGAGCTGGCGATATAGAGCGCCACGCCGAGGTTCCAGGCGGTCAAAAGCTGCGTCTCCACGCGCCATGACGCTGGCAGCAAGACCAGCGTCAGCAGGCCCAGCGCGACGCAGCCCACGAGGCGCTGGCGCCCCAGAATATGGCGCAACAAGCGGTGGCGGTGCAGAAATCGGTTCGTGGTCATGGCCGGGCCTGGGCTTGTGTGAAGTCGCTCCCGACACCTGTTCGGAGACATGTTGGCCATGTCAAGCATCGCCAGCCTGCGAAGGCTGGGCGGGGCGCGTCAATCGCTCATCACCAAGGCCCAGAACACCTTGTACTTGGTGCCCGGCGCATAGGCGCTGGCGATGCCCATGCGGCGCATTTTTTCGTTCAGCAGGTTCTCGTTGTGGTGGGGCGAATTGCGCCAGCCGGAGATGGCGTCGGCGAGCGTGTGGTAGCCCGCCGAGATATTCTCCACCGCTGTGGAATGTTCCAGACCGGCTCCATCCAGCCGCACGCGCAATGTGCCGCGCACTTCATGGCTCATGGAATCGGCGGCGGCCATCGCGTCCGCCTGTTTCTGCGCCTCCGCCAGCAGGATCGGATCCAGCGAAACCATCGAGAGCCCGTTGTTGCGGCGGTAGATGGAAATCAGATCGCGCGCCGCCGCCGTATCCACCTTCGCCTCGCGCGAGGCCATGGAGAGGTAGAACGTCGGCTGGCCGGTGGGGATTTCGAGAGGCTTTTGCGCGCAGGCGGCGAGGCTCAGGACGGCGGCCAGGGCGGTCAGTCGGACGGGAAGGTTGCGCATGGTCTCGTTTCTGTGAGGGTCAGGATTTTGCGGTGGGCAGGATGCGGAGCGCGGCTTCGAGCCGCTCCAGCCCTGCGATGGCGATGGTGGGGGATGCTGCGGGCGGGGTGAATTCCAGACCCGCCGCCTTGAAGCGCCTGAAGATGTCGAAATGCAAATCGCTCTTCACCCGGCCGGAGGTTTCGACATCCGCCACGAAGCACATCAGCTCGAATTTCAGCAGCGTCTCGGTCATGCCCACGAAAGACACGATGGGGGCGGGAATGCGCAGCGCCAGCTCATGAGCCTTGGCGCAGGCGATGAGCGTGTCGCGGACGATTTCGGGGTCGGCGCTCATCTGGACGGCGATGGGGATCTTGATGCGGCCGGTCTTGTCGCCGCGCACCCAGTTCTTCACCACGCCGGTGACGAGGTTGGAGTTGGGCACGATCATGGTGGCGCGGTCGAAGGTTTCGATTTCGGTGGAGCGCACATTGATGCGCCGCACATAGCCCTGCTCCTCGCCCAGCACGACCCAGTCGCCCACCCTGATCGCCCGCTCCCAGAGCAGGATGAGCCCGGAGACGAAATTGTTGACGATGGATTGCAGACCAAAGCCGATGCCCACCGACAGGGCGCCCGCGACGATGGCCAGCTTGTCGAAGCTCAGCCCCATATAGCCGAGGCCCACGGCGGCGGCGATGACGAAGCCGATATAGCCGACGCTGGTGCGGATGGAGTTGCGCAGGCCAGCGTCCAGCTGGGTGCGCGGCAGCAGGGTCGATTCCAGCCAGTGCTGGAAGCCGCGCGTGAGCGCGAAACCGATGGCGAACAGCAGGACCGAGACGATGATGCCCGAAAGCGAGATCGTCACATCTCCCACGCGAAAGCCGAAGAAGGCCGCGCGGATGCTGGAGAACATGTCGTCGGATTCGATGCCCCACGGCGCCAGCGCCAGCATGGCGGCCGCTGTGATCAGCCCCAGCTGCGCCGCGCCCGCCAGCAAAACCGCGCATTGGTCGAGCGATTCGCGCCGCAGCCCAAGGCTCGCCATGAGGTTGCGGCCGACGCGCGCGTGCGGCTGCATGCCCTGCGCGATGGCCTCGCGCGTCAGCTCCAGCAGCAGATAAAGGCCGCTGCCGATGAAACTCGCCCAGACCACCTGATCGACCAGAAAGGCGCCAAAGGACACATAGCCGATCAGCGTGGCGACGATGATGGCGGTCACGCAGGCCCAGACGGCGAGGCGCATCGGCCCATACCAGTCGCGCCGCGGGCTCAGCTTCGGCCCAAGGCATGCTTCCTCCGCATCCGGCTGCGGAGCGACGCCCTGCAAGCCAATGGCGAGCATGCACGCCACGATAAGGCCCGAGAGGCCGCGCAGCGCCACTGAAAGGGCGAGGCTCGCGCCGATCACCTCGATCACCGCCTCCATCGCTTTGGCGGCCGACACGAAAAGGGCGACGGAGAGCGCCAGCCGGGCCAATCGGTCCACGGTTCGGTCGCCAAGATCCAGCAATCGCCAATTGGGAAGGTCTGGCGCCAGCAAGCCGCGCGCGACGCCCGCCGTGATCGCCACCCGCGCCACGCCGTCCGTCAGGCTGGCGACCAGCGGATCGAGCCGCATGTTGAACAGGCCAAGCCCACGCCAAAGGCCCATCATGGCGGCCATGGCGATCATGGGGGTGGAGGCGACCGAGATGGCCACCCAAACCGCGCCCAGCGCCTTCGAAAAGGCGTCCACGTCCTGCCTTGAAGGATCGCGGCGCACCACGCGGCGCTGCAATCTCAGCACGGCTGCGTAAGCGACCGCTATGGCCAGCGTGCCGGTGAGCAAGCCGAGGATGGCCAGGCCCTCCAGCCGCGCCGCCGCAGCGCTCCACGAGTCGCTGGCGACCATGCCGAGCGCCCTGAAATCGGCTGGCGTCTCGCGCCAGATGGAGCTCCAGAGATTGGGGCTCAAAATGCTGTAGCTGCGCGCCAACAGGGCGCGCGTGAACAGATCGCGCCGCAGGGAAAGGATGGTTCCGGAGGCCTGATCGAGGCGCACCGAGAGCAGTTTCGCCCGCTTGACGGCGGCGTCGGCGTCTTCGAACTGCTTTTGCAGGCCCTCGCGTTCGGCGGCCACCGCAGGCGCCTCCGGGGGCGCCTTGTCGTCCGGCTTGGGGCCGAGCTGCTCCAGCTGCACGCGGGCGGCGTCCTGCCTGGGGGTCAGGTCTTCCAGCGCGGCCTTCAGGGCGACGTTCAGCGGCTCGATGCTGGCGCGCAAATCCAGCAGAGCGGCGTCGCCCAGCTCGCGGCGGCCAAGCGCCTGCTCGATCTGTTCCACGCTGGCGCGCACGCCGTCGAGTTTTTGCGCCGCGACCGAGACGGGAGCGGGCGCCTGCGCGAAGGAGAGGGAGGCGCCCAGCGCAAGCGTGAGGGCGCACAGAAGGAGGCGAAACGAACGAATCAAAGGCTGATGCTCCAGGACCAGTGCGCCATATTAGCTGAGTCGGGCCATTTCGCGGCCAGAGCTTACGTTTCGTCGGTCAGACATCGTCGTAAGCGTGGCTTGCACCCTGGAAATCCTCCACCCGCCAGCCCTGCTCCTCTGGCGTCAGATAGGTCGGGCCAATCGGGGATTTGCCGAAGCCGCCGGGAATGTCGAGCACATAGGCGGGTTGGCAGAGGCCGGACACCCGGCCCAGCAGGGCGCGCACAAGCTCTTGTCCGCGCGCGATCGGCACCCGCAGATGCGAGGTGCCGGGCGCGAGGTCGGGATGGTGGAGATAGTAGGGCTTGATCCTCGTCTCGACGAAAGCGCGCATGAGGTCGGCCAGCACGCCAGCGTCGTCGTTCACACCCGCCAAAAGCACGGTCTGGCTCACCATGGCCACGCCGGATTCGATCAGCCGCGCGCAGGCGCTTCGCGCCGCAGGGGTCAGCTCGCGCGGATGGTTGGCGTGCAGCGCCACATAGACCGCGCGGGGGAAGCGCTTGAGGGCCGCGACGATTTCTGGCGTGATCCGCGCAGGATCCACGGCGGGCACGCGGCTATGCAGGCGCACCACCTTCACATGGGAGATCGCGGCCAGCGCCTCCATGGCCTGCGCGAGGCGCCGGGGCGAGAGGGCCAGCGGATCGCCTCCGGTGAGGATCACCTCCCAGATGCCGGGGTCCGCGCTGATATAGGCCAGCGCCCGGTTCAGCGCCTCGCCCGACAGCATCCCGGCCCCGCTCGGCCCCACGGTCTCGCGGCGGAAGCAGAAGCGGCAATAGACCGGGCAGGCGTGGAGCAGCTTCAACAGCACCCGGTCGGGATAGCGATGCACGATCCCCTCGACCGGGGAATGGGCGCCATCGCCGATGGGGTCGGCGCGCTCCTGCGGGCGGGTGTCCAGCTCGGCGGGATCGGGGATGAATTGGCGGCGGATCGGATCGGCGGGGTCCAGCGGGTCGATGAGGGCGGCGATCTCCGGGGTGATCGACATGGCGTAGCGGGCGGTTACTTTTTCCAGCGCGGCCACGGAGTCGAGCGAGGCGAGGCCCGCCGCCGCCAGATCGCCCGGACTGTGCAACCCGCTCACAGCGAAATCTCCGCCACCGGCGTCCAGATCACCTGATCAATGCGGGAAGCGCCGGTGGCCAGCATGACCAGTCGGTCCACGCCCAGCGCTATGCCGCAGGCGTCGGGCATGAGGGCGAGGGCCGCCAGAAAATCCTCGTCCAGGGGATAGCGCTCGTCTTGCCCATAGATGCGGGCGCGCTCGTCCATCTCCATCTCGAAACGGCGGCGCTGTTCGGCGGGGTCGGTGAGTTCGCCAAAGGCGTTGGCGAGTTCGATCCCACAGGCGTAGAGCTCGAAACGCTCCGCCACGCGCGGATCGTGCGCGCAGGGCCGCGCCAGCGCCGCTTCGCAGGCGGGATATTCGATCAGCACGGTGGGGCGGCCCAGCCCCAGCCGATGCTCCACATGTGCCACCAGCAGCTTGCTGAACAGGTCCGACCATGTGTCGTCCTGCGCAGGCGTGACGCCCGCCAGCGCAGCCTGAGCCGCCAGAGCGTCCCGGTCGGGCGCCCCCCGCCCATCCAGCGTCGCCAGCAGATCGACGCCCGCATGGCGCTGGAAAGCGTCAGCCACGGTCAGGCGTTCTGGCGATGCGTATGGGTCCGCCAGCCGGTCGCGGTAGCGCAGGGTGGTCACTCCCGCCGCAGTTGCGGCTGCGGCGAGAATGCGGCTGCAATCTTCGATCAGCGCCTCATAGCTCTCGCCGACCCGATACCATTCCAGCAGGGTGAATTCGGGATGGTGCAGCGGCCCGCGCTCGCCATTGCGGAAGGCATGGGCGAAGGTGAAGATCCGCTCCTCTCCCGCCGCCAGAAGTTTCTTGCAGGCGAATTCGGGCGATGTGTGCAGAAACAGCCTGCGCGCCTGCCCGCCTGGTCCGGTCAAACTGGTGGCGAAGGCGCCGATATGGGCCTCGTTGCCGGGCGAGACCTGCAAGGCGGCGGTGTCCACTTCGGTGAAGTCCAGCGCCTCGAAACCCTCGCGCCAAGCCGCAAACATGCGCGCCCGCGCCCGCAGAAAGGGCCTGCGGTCGGCATGGACATGGGGCGTCCACCAGGAAGAGGGGGCGGGGGGTGTTGTCATTCGTGCCGTGCTTTGCCATAGGGATGGCGCTTCGCCGAGAGAATTATGGTACAGGCCGCTCAAGAACGCCCTCAATAGGCTGCGCAAGGCCTGCCATCAACCAAGGATACCGCCGTGAAAGTCATCGCCAGTTCGGTTCGCAAGGGCAACATCATCGAGCACGAGGATGGCCAGCTTTACGCCGTGCTCTCCGCCGAGAGCTTTCACCCCGGCAAGGGCACGCCCACGACCCAGATCGACATGCGCCGCCTGTCGGATGGCGTGAAGACCAGCGTGCGCTACAAGACCACCGAACAGGTCGAGCGCGCCTTCGTGGAAGACACCGAATACAGCTATCTCTACTCGGATGGCGACGGCAACCACTTCATGAACGCCGAAAACTACGATCAGTTGAACGTGCCGGACGACGTGATCGGCTCGCAGAAGGTGTTCCTGCAGGAAGGCCAGAAGATCATCCTGAGCATCTTCAACGGCGTGGCCGTGGGCGTGCAGCTGCCCGCGCGCGTCACCCTTGAAGTCGTCGAGACCGAGCCCGCCATGAAGGGCCAGACGGCCTCGTCCTCCTTCAAGCCCGCGATCCTGTCAAACGGCGCCCGCACCATGGTCCCGCCCCACATTTCGGTCGGCACCCGCGTCGTCGTTCAGACCGAAGACGGCTCCTATGTCGAGCGCGCCAAGGACTGAGCCGCGGCCTTTGTAATTGCGCCAGCGGAGCATTGGGCCCGCTGGCGCGGTCTTGATTACTGCAAACGCTTGGCCGCCTCTTCGATCAGGCTTGAATCGACATATTTGCCGATCTCGATCTTGTCCTTCAGGAAACCCAGCTCCCGTTGCAGGTCCATGTTGGCCTGAAAGGCGGGGATGTCGAGTTTGAGGTCGGGATCGCGGTAATAATCCTTCTGCGTGTAAAGCCAGCCGGCGAAGAGCGCGGGCGGGGCCTTGGCGAAGTCAGAGGCGATCTTCACCGCTTCTTCCTGATTCTTCGGATCCAGATACCAGCGGGTGGCGACCATGGCGTCGGTCAGAAAATCGACCATCGCGGCGCGGTTCTTCTTCAGGAAGTCCGCATGGGCCACCCAGACGCCCAGCGCTGACGGTCCCATGGCGTCTTTCTGGGTGAAGAGCACGGCGGCGTTCTTGCGCAGTTCCGCATCATTGTGGAAGGGCGGCGCGGCGGGGATCAGATCCACCTTCTTTTCCAGCAGCATGGCCTTCATGGCGCCGAAGCCCGCCTCCACGACGGTGTAATCGCGCTTGTCCACAAGGCCCGCCTTGTTCAGCATGGCGCGCATGGCCACGTCCACCGCGCTGCCCGCAGCATTGGTGGCCAGCACCTTGCCCTTGAGATCGGCCACGCTCTTGATGCCGCTGTCGGCGCGCACCATGAATTCGTTGCTGTGATGATCATGCGCGCCGTCCGCGAATTCATTGGCGAAGATGCGCAGATCGTCCATGCCTGCGTTCTGGATCGCCAGCCCCATGGTGGTGAAGCCCAGAAGCCCCACGTCGATCTCGTTCACCGCCAGCGCAGTGATCATCGGCGGCGTGCCCTGGAAGCGCACCGGCTCCAGCACATAGGTCTTGCCCAGATTTTTGGCGAGGCCCGGCTTGGCGAAGAGGATCGGTCCGATATTGGCGGCTGGAATGATCCAGGCCAGACGGATCTTCAGAGGCTCCGCGCTGGCCGCCAGGGTGGAGGCGAGCATGGCGGCTGCGGCCGCAGCTCCCGTCAGAAAGTGTCCTAAACGCATATGATGCTCCCTTGGTTTATTTTGGACAGGACGTCCACGCCGTCTTGGGTCAAAGCCGCGTTCGGCGCCGATCATGAAAATGGGGATATGCGGCCGCAGGCGCGGCGCCGACCAGAAAACCGTCCTGTGTCATATTTCCCCCAACCGGGACCGTTCGTTGCGGTCGCTTGAGGGAGAATAGATCGAACCTGGCGCAGAAAATCAATCTCCGCCGAAAGGCGACGGACGAGCTTGCGCCGAACGCCTGTGGCGGCGTCTTGCCTTGCATCGGCGATACATCCTAGATGCGGTAGCGAGGCGACGTCGCCTGAAGGATCTGATCGTGACTGACCCCGCCGCCCTGGACAAGCTCAAGCTGCGTATCCAGGCCCTGCGCGCCAAGACCATGGACAATGGCTGCACCGAGGCCGAGGCCATGATGGCCGCCGCCAAGGTCGCCGAATTGCTGGATCGCTACGACCTCACCTTGAGCGACGTGGAGCTGCGCGAGTCCGCCTGCGAACGCCGCGTCTTCGAGACCCGCCGCAAGAATCGCATTCCTCTCGACTATTGCGTGGGCGCCATCGGGCGCTTTTGCGATTGTCGCGTATGGCGCGAGAAGAATCCCGAGGGTGAAGCGCGCTATGTCTTTTTCGGCCTGCCGTCAGATGCGGAAGTGGCGCTTTATCTCGCCGAACTGATCGACAATTCGGTGCGCGCGGAACTCGGCCGCTACAAGACCACCCACGCCTATCAGCGCTTTCGCCATCAGGAGCGGCATGTGGCCCATGGCTCGTTCACGCTGGGCATGGTCATGTCCATCGCGCGCAAGCTGACGGACATGAAAGATGCGCGGGACGCGGCGCGCAATCTGGGCCGCCGCGATCTCGTCGTGTTGAAAAGCGCCGTGGTGGAGACTGAAATGGCGAAGCTGGGGCTGGAGTTGCGACAAGTACGCCGCCCCACCCGCATGGTGTCGCCAACGGCCTATGACGCAGGCGGGGTGGCCGGCGCGTCGCTGACGATCCATGAGGGCATTCAGGGACAAGGCGGCGGCTAGTCTACCGCCGCAACCCCGGCGCTTCCTGGCCAGTGCGCGCCACATATTCCGTATAGCCGCCGCCATATTTGTGGATGCCGTCGGGGGTCAGTTCCAGCACGCGGTTGGAGAGCGCGGCGAGGAAGTGGCGGTCATGGGACACGAAGAGCATGGCGCCCTCATATTGCGAAAGCGCCTCGACCAGCATCTCTTTCGTGGCGAGATCCAGATGGTTGGTGGGCTCGTCGAGCACGAGGAAGTTTGGCGGATCATAGAGCAGCTGCGCCATCACCAGCCGCGCCTTTTCGCCCCCCGACAGCACGCGGCATTTCTTCTCGATGTCGTCGCCCGAAAAACCGAAGCAACCCGCGAGCGCGCGCAGCGAGCCCTGACCCGCCTGCGGGAAGGTCGCCTCCAGCTGCTGGAACACGCTGAGTTCGCCGTCCAGCACTTCCATGGCGTGCTGGGCGAAATAGCCCATCTTCACCGTGCCGCCCATGGTCACTGCGCCGGTGTCGGGACCGGTCGCGCCAACCACCAGTTTCAACAAGGTGGACTTGCCCGCGCCATTGACCCCCATCACGCACCAGCGCTCCTTGCGGCGCACCAGAAAGTCGAGCCCTTCATAGATCACGCGGTCGCCATAGCTCTTGTTGACGTTCTTCAGCGTGACCACATCCTCGCCGGAGCGGGGCGCTGGCGGGAATTCGAAGGTCACGGACTGGCGGCGCTTGGGCGGCTCCACGCGCTCGATCTTGTCGAGTTTTTTCACGCGGCTTTGGACTTGCGCCGCATGGGAGGCGCGCGCCTTGAAGCGCTCGATGAACTTGATCTCCTTGGCGAGCATGGCCTGCTGGCGCTCGAATTGCGCCAGCTGCTGCTTCTCGTTCTGCGCGCGCTGGGCCTCATAGAATTCATAATCGCCCGAATAGGAATTGAGCGAGCCGCCGTCGATCTCCACCACTTTGGTGACGATGCGGTTCATGAAGGCGCGATCATGGGAGGTCATGAGCAGGGCGCCCTCGTAGCCGCGCAAGAAGTCTTCCAGCCAGATCAGGCTTTCCAGATCCAGATGGTTGCTCGGCTCGTCGAGCAGCATGCAGTCCGGGCGCATGAGCAGGATGCGGGCGAGGGCCACGCGCATCTTCCAGCCGCCCGAAAGCGCGCCCACGTCGCCGTCCATCATCTCTTCGGTGAAGCTCAGGCCCGCCAGCACCTCGCGGGCGCGGCCTTCCAGCGCATAGCCGCCCAGCTCCTCGAAGCGCCCCTGCGCCTCGCCATAAAGCTCGATGATCTCGTCCATATTGTCGGCCTGGTCGGGGTCGCCCATGGCGGCCTCCAGCTCGCGCAGGCGCGCGGCGACTTCGCTCACCGGGCCTGCGCCGTCCATCACCTCGGCGGCGGCGCTGCGGCCGGACATTTCACCGACATCCTGGCTGAAATAGCCGATGGTGACGCCCCGATCGACGCCCACCTGACCCTCATCCGGCAGCTCCTCGCCGGTGATCATGCGGAACAGTGTGGTCTTGCCCGAGCCGTTGGGGCCGACGAGACCGATCTTCTCGCCCCGCTGAAGGGCGGCGGAGGCCTCGATGAAGAGAATCTGATGGCCGTTCTGCTTGGAAATGTTGTCGAGGCGGATCATGAGCGGGTTGGGCCTTGGGCGAAAGGGCGGGGCCCGGCTCCCTTACGCCATGTTGCGCCTGCGAGGAAGGGCGCCCTGACGGCCAGTTGACTTGGCGCCAGGCCGCGCCATCTCGACCGTGGTCGGCCTTTGGTCCGCGTTCAATTGTCACGACCATAGCATGAGGAGGCGTGATGCTCCGCCATCTTTCGGTTCTGCGCGCTCTGGAGGATCTGCATATGACGACGTTCCGGATCTCCCTGGCGCTCTGCGCCGCCATGCTCAGTTCGACGCTTCCCGTCAAAGCCGCCGCGCCCACCACCACGCAGGCCAGCGAGGCGCGGCAGATCGCGGCGGAGGCTTATCAATATTTTTATCCGCTGGTGACCATGGACCTGACGCGCCGCATCACCACCAATATGCCGCCCGGGCAAGTTCCCGGCTTTGGCCCCGCCAACGCCTTCTCCCACATGGCCGCCTATCCCGATGCCTCGTTCCGTACGGTGGTGCGGCCCAATTTCGACACGCTTTATTCCTCCGCCTGGCTGGATCTGACGCAGGGTCCGGTGATCCTCAGCCTGCCCGAGATGAAGGGCCGCTATTATCTCATGCCCATGCTGGACATGTGGTCGAATGTGTTCGCCGCGCCCGGTTCGCGCACCAGCGGCGATGGGGCCGGGAATTTCGCGGTGACGCCGCCCGGCTGGAGCGGCGCGTTGCCGGAGGGGGTGCAGGCCATCGCGGCGCCGACGCCCCGTGTGTGGATCATCGGGCGCACCCAGACCAATGGGCCGTCCGACTATGCGGCCGTGCGTCAGGTTCAGTCGGGTTACAAGCTGACGCGCCTCGTGGATTGGGGCAAGCCGCCCGTGGCGCCCGCCGTCACGATCAATCCCGCGCTCGACATGACGACGGCGCCCAAGACGCAGGTCGACGCCATGAAGCCCGAAGAATTCTTCCGCAGGGGCGCGGACCTGCTGGCTGAAAATCCACCGCAGATCACGGATTGGTCGCAACTGAGCCGTCTGGAGCGGATCGGCGTCGAGCGGGGCAAGCCCTTCGATCTCGCCTCGCTTGATCCAACCATCCGCGCCGCTGTGGAAGAGGGCGCGGCGAATGGGTTGAGGCTGATGAACGAGCGCGGCGGCTCCATCGGCAAGATGGTCAATGGCTGGCAGATCAACACGTCGCTGGGCGTCTATGGCGACGACTATTTCGAACGCGCCGTCGTCGCCCAGCGCGGCCTTGGCGCCAACCAGCCGCAGGACGCCGTCTATCCGCTGAATTTGCAGGATTCCGAGGGCAAGCCCGTGATGGGCGAGAACCGCTATGTGGTCAGTTTCAGGAAGGGCGAGCTGCCCCCCGCCGACGCCTTCTGGTCCCTGACCATGTATGACGCCGAAGGCTTCCCCGTCGCCAATTCCCTCAACCGCTACGCGCTGGGCGACCGCGATCCGCTGGTCTTCAACGCCGATGGCTCCCTCGACATTTCCGTCCAGAGCGACGATCCCGGCCCGCAGCAGCGCGCCAACTGGCTGCCCGCCCCCGCGCGCGGCCCCATCAGCATGACCCTGCGCCTCTACGCGCCCCGGCCCGAGGCGCTGGACGGCCGCTGGAGCCCGCCGCCGGTGGTGCGCAGGTGATCGCGGCGGCGATTTTCGCTTGATAGTCTGGCGAAGACAGGTCGGGGGCGTCGTCTTCGTCAATCCAGCCGTCGCCGCCTGTAGATCCCGTATCGTCGGCCCCTTCGCCGAGTTTGTCGTTTTTAGCCATGGGCAATCCTACCTCTGCGCATGCCAGAACAGCAGCCGCGCGCGCAGCATAACCATGGCTTTCACGAAGATCCAGCCGACGATGGAGATCTCGAGGATGCCTGCGAAGACGCCGCGTGAATCGGCCATGCGGGAGGCCTGGATCATGGCGCCGCCCATGCCGTAGCCTCCCATCATCATCTCCGCCACCACCGCGACGATGAGCGCGATGGGCAGAGCGACCTGCAAGCCGGTGAGGATCTGCGGCGAGGCGGCGGGGAGCAGGATCTGCCACAGGAGGTCGCGTTCGCGCGCGCCCAGATTGCGGGCCGACCAGATCAGCTCCTTTTCCACGCTGCGCACCCCCGCGATGGTCGCGGTGAGGATCGGGAAGATGGCGTCGAACACCACCATGCTGATCTTGGCCGTGTCGTAAAAGCCCAACCACAGCACGATCACCGGCAGAAAGGTGATCTTGGGCATGGGAAAGCCAACCGAGATCACCGGATCGAGAAACCAGCGCAGGCCCGCGTTGCGCGCCATCAGAAGGCCGATGCTGACGCCCAGCATGGCGGCGATGAGGAAGCCCGCCAACGCGCGATAGATGGTCAGCGCCATGTTGATGAAGAGATCCCCGCTGCTTCCATCGCGCCAGATGCGCTCCAGCACGCTTTGCGGCGAGGGCAGCATGAAGGGCGTGAAGGTGCGGCTGCGCGTCAGCAGCTCCCAGGAAACGAAGAGCGCGACGACCAGCGACCAGCGCAGGGCGAGGTGTCCGGCGCGGGCGGCGAAGGAGGGCGTGGTCAGTCCCGCCATGCGAGGATCCTCCGCACGAAGGACTCGAAAAGCTGATCGGCGAGAAAGCCGATGAAGGCCACCGTCAGCACCACCGCGAACATGGATTCATAGGTTCCGTTCGAGCCCAGAAAGCCGATCAGATAGCCCAGCCCCTCGCGCGAGACGATCAGTTCGGAACTCACCAGCAGCACGAAGGACAGGGCCAGCGCTGTGCGGATTCCGTTCAGCAATTCGGGAACGGCGCTGGGCAGCACCACATCCCACATGCTGCGCAACCGGCTGGCGCCAAGGCTGCGGGCGGACCAGAGCAGGGTGCGGTCGGCGGAAAGGGCGCCGTTGAAGGCGCCCATGGTCACCGGCAGCATGCAGCCCATGCAGATCAAGAGGATCTTCGACCCATCGCCAAAGCCCAGCCAGAGGGCGGTGACGGGGATCAGGGCGGATTTTGGCAGGGGATAGAACAGCTCCACCACCGGACTCAGGGCGGTCTCGGCGCCGCGCCAGAAGGCCATGGCGAAGCCCAGCACCGCGCCGATGACGATGGCCAGCCCCAGCCCCGCGCCCGTGCGCCAGAGCGAGGCCAGCGTATTGCCGGTGAGGTCGCCGCTGCGCGCCAGATCGACCCAGGCCAGCGCGATGGCGCTGAGCGGGGGCAGGGACGATGAGGAGAACAAGCCGCTGCGCGCCGCCGCCTCCCAGCACAGGGCCAGAATCAGCAGGGGGGAATAGCGCAGGACGGCGCTGGAGAGCGCGTTCATGGGCCGACGCCCGCCTGCGCCTTGATCGCCTCGTCGCGCACCAGCGACCAGACATGATCGCTCATTTGCGCGAAGGCGCTGCTGCGCGTCAGCTCCGGGTCCGCCTTGTCGAGGCCCACGGTCACGATCTCCTTGATGCGCCCGGGCCGCGCCGACATGACCACGATGCGCTCCGCCAGATAGACCGCCTCCTGCACGTCATGGGTGACGAAGATCACGGTCTTGGGGGAGCGGCGCCAGATGGCGAGCAGTTCGGTCTGCATGAGATGGCGGGTCTGCGCGTCGAGCGCGCCGAAGGGCTCGTCCATCAGCAGCGCCTTCGGGTCGATGGCCAGCGTGCGGGCGATGGCCGCGCGCTGCTTCATGCCGCCGGAGAGCTGGGAGGGGTAATTATTCTCGAAGCCCGAGAGGCCGACCATCTTGATGAAAGCGAGGGCGCGCGCCTCGCGCTCGCCGCGCGCCAAGGGCTGGCGCTCCAGCCCATAGAGCACGTTTTGCAGCACGGTCTTCCAGGGGAACAGCGCAAAATGCTGGAACACGACGCCGCGATCGGGTCCCGGCCCCGCGACGGGCGCGCCATCCATGGTGATGAGGCCGGTCTCCACGGGCAGAAAACCGCCCATGAGGTAGAGCAGGGTGGATTTTCCGCAGCCGGAGGGGCCAAGCAGGGCGATGAACTCCTGATCGCCCACGCTGAGAGTCACATCTTCCAACGCCAGCACAGGCGCGCCGCGCTTTGGCCTGTAGAGATGCCGAAGCCCTTCGACGACGATGCCGCTCATGCTCGTATGCTCATGCCAGACGCCCGCTCCCGCCCGCTCCTGTTTGTTCAGAAGCATGTTTGGGCCGCGAGTCGATCACGCGTTCCACGCGCGGTCAAGCCGTGCTGTGGCGGATGTCTGACCTCCGTTGCGGGGAGCTGTCTTGCGCAAGGCGCGATAGGGCGCAAAAAAGCGCGCCCTTTTGAGGCGCGCTTTCTATTCAGACTGGAGAAGCTGTTACTTCAGGTCTTTGTTGGTCAGAGCGAAGTTCAGCGAGGCTACGAAAGCCGAACCGCAGTACTTCGAAGTCGTGCCGCCATTCGAGCTCGGGCCGGTGATCGTGGAGCAAGCGGACTTGCTCAGATCGGTGCCCCAGTAACGAAGGTCGAGAGTCGCGAAGTTGTAGGCGTAGGAAACGCCCGCGTTCCACGTGTTGTAGGAGGGGAGCTTCACGAGCGGCAAGCCACCGCTGTGAACCAGATCCTCGGTGCCCAGGATCTGACGGCCGAGCTCGCCGGAGATCGAGAAGTTGGCGGGCAAGGTGGCCTTGAAGGTGCCGGAGACATAGGTGCCCGAGGCGCCGGTGTCGACGTAGCTAGGCGTGAAATAGGCGTTGCCGCCGATATTCAGCCAGTCCGTGACGTTGTAGGCGGCCTTCGCGTAGCCCTCATACCAGCCGGGATTGGTCGGGAAGAGCGCGCTGTTCTGCGCGCCGGGATAGCCATAGTACCAGACGCCGACATCGGTCGTCAGGCCGCCAAAGGTGCCGCGCACGCCGCCATCGACGTCCAGCTCCATGGTCGGGTTCGGAAAATAGGGGTTCAGCTTGATGCTCTCGCCGGACACGCCAGCGTAGCCCTGCCATGTGTCGGAGAAGTTATAGCGACCCTCGGCGAGCGCGGTTACGCCCGCACCATTCGAGGACTGGCTGATGCCACGAAATTCGTAGTTGGAGGTCACGCCGCCACCGACGGTGAATTCCCAGGGAGACACGGCGACCACTGCGGGCGCGGGAGCCTTCTTGCTGGGGAGATCGGCCGCGAAAGCAGGCATTGCCGCGAACAGGACGGACGCCGCCGCTGATAAACGCATGATGGACATAAGATTCTCCTTTAGGACGACGTTATGACCCCTTGATGCCAAATTTCCGCCGCGACCTCAACGTTAAGGCCTAGGCATTTTGCCCATAAAATAAGCACCTTACTCTTTGCGGAAAGGATGTGTCATAATTCCCACATGAATTGCGGCCGCTGTGACGGATCAAGCGCACGTAAATGCGCGCCCAAGCTTGATCTTGGCAGGTGGCGCCGCGGACTTTACCCGTTGGGTTCATCTCGATGGGCCCAGCATCGAATCACAAGTCGCTGAAAACGGGCGTCCTTCATGCGGCGCCGATTTGCTGATCGGCGACTCCCGAAGCCGAAAAGCCCGCCATCCAGGACTTATGCGCCCGGCTCAGGGCAGGGCGATTGGCTTGAACGCGCATTCAATGTATCGTTTCCACTCAATGCGGGTGACGATTTGACGCCGATCAGTCCCCGATCATCGCTGTGTTGAAAGCGATGGTTCGCAGCGTCCCTTGATAAGCAGGCGTTTCTGGTTGCGAGTCGGTTCGTGAAAGTTACGTGGGGCCCCATGTCGAATAAAAAGAAATTTCGCCCACAATCCGAACTGCCGACCATAGACGTGCACCAAAAAAAACTTCATGAGGCGATCAGTCTTCACCAGTTGGGCCATCTGGTGGAGGCCAAGCGTTTATATGGCGAGATATTGAAAGCCAGCTCGAAACATTTTGATGCGCTCCATCTGTCCGGGCTCATTGAGCAGCAGACCGGACATTTCGCACAAGCTCGCCACTTTTTCGAAAAAGCATTACGAATAAAGTCCGACTTTGCGCCGCTATATTCCAATTATGGCCTCGTCCTCCACAGCCTGGGCCTATTTGAAGAAGCGCTGGTGAATTATGAAACAGCGACCGCCTTGAAGCCTGATCACGCCGAAGCCTACTCCAACGCGGGGAACACGCTTCAGGAACTGTTTCGATATGAAGAAGCGCTCGCCAAATACGACATGGCGATTTCCGTCAGGCGCGACTATGCGGAGGCTTATTATAATCGCGGCGTATTGCTCCAGAAATTGTTGCGATTCGATGCCGCGCTTGAATGCTATGACGAGGTGGTGAATTTGAATCCCCGTCATTTTGACGCCTATTATAACCGTGGGGGCTGCCTTCAGGAGTTAAATCGGCTTGAAGAAGCGGTCATGAGTTATGACAAAGCGGTCGCCGCCAAACCCGATTACAGGGACGCTTTTTCGAGCCGAGGGAATGCGCTGAAAGATTTGAAGCGGTTTGACGAGGCGCTTTGGAATTACGACAGATCGATTGAAATCAACCCGCATTGCGCGGAGGACCACTCAAACCGTGGCGGCTTGCTTCAGCAAATGGGGCGCTGGGAAGAGGCGCTGATCAGTTATGACAGAGCTGCCGCGATCGATCCTTATTATGCGAACGCCTTCTACAATAGAGGCAATCTCCTCTATGACCTGAACCGTTTTGACGAAGGGCTTCTGGATTACGACAGGGCGATCAAGATACGACCTGATCATTTTGACGCGCATGCAAATCGGGGAAACGCTCTCAAGGAACTGAAGCGGTTTGACGACGCTCTGGAAAGCTATCGTCGCGCCGCATCCCTGCGCGAAAATTCACCGGAGCTGTTGCTCAACATGGGTCAATTGCTTTTGTTGATGGGCCATTTCGAGGATGGCCTGACTTTTTATGAATGGCGGAAAAAGACCAAGGAGGCCAATGGGAGCAGGTGTTTTCAACAGCCACTCTGGCTTGGAGAGGAAAGCCTCAAGGGTAAGAAAATACTGATCCATGAAGAGCAGGGCGTCGGCGACGTCATTCAGTTTTGCCGATATTTAAAACGTCTGGAGGAAAAAGGCGCGGCGGTGACGGTCGCCGTCACGGATAAGCTGATGTCGTTGGTGGGAAGTCTGGGTGGAGCGATCAAGGTTTGTTCGATCAGGAACATTCCATCCGATTTTGACGTCCATTGCCCCCTGATGAGCCTGCCGCTTGCGTTCAAGACAAATCTGGCGACCATTCCAGCGGAAACGCCCTATCTGTTTGCGGATCAAAAACGTGCGGATGCGTTTCGCCGCATGTTATCCCGTGATGGCGCCGCAAAAATTTGCGGCCTGAGTTGGCGAAGCAATGCAGAAAAAACCGGAGCGACGCGAAGCCTCGCATTGACCGACCTGTTCAACGCCATTGATCCTGCTGGATATGTTTTTGTGAACTTGCAATATGGAGACGTGGGCGACGAGCTCGCCGCTCTCAAAGCCCACAATGACGTGGATATAAAATCAATGCCGGAGATCGACATCCATGATGATATGGACGGGTTCGCGGCTCTGGTGGAAGCGTGCGACATCGTCATATCCATCGACAACACGACTGTTCATCTGGCCGGGGCGCTGAACAAAAAAACATGCGTCATGTTGCCTTACGTGCCCGACTGGCGCTGGATGCTGGATCGCGAAGACAGTCCCTGGTATCCATCGACGCGCCTGTTCAGGCAAGACCGGCCGGGCGATTGGAGCGCGGTCTTCTCAAAGATAAGATCGGCCCTTCGCGACGAGCTTCATGCGACGGATTGAAACAGTCCTCACTTGGGGACGCAACGCCTAGGCTTTCCACGCTCGCATGGGACTGCGCGGATGGATGATATGGTGATGAGGGGCATGGCGAGTTCATTCAGCTGGCGAAAAATGGCGAAAGCCAAATGCCCCCGATTGCCAACCGCCCCAACCCGTAGCACACTCTCTCCACAAACCGCGCCAACAGCGGGAGAGGAGGACGCACCATGCAGGCCTGGCACTTCACCGAGATGCCCTATCCCCATCTGCCCCCCATGGACAGCCTCTCGACGATTCGCGTCACCCTGCCCAATCGGCATTTCGATCCGAAGATCGGCGCCGATCTCTACAATCGCTATCTTGACGAGCACATGATCGCCGACGATCTCGGCCTCAACATGATGGTCAACGAGCATCATCAGACCGCCACTTGCCTTGACGTCGCCGCGCCTCTGTCGCTGGCCATTCTGGCGCGACAGACCTCGAAGGGGCGCATCTGCATTCTGGGCAATCCCATCGCCAATCGGGGCGATCCGATCCGTATCGCCGAGGAGATGGCGATGATCGACTGCATTTCGCGCGGGCGCCTCGAGGCGGGTTTCGTGCGCGGCGTGCCTTATGAGATCTTCGCGGCCAACACCAATCCCACCCATACGGCCGAGCGCCTTTGGGAGGGGATCGAGCTATGCGTGAAGGCCTGGACCTCCCACGACGAACCATTCAACGTGGAGACGCGCTTCACCAACCGCCGCGCGGTCAACATCTGGCCGCGCCCCTATCAGGCCCCCCATCCGCCCGTCTGGGTGACGGGCTCCAGCGATGTGGAATCCGTGCGCCGCGCCGCCTCTCAAGGCTATGTCTTCGCCACCTTCCTGCAACCGTGGCGAAAGGTGCGCGAGCTGTTCGACGCCTATCGCGGCGCCTATGCGGACAATGGCCAGCCCGGCGGCGGCGGCCTCGCCTTCATGCCGCTGCTCTATGTGGGGGACACCGAGGCGGAGGCGGAGCGGGGCGCGCGCGAGCTGACCTGGTATTTGAAGGCCAAGGTGGAGCCGCAGTTCCGCAATCCGCCCGGCTATGTGCCGGTGGCCGCCACCGCCGCAGCGCTCAAGGGCGATGGGGACGCGCGCGCGCGCAGCAACGATGGATTGCGGCAGGTGACCATGGAGCAGCAGCGGGAGCTGGGCGTGGTGATCTACGGCACGCCCGATCAGGTGGCGGCGCAGATCTGGCTGGAATATGAGCGCGTCGGCGGCTTCGATCATCTGCTCATGATGATGCAGGCGGGGTTCCTCGACCACAAGAGCACGGTGCGCAACATGACCCTCTTCGCCAAAGAGGTCTATCCGCAGATCCGCGACCTGCCGGGCACGCGCCAGATCATGGCCGCCGCCGAGTGAGGGTGCGGCGCCCGCGCGTCACTTCAGATGTCTGGCGAGGTGTTTGTTCATCTCGAACATGCTCACCTTGTCCTTGTTGTCGAAGATGGCGAGCAGCTTGGCGTCCGCGATGATCTCGCGCTTGTTCTGCTCGTTCTGGAGCTTGTGCTCCTTGATATAGGCCCACATCCGGCTCACCGCCTCGGAGCGGGGCAGCGGCTCCGCGCCCACGACCGCCGCCAGCTCCCTGGACGGATGGAGTGGTTTCATGAAAGCGCCGCCGCCCGCCTTGGGGGCGGGTTTCGCCGTACCGCTATCGCTTGCCGCCATGTCGACCTCCGCTTCAACAGCGGTGCAACACGCGCGGGAGGCGATTGTTCCCGGGTGGGCGGGCGGTCAGCCAGCGCGTTCAAGAAACGGGTTGACGATCCGCATGTCCCCGAAGGTCCGCTGATGCTGCATGTCCTCGCTGAACAACGTATCGCAACCCGCCTCCAGGGCAGCCGCGACGATCATCGCGTCATAAATGCTCAGTCCATGGTCGCGGGCGAGGGCGACGCCAACAGCGTGGATTTCGAAGGTGAGCGGGACAGCTTCGTCAAGCGCATCATCCACATCGCCCAGCGCCTGTTCAATCTGCGCCCAACTGCGCCGATGCTTTTTGCGCAGGACGTTGACGAATTCGTTCAGCACCTGCACGCTGACGATCCCTCCTTCAGTCATCAGCGCCCGCGCCGTTTCCCCTTTCGGGCCAGCTTCCTGCGCATAGATGAGGATGTTGGTGTCGAAAAAGGCCCTCACCGCTCATTGGCCTCGTCGCGATCAAATTTATAATCGGCGGGCGCAGTCCACCCGCGCAGTCGCATGTTTTCCAAGGCCCGTTTGCGGCGCTGGTCCTTCTCGACCATGAGCGTCCGGTTGATCACCTCGACGACGTCGATCTCGTCGCCCTCGACGAGGCTCATCTCGTCCACGAGCTTCTTGGGCAGCCGCACGGCCAAGCTATTGCCCCATCTGGAAACCTGCATGACGACCTCCATGATATACAGAACAAAATGTATATCATGGAGGCGGCAAGTAAAGCCCCCTACGGCAGCAGATAATGCCCGCGCTCGTCGCGCTTCAGCCCGCGGCTCTGGCGCAGCTGGTCCAGAACGCGCACGATCTCGCGGCCGTCGCGGCTGCCGACGGCGGCCATCAGCTCCTCGAAGCTCTTCGCCCCATGGTCCAGCGCCGCCTCGACGCTGGGGAAGCGCGCGCCCTCGAAGCGGGGGGCCTCGGGCACGGACATGTCGAGGCGTCCGCCCGAGCCGAAGGGCCAGGTGAGGTCATAGCCCGCCTTGCCGCCCACCCGCGCCTCCGCAAGCGACGGATCGAGCGGCAGCGTGCGCATGCCCGAGAGCACCACCAGATCGCGGTCGGGCTGAAAGCGGGTCGCCAAGGCCCAGTCGATCTGCTCGTCGGAATAGATGTCGATGTCGGGATCGACCACGAAGACATTCTTGATATTGCCCAGGCACCCAAGCGCCGCCGCAATGGCGTTGCGCGCTTCGCCGGGCACGCGCTGGCGCAGCGATATCCGCACATTGAACATGCCGCCGCTCGAGCCGGTGGCGTAGACGCCAAGCGGCTCGCGCACAGCCGTCTCCAGCGCGCGCCACACCATGACCTCGGTGCGGATGGCGTTGAGCTGCGCCGTGTCCGTGCGGCTCATGGCCCGCCCGCCGATGCTCATGCTCTGGAACAGCGCGTCCTTGCGATGGGTGATCGCGGTCACATGGAAGACGGGGTTGCGCTTGAGGGCGCCATAATATCCAAGGAATTCGCCAAAGGGGCCTTCGGGCTCCACATGGCCGCGCTCGTCGAGATAGCCTTCGATCACATATTCGGCGTCGGCGGGCACGCGAATGTCGTTGGTCACGCATTTGACCACGGGGAGCGGCGCGGCGCGAAGCGACGATATGAGGCCAAGTTCATCCACCGGAACGCGCATCATCGCGGCCATGTAGTCGATCGGGTGCGCGCCCACGACGAAGGCCACGGGGAAGGGGCCGTCCTTCACATTGGCTTCATAGATCGCGCGGAAATCGCTGGGCGAGACGAGATCGATTCCCGCCTCGCGCGGGCCGCGCAGCATCAGGCGGCGAATGCCTGAATTGGTCATGCCGGTGCGCGGATCCACGACGAAATCGATGCCTGCGGAAATATAGGGCGCGCCATCGGCGCCATGTTGCAGATGCACGGGCAGGCGCGTCAGATCGGCGTCCTCGCCCGTCAGCACCACCTGCTGCACGGGCGCGCGGGCGCGGTCCATCTCCACGATCTCGGGCGCGAGGCGCAGGCGCTTTTGCACCTCCTCGCGCACCTTGTCGGGCGCCACGCCAAAGGCCAGGGCGAGGCGTGAGCGGCTGCCGCAGACATTGGCGACAACCTCCTGCGCCTCCGCGCCAACGCTGGTCACGAGCACCGCCTTCGCGGCGCCGTCGATCAGCTCCGGCAGATCGACGAGATCGCAAGGCGCGTCATGGGTGACCAGCTCGTCCGCCGAGGACAGGGCCTCGACGAAGCGACGCAGACGGAAGCGTTCAAGATCGTCGTTCGAGATGGAATCCTGTTCCGGCACGTTCGCTGCTCCTGTCATGCGCCGCCCCAAACCTCGCGCGCGGTCTCCACGATGAGGCGCAGTTTTTCGAACTCGCGCTCCACCGTCATGGTCTCGCCGCCGATGCCGCTGGAAAAGCCGCATTGGGCGCTGAGCGCCAATTGATCGAGCGGCGCAAATTTCGCGGCCTCCTCGATGCGGCGCATCAGATCGTCCCTTGTCTCCATGGCGGAGCTTTTCGTCGTCACGAGACCCAGCACCGCCACCTTGCCCTTGGGCAGGAAACGCAGGGGTTCGAAGCCGCCAGCCCGCTCGCTGTCGAATTCGAGGAAATAGCCGGTGACGTTCACCTCGTTGAAGAGCAGCTCGGCGACGGGCTCATAGCCGCCTTCAGCGATCCAGGCGCCTGCGAAATTGCCGCGGCACAGATGCATGCACATGGTCATGTCGGCGGGCAGGCC
Source organism: uncultured Hyphomicrobiales bacterium (assembly GCA_903902915.1). GTDB lineage: Bacteria > Pseudomonadota > Alphaproteobacteria > Rhizobiales > Beijerinckiaceae > Terripilifer. The sequence goes on along the minus strand of CAIUWR010000078.1, from coordinate 25,931 downwards.
AGCAATCGAATCGTTGATCAGCTTGGCGTAGGTCTTGGGCAACTGATCAGGATCTTCGCCAAAGCCCGTCGCCTGCGCGCGCAGCACGGGATCGCAGAGGTAGGCGAGGTTCACCTCGTCGATCTGCGCATAGCGGCAGCCCTTGGCGTAGAGGTCGGTGAGTTCTTCGCGATAGACCTGCGCCAGATCCGCGAAGAAGTCGGCCATGTCGGGATAGGCGGTCTGATCGACCGAACTGCGGCCGCCTCGAAAATGCAGGATCGTGGGCGAGGGCATCGTGACCTTGGGCGTCGCTTTGGCGACGGAGGCGAGATATTCGAAATCGCCCACGAACATCGGGCCGGGACGGGAAATCTTGCCGCGCACTTCGAGGGTCGGCGGCTTGTGGTCGCGCGCGCCCGCCTTGGAATGAAAGCGCACGTTGAGCCTGGCCTCCGCAGGGGCTACATTCTTGATCTTCAGCAGGAAGTCGCGCTGCCACGAGAAGCGGTTGAACTCGCCGTCGGTGACGACCTTCAGCCCCGCTTCTTCCTGCATGCGCACGACGTCGCGGATGGCCTCATGCTGGATGTCGAGCAGTTGCTCGGGCGCCATCCGGCCTTGCTGGGCGGCCTCGCGCGCGTCGATGAGCGCCTGGGGACGAATGAGACTGCCAACTTGATCGGCGCGGAACGGCGGCGTTGTGCGAGCGGACATTTCGACTCCCTGACATTGGCGGCCCCTTGGATTGGAGCGCGTGCGACAGCGCATTGCATAAACGAAGGCCGCGCTGGCGCAAAGGGGCGCAGCGTCACCCCTTGCGCTGAGGGCCATAAACGCGGGAAAAGGAGGCGATCAAGAAAGGCGCGGTTGCGTCGAAGAGGATAAGCAATGAAACCTAGGGCCCTCGGCTATCTTGGCGTCAACGCGAAAAGCCTCGCCGATTGGGCCGATTACGCAACCCGGCTCGCAGGCATGCAGATCGCCGACAAGGCTGGCGGCAGCATGGCTTTGCGGATGGATGACCGCAAACAGCGGCTCGTGATCGAGGAGAACGGCGGCGAGGGCGTCGCCTATTTCGGGTGGGAGATGGATGACGCAGTGGCGCTGGGCGCCTTTTGCGCCACCCTCGACAAGGCGGGGATCAGCGCGGAGCGCGGATCGCGGGCGCTCGCCGATCAGCGCCGGGTGAAGGATCTGGTGATCGTCACCGACCCCATCGGTTACCGGCTCGAATTCTTCCATGGCGCGGAGATCAGCGACCGTCCCTTCACCGGCGGGCGGGTACATTCGGGGTTCCGCACGGGACCGCTGGGCCTCGGCCATGTGGTGACGACGGCGGAGCGCGTGGCGGATGCGGTGCCCTTCTACCGCGACCTCATGGGCTTCGGCCTCAGCGATTACTACTACAAGCCTTTCGAGGCCTATTTTTTCCATGTGAATCCGCGTCACCATTCCTTCGCGTTGATCGAGACCGGCAAGCGCTCGATCCATCACATGATGATCGAGCATTTCAGCCTCGACGACGTGGGCCAGGGGCTCGATCTTGCGTTGAAGAAAGACGGTCGTCTGGCGGTGACGCTGGGCCGCCACTGCGGCGACTACATGACCTCCTATTACACCCACACCCCGTCGGGCTTCATGACCGAGCACGGCTGGGGCGGGCAATTGATCGACCCCGCCACATGGGAGGCCAGCCACCGCACCGAAGGCCCGAGCCTGTGGGGCCACGAGCGTTCCTGGATGACGCCGGAAGGCAAGAGCGCGGCGCGCGACCTGTGCATCGAAAACGCCAATAGCGGGTTACGACGCCCCGTGCAGGTGCTGGAGGGCAACTACAACCTCATGCCAGGCGCCTGTCCCTGGTGGGACGGCGTGCCGGGGAAGCAGAGGTAGGCCTGTTCCTGATGCGTTGGCTGCGGCTCGTTTCAATTGCGCCTTGCGGCGGTGAAGCGTGCCGCCTCCACCAAGATGCGGGCGGCCTCGCCAAAGCCCGCCAGCGCCTCTTCCGCCTGTCGCGCCAGCGCGTCGCGGGAGGACTTGGCGGCTTCCAGGCCCAGCGCCTTCACCAGCGTCGCCTTGTTGCGTCCTGCGTCCTTGCCCGCCGCCTTGCCAAGCGAGGCCTCGTCGCTTTCGGCGTCGAGAATGTCGTCGGCCACCTGAAAGGCGGCGCCCAGCGCTTTCCCATAGGCCACGAGCTGGGCGGTCTGTTCGGAATTTGCGCCCGCCACGATGGCGCCCGCCTCGACCGCGAAGCGCAGCAGGGCGCCGGTCTTCATGGCTTGCAGCCGGGCGATCTCCTCCACCGTATGGGGATTGAGGGAGGCTTCCGCGGCCAGATCATACATCTGCCCGCCGGCCATGCCGCCAAGGCCCGACGCCCGCGCCAGCCCCAGCACGAGGGCCGCGCGCACAGTCGCGTCCGGGTGGGTCGCCTCGTCCGCCATCACGTCGAAGGCGAGGGTGAGCAGCGAATCGCCTGCGAGAATTGCGGTCGCTTCGTCATAGGCCCGGTGCACCGTGGGCTGGCCCCGGCGCAGGTCGTCGTCGTCCATGGCGGGCAGATCGTCGTGCACGAGGGAATAGCAATGCACCAGCTCCACTGCGCAGGCGGCGCGCAAGACGCCGGGACCGGAAACGCCCAGCAGGCGGGCGGCCTCGACGGTGAGGAAGGGGCGCAGGCGCTTGCCGCCATTGAGGGCGCCATGGCGCATGGCCGCGACGAGCCGCGTCGGCCTTGCGATTTCGCCGGGCAGGGGACTGTCGTTCAGCAACGCGTCGAGCAGGGCGGCGACGTCGCGCGCCACTGCCCCAAGCCGGGCCTCGAAGCTCATCTGGGGGTCTGATGTGTCTGACAATGAAGCCTCCGGCGCTCCAGGGACGTTGTTCCGCTTGCCTCAGCCGCGTCCTTCGGTCAAGGCTGTGGGCGTCTTTCGCAAGGGCTGAGTTGCGCGACCATGGCGTTTTTGCGCGCAATCTTGAAATGGCTCTTGCGAGCCGCCCTGATCCTTCTGGTTGTCTTCGCGGCGCTCGTGGCGCTCTGGGCTTTCGTTCCGACCGTGTCCACCCTCATGCTGGCCCGCTGGGTCACGTTCCGGCCCGTAGAGCGGGTCTGGACCCCTCTGGACCGGTTGGGCGCGGCTCTGCCTCTGGCGGTCATCGCCTCGGAGGATGGCCGCTTTTGCCGCCATGGGGGCGTTGATTGGGGCGCATTGCGGGCCGTCGTCGCGGCGTCGGGCGAGGATGGGCCGACGCGCGGCGCGTCCACGATTCCCATGCAGAGCGCCAAAAACATTTTTCTCTGGCCCTCCCGGTCGACGCTGCGCAAGGGGCTGGAGATTCCGGCTGCGTTGGTCATCGACAAGATGTGGGGCAAGCGGCGCGTTATGGAAGCCTATCTCAACATAGCCGAATGGGGCGATGGGCTGTTTGGGGCGGAGGCCGCCGCGCGGCGCTATTTCGGCAAGCCAGCTTCGCAACTGAACCTGCGGGAGGCGGCGCTGCTCGCGGCGGCGCTGCCCAATCCCTTGCGGCGCAATCCGGCGCGCCCTGGCGCGCAGCAAAATCGCATCGCAGCCACCATCGTGCGCCGCGCCGCCCTGACGCCGGGGCTCGCCGATTGTCTGAAGGCGGGCGAATGACGGGGTGAAACGGGCGCCGCAGCCGAAAAAGCGGAATCGTCGCTGGTCAACAGGGCGGTTTGGGTGTATCAGCCCGGCAGCTAATTCGATGCGCGCCGGCTCAAGCCTTGGTACGCGCCTATCTGGAGAGTGACATGGCAGTTCCGAGACGTAAGACTTCCCCGATGAAGCGCGGCTTCCGCCGTTCCGCTGACGCCCTCGCCGCCCCGACCTATGCCGAGGACAAGGACTCGGGCGAGCTGCGTCGTCCCCATCACGTTGATCTGAAGACCGGCATGTACAACGGCCGTCAGGTCATGAAGGTCAAGTCCAAGGATTGATCCTGCCGCTTTTGCGGACTGAAGAGGCCGGGTTCCCCCCGGCCTTTTTGGCGTTCAGGCCAGTCTTGCAGGCCAGTCTTGTTCAAGGATGGCCGCGAAAGCGCCAGACGCAGGTCGTCTTGACCTCGGCGTCCTCCAGATCGCGCGTCACCGGCACCTGATATTCGGCGATGGACTCCAGCCGCTCGCGCGCCAGATAGCTGCGTCCGGGATCGCCGATCAGCACCAGCGCCCCGCGCCGGGCGAGGCGCTCCAGCCAGTCCGTGACGCGCGCCGCCATGTCGCGCTCATAAGAGACATCGCCAGCCAGCACCACGTCCCAGCCCTCGTCCTGCCCCACGATGTCGCCCATGCGCGCGGTCAGGTTTACCTGATTGGCCTGCGCGTTGAGGCCCATGGCGCTGATGGCGAAGGCGTCGATATCCACTGCTGTCACCTGCGTCGCCCCGGCCTTGGCCGCAGCAATACCCACAAGACCGGAGCCCGCCGCGAAATCGAGGACGCAGCGGCCGCGCACGCTATCGGGATGGTCGAGCAGATAGCGCGCCAGCGCCTGCCCGCCCGCCCAGGCGAAGGCCCAGAAGGGCGGCGGCAGGCCGATTTCGCCCAGCTCGTCTTCGGTCTTGCTCCAAAGCTCGGTGGCGACATCGGCGATGTGGAGGCTGATTTCCGGCGCATGGGGCACGGGCAGCAGGCGCGTCTGCGCGCGAATGAAGGCGTCTTTGTCGGCAATGCTCATCGGCCGAGCCGGGGCGCGGCCCAGCCAAGCCCGGCGAGCGTCTGCCCGCGCGGGTTATATTCAGCGCCCACGAAGCCCGCATAGCCCCGCGCGTCGAGATGCGCGAGAATGGCGGCGAAGGCGACTTCGCCTTCGTCAGGCTCGTGGCGATGGGGAACCGAGGCCAGCTGCACATGGCCCACATGGGGCCAGTGACGATCCAGCCGCCGCAGCAGGTCTCCCTCCATGATCTGGATATGATAGACGTCGAACAGCAGCTTGACATTGTCGCAACCAAGCTCTTCCAGCAGCGCCACGATATCGTCGGAGCGGGAAACGAAATAGCCCGGCCGGTCGACGGCGTTCAGCGGCTCGATGAGCAGGGTGAGGTCCGCCAGTCGCGCCTTGTGCGAGGCCCAGAAAAAATTCTCGAAAAAGGCGTCCCGCGCCGCAGCCGTCCGGCCGCCCGTCATGCCGGACATGACATGGATGGTCCGCGCGCCCACGATCGCCGCATAGGCCAAAGCCTGTTCGAACTCGTCGCGGAAACGGCTCTGCGCGGCCGGAACCGCGGCCATGCCGAACTCGCCTTTGGCCGGATCGCCTTGCGGCGTGTTGATCCCATTCATCACGAGGTCATGGCGCGCCAGTTCGCCCGCAACTTCGTGCGGGTCGGCCGCATAGGGAAACTGGCACTCCACCGCCCGGAAACCCGCAGCGGCCGCGGCCCCGATCCGCGCCACGAAGGGCAGATCGGGGAAGAGCATGGAGATATTGGCGGAGAGGGTGAAGCTGTGGCGCATGGGGCGAGTCTAGCGCCCCATGCGGGCGGGGAACAGGGGCTGAATGGAATTCGCGCGCGTCGCCTTGACCCCCGAAAATCCATGCCGGATAGTCCGATCACTTAAAGCACGAGGAACGCCCATGATCATCAACGATGAAAAAGACGTCACGCCCGCCGTCTTGCAGGCCATGTCCGGCGCGCCGGACGCCCGCATCCGGCAAATCGGCGAGGCCTTCGTCAAGCACATGCACGCCTTCGTGCGCGAGGTGAAGCTGACCGAGAAGGAATGGGAATATGGCGTTGATTTCCTGAACCGCATCGGCAAGCAGACCACCGACACCCATAATGAGGGCGTGCTTTTCTCCGACACCATCGGCGTCTCCACGCTGGTCTGCCTGATGAACAACGGCGCCAACGGCTCGACCGAGACGGCGGCGGCGTTACTCGGCCCCTTCTGGCGCATGCGCAGCCCTGAAACGCCCAATGGCGGCTCGCTGCTGCGTTCGCCGACCCCCGGCCCGGCGCTGTTCGCCGATTGCCGCGTGGTCGATCCCGAGGGCCGGCCCATGGCGGGGGTCGAGGTCGATGTGTGGCATTCCTCCACCACCGGCATGTATGAGAATCAGGATCCCGAACAGGCCGACCATAACCTTCGCGGCAAGTTCCATACGGACGCCGAGGGGCGCTTCTCTTTCCGTTCCATTCTGCCTGCAGGCTATCCGATTCCCGTGGATGGGCCGGTGGGCGATATGGTGCTGTTCCAGAAGCGCGAGCCCTGGCGCCCGGCCCATATCCATTTCCTGCTGCACAAGCCCGGCTTCAAGACGCTGGTCACGCAAGTCTTCGTGCAGGGCGCGCAACATCTTGAAAATGACGTGGTGTTTGGCGTCACCAAGGCGCTGGTGGGCGATTATCGCCGCCATGAGACGGGAACGGCCCCCGCGCCCGACGTCACCGATCCCTGGTACACGCTCGACTATACGTTCCATATGGAGGAGGGCGACTCCAATCTCCCGCAGCCTCCGATCAAATAGGCGCCGCGCCGCGCCATCGTCGCCGAACCACGGCCCGCCCTCAAAAGGGGCGGGCCGTTTGCATTGGTTGCTGTCGCGGGCGATTTCCGGCATTCTATCCACCTGTAAAATAATAGTTCGCCAGTGAAACGGATTTGCGCAATGGGCAAGCTTTCAGTTGGAATTGTCGGTGGTGGCGTGGGCGGACTCTGTGCGGCCATCGCCCTGCGCGAGCGTGGCCATGAGGTGATGGTCTTCGAGCAGGCGACCCGATACGGGCGGGTGGGCGCCGACATCAACCTCACCCCGAACGCTGTGCGGGCGCTTGATGGTTTGGGCATTGGGGACGCCTTGCGGCGCACCGCCGCACGCACCACCCATCGCATCAGCCGCACATGGGACACCGGCGCCGAGACGTCGCGCATTCCCATGGGCGACGAAGCGGAAAAGCGCTATGGCGCCCCGCAACTCACCACCCATCGCGCCGACCTTCTCACCGCGCTGGAGGATCGTCTGCCCGCCGAAGCGCTGACGCTGGGAATGCGGGTCACGGGCGTTTCACAGACGGCCGAAAAAGCGTTTCTCGAAGCGGGCGCGGAGCGTTTCGCCTTTGACGCCCTTGTGGGGGCGGACGGCATCCATTCATTGGCGCGCACGGCCCTCTTCGGGCCGGAGCGTCCGCACTACACCGGACTCGTGGCTTTTCGCGGCGTCATTCCCCGCGCGAAAGTGGCGCATCTGCCCAACCTCGACGCTTTCACGAAATGGTGGGGCCCCAGCCCAGATAGCCAGATCGTCACTTTTCCGCTTTTGCGTGGCGAGGAGATCTTTGTTTTCGCAACCATCGGGCAGCCGGACTGGACGCATGAATCCTGGACGGAGCCGGGCGACCCCAAGGAGATGCAGGCGGCCTATGCTGGCTATCACCCGGAGGCTCGCGCCCTGGTCGACGCCTGCGATGTGGTGATGAAATCAGCGCTGCTGGTGCGCGATCCGCTGCCGGTCTGGTCGCAGGGGCGCATCAGTCTGCTGGGCGACGCCTGCCACCCGATGACGCCCTTCATGGCGCAGGGCGCCTGCATGGCGGTGGAGGATGGCGTCATGCTCGCGCGCGCGCTCGAAGGGGTGGGGCCGAACGAGGCGCCCGCCGCCTTGCAACGCTACGAGAACAGCCGTCGCGAGCGCACCGCGCGGGTGCAGATCGGATCGCGCGGCAACGAATGGCTGCGCGAGGGCGGCAATGTGGACTGGCTTTACGGCTACAATGTCTGGCAGGCGGAGCTCGCCGCCTGACCAGAAGGTCGCGCCGTTCAGGCCATGTACTGGCCGCCGTTGGCCGAGAGCGTCGAGCCGGTGATGAAGCCGGACTCGTCCGCCGCCAGGAAGACGACGATCCGCGCGATCTCTTCGGGCTCGCCGAGGCGACCGACGGGAATTTGCGGCAGGATACGCTTTTCCAGAACCTCTGGCGCGATGGCGCGGACCATTTCCGTGCCGATATAGCCCGGGCAGATCGCATTCACCGTGATGCCCTTGTTGGCGTTTTCCTGCGCCAGCGCCTTCACGAAGCCGATCTCGCCAGCCTTGGCGGCCGAATAGTTCGACTGGCCCGCCTGACCCTTCTGCCCATTGATGGATGAGATGCAGATGATGCGGCCGAAATTGCGGTTGCGCATGCCCTCGACGACAGGGCGGCACATGTTGAAGAGCGAATTCAGGTTGGTGTTGATGACTGCGTTCCACTGGTCGGGCGTCATCTTGTGGAAGAAGCCGTCGCGGGTGATGCCCGCATTGTTCACCACCACGTCGATGGGGCCGAGATCCTTCTCGACTTCCGCCAGACCGGCCGCGCAGGCCTCGTAGCTGGAGACGTCCCACTTGTAGACCGGGATGTCCGTCTCTTCGCGGAATTTCGCCGCGGCCTCGTCGTTGCCCGCGTAATTGGCGGCGACGTTGAAGCCTGCGGCCTTGAGGGCCCTGGAGATGGCGGCGCCAATGCCGCGCGAGCCTCCGGTGACGACTGCGACTCGTGTCATTGCTGCATCCTCCCCTATGATTGACAGCCGGGTTGTATCAGACCCGGCCGCCAGTCTCATTTAGGCTTTCGGTTGGCGACTTTGGGCTTAGGGAACCCGGCTTAGCGTTCGACGCACAACGCAATGCCCATGCCACCGCCGATGCACAGGGTGGCGAGGCCCTTCTTGGCGTCGCGGCGCGCCATTTCATACAGCAGCGTCGTGAAGACGCGGGCGCCCGAGGCGCCGATGGGATGGCCGAGCGCGATGGCGCCGCCATTCACATTCACGATCTCCGGGTTCCAGCCCATGTCCTTGTTGACCGCCAGAGCCTGCGCGGCGAAAGCCTCGTTGGCCTCGATCAGATCGAGATCCCCGACCTTCCAGCCGGCCTTTTCCAGCGCCTTGCGCGAGGCGGGAATGGGGCCGGAGCCCATGATGGCGGGATCGACGCCAGCGGTCGCCCAGGAGGCGATGCGCGCCAGAGGGGTGAGGCCGCGGCGGGCGGCTTCAGCTGCGGTCATCAACACGAGGGCGGCGGCGCCATCGTTGATGCCCGAGGCGTTGCCCGCTGTCACCGTGCCGTCCTTGGAGAAGGCGGGGCGCAGCTTGGCGAGCGACTCGAGCGTCGTGCCAGCCTTGATATATTCGTCCTGATCGACGACCACATCGCCCTTGCGGGAGGAGACGGTCACCGGCGCGATCTCGTCCTTGAAGCGGCCAGCCTTTTGCGCGGCCTCGGCCTTGTTCTGGGAGCCGGTGGCGAAACGATCCTGATCTTCGCGGCTGAGCTGCCAACGGGTTGCGATATTTTCAGCCGTCGTGCCCATATGATAGCCATGGAAGGCGTCGGTGAGGCCATCCTTGATCATGGTGTCGAGGAGCTTCATGTCGCCCATCTTCTGCCCATTGCGCAGATAGGCTGCATGGGGGGACAGCGACATGGATTCCTGTCCGCCCGCCACGATGATGGAGGCGTCGCCATTGGCGATCTGCTGCATGCCCAGCGCCACCGCGCGCAGGCCCGAGCCGCAGAGCTGGTTGAGGCCCCAGGCGGTCTTTTCTTGGGGAACGCCTGCCTTCATGGCGGCCTGACGCGCGGGGTTCTGGCCTTGGCCGGCCGCGAGGATCTGGCCGAGAATCACTTCGTCCACTTCGGCCGCATCTACGCCTGCGCGCTCAAGGGCGGCCTTGATGGCCACGGCGCCCAGTTCATGCGCTGGCGTGGCGCCAAAGACGCCGTTGAAGGATCCCACCGCCGTGCGCGCGGCGCCTACAATCACGATATCGGATGCCATCTGGAAACTCCTCATGCGACAGGTCTGGAGCTGTTTCCGCTCCGTGAAGATTCGCGTCCGTCGCGAACAGTCAAGCTGTTCGCCGCCTCACTATCGGGCTACCCGTCCGCTCCGCGCCGGTCAAGCGCTGACGGGGCTCCCCGATCATGCAATTTGGTCTACATAACCGAAAGAACGAGAAGCATATTGCGAGCCAAAGCCTGATATTTCGTCACAAACCTGTTTCCGCCGGAAGAAAGGGCGGCTATCCTGTGGGCAGGGCATATCGTCCAGCGGGGCAGGGCTTCACGAATGGCCATCGAAAAAAAACCGATTACGATCAAGAAATATGCGAACCGCCGCCTCTACAACACCGGCACGAGCACTTACGTGACCCTCGAGGATCTCGCCAAAATGGTGAAGGTCGGCGAGGACTTTCTGGTTTTTGACGCAAAGAGCGGCGAGGACATCACCCGCGCCGTGCTCGGGCAGATCATTTTCGACCAGGAAGGCAAGGAGGGGCAGTCCCTCATGCCCATCACGTTTCTGCGTCAATTGATCCGGCTTTATGGCGACAGCATGCAGATGGTGGTGCCCAGTTTCCTGGAATTTTCCATCGGCAAATTCGTCAATGATCAAGTCAAGATCCGGGAAGACTTCGTGGGCGCCATGGGCGGCAAGGATATCCCGGCCGGACAGATCTTCAGCGCCATGGAAGAACAGGCCCGCAAGAACATAGCCATGTTCAGTCAGGCCCTGACCATGTTCACGCCCTTCACCACGACCGTACAGCCGACGGAAGCCGACACTACGGCCGCCCCGGCCCCCAATGCCCCAGGCGCCGCGCCGGACTTCGACGAGATGCGCCGCCAGATCTCCGAAATGCAGCGCCAGATCGAGAGCCTCGGCCGCAAGGGCTGAGGCGTCGGGCGCTTCGGCGCCGTTTCATGCGCCCACCGCGCGCGGTCTATTTTTGATCGCTCGCGCCGCGGGGCTGGGGTCGCCAGTCCGGCGGGGCCAGCTCGAAATGGGCGAAGTCGAAGGCGGGCGCGACCGTGCAGCCCACCAGCGTCCAGGCGCCGAGACTGGTCGCCGTCTGCCACCAGTTGGCCGGGACGACGAATTGAGGCCGCTGGCCCGCTTTCAGGTCCGCGCCCAGATGGACGGACTCGCAGTCGTGGCCGTTTTCGCAAATGGTGAGGGACAGCGGGGCGCCCGCATGCCAGTGCCAGACCTCCGCCGCATCCACCCGGTGCCAGGCCGAGACGTCGCCGGTCCCCAGCAGAAAATAGATCAGCGACGAAGCTGAGCGGCCCTGCGCGTCAGTGCGGGGATCGCGGAACGTTTCGCGGTAGAAGCCGCCCTCAGGATGAGGCGTCAGGCCCAGCAGCCGCACCACCTCGTCCGCGCTCATGCCGTCATGCTGATAAGCGGCGCCCATGGGTCAGAACCTGTTCTTGCGTTCACGGATCTCGGCGAAGACATCGGCTGGCGCGGCGCCGACCATGCCCAGTTGCGCCTGCACGGCAGGATCCTCCGCGCGCAGGAAGGGGTTGATCGCGAGTTCAAGGCCCAGCGTGGTGGGCAATGTGGCGTCGCCGCGCGCCCGCAGCGCCTCGATCTCCTTGATATGGGCGATCAGCGTCGCGTTGCCGGGCTCGATGGTCAGCGCGAATTTGGCGTTGGCCAAAGTATATTCGTGGCCGCAATAGAGGGCGGTGTCTTCGGGCAAGGCGGCAAGCTTGAGCAGCGAATTCCACATGACGCCCATGGGCGCCTCGTTGACCCTTCCGCAGCCGATGGAAAACAGCGTGTCGCCTGCGAACAGCAGCTTGTCCGCCTCGAACCAGTAGACGATATGACCGATGGTGTGGCCGGGGGTCTCGATGACCTTCGCGCGCAGGGAGCCGACGCTCGCCACATCGCCCTCTTTCACGGTGGCGTCCACCATGGGCACCCGGTCCGCTTCGCCTGCGGGGGCGATGACGCGGGCCTTGGGGAAGTGTCGCTTTACCTCGGGGATGCCCTGCACATGATCGGCATGGCGATGGGTGACGAGAATGTCGGTGAGGGTCCAGCCCTTCTCCGCCAGCGCCTTCAAAACGGGCGCGGCCTCCGGCACGTCGATGGCGGCGGTGGCGCCGGTCGCGGGATCATGGACGAGGACGCCGAAATTATCGGACAGGCAGGGAAACTGATGAACCTCGGCGGTCATGGGATGCTCCAAGAAAAGGTCTGCGCTCACGCCGTAAATGGGTGGACCCCCACCCCGCACCCCTCCCCACAGGGGGGAGAGGATCGGCAGGCGTTTCACGTATATCATTCAGATCGCTAACCGACATACCCTCCCCCCTGTGGGGAGGGTCGGCCGCGCCAGCGGACGGGGTGGGGGTCTGCGTATGCTCATCGTTGGCGTGACTTACTTCTGCAGCAGCGACTGCATGCGCTGGATCACCTCGGGCCGCACGGCGGCGGTCTGGGCGATCAGCTTTTGCAACTGCTCGCCGGTGCCGGGCACGAAGTCGAGTTTCGCTTTCTCGATTTCAGCCAGCAGTTCCGGGTCTTTCATCGTCTCGTCAAAGGCCTTTCGCAGGATCGCCACGCGTTCGGCCGGCACGCCGGGGGGCGCGAGGAAGGCGCGGCCGACTTCGCCGCCGCTCACATAGAAGGCGAACAGCTCCTTGTCTTCCGGCGTCTTGGCCAGCTCGACCATGGTGGGCACGTCCTTGAGGTCGGGCAGGCGCTCGAGGGCGTATTGCACGAGCACATTGACCTTCTTCTCCTCCAGCCAGTCATGCTTGGTGACGTTGAGCGTGTTCCACGAGGTGAAGGCGCCGTCGGTCTCGCCGCGCTCCATGGCGAGCAATCCGTCGGTGGAGCCCGGATAGGGGCCGACCAGCTTGAACTTGGTGCCGATGGCGCCATTCATCAGCTTCGGATAGCCCTCGCCGGGCGAGCCTGCGCCGGTGGAGGCGAGCGTCGTCTCGATGGTCTTGGCGTCCTCGACCGTCTTGGCCTTGGCGGTGCTGGAGACCAGAGTGATCTCGACGTTTGAGGTGGCGCGGCCGATCCAGTTGAACTCGGCGGACTTGTAGTTGACGCCGGGGGTCTTCAGCATCTCTTCGATCGCCATGGTCTGGGCGACGATGCCCATGGCCGTGCCGTCCTTGGGGGCGATGCGATACATCCAGTTGGCGAGGGTGAAGCTGCCCGCGCCCGGCATGGACTGCGCCACCACGGTGGGGTTGCCGGGAATATGCTTGCTCATATGGCGCGCCACCAGACGCCCGAAGAGGTCATAGGTGCCACCCGGCGAGAAGCCGATGTAGATGCTGACGGTCTTGCCTTTGTAGAAGTCGGGCGTCTGGGCGAAGCTGGCGGCGGGAGCGAGGGCGCAGAGGCCAAGGGCCAGCGGACGCAGGAAGCGGAACATGGAATTTCTCCTGTCGGGCGAAGGCCCAGACTGCGGGTCTTTTACCGACCTGCAGCCCGCGCTTCAATCGGACGCATGGCCGCGCCTAGTTGTTCCCCTGCAAAAGCGCCTTCATGCGCGCGATGACCTCCGGCGGCGTCTGGGCCGTCGCCTCGATCAGCTTTTGCACCTGTTCGCCCGGCAGGGGGTGAAACTCCGCCTTCACGCGCGTCACTTCGGCCCGAAATTCCGGGTCGTTCATGGTCGCGTCAAAGGCGGCGCGCAGCACGGCGACCCGCTCGGTCGGCAGGCCGGGGGGCGCGATGAAGGAGCGGCCGATATCGGCGGTGGAGGCGTAGAGTTGCAGCATCTGCCGGTCCTGCGGCGTCTTGCCCAATTCGCCGACGGCTGGAACATCCGGCAACTCCCGCGTGCGCGCCACCGTGCCCTGCGCCAGAAGATGGACCTTTTTCTGGTCGAGCCAGTCCTGATGATAGGCGGTGAGCGAGCCGAAGGAGGTGAAGGCCGCGTCCACCTCGCCTTTCTCCATGGCGAGCAGCACTTCGGCGGAGGCCGGATAGCCCGCGATGATGCGGAATTTCGTGCCCGCCGCCGCGTTCAGCAATTTCGGATAGCCCTCCGAGGGCGAGCCCGGCCCGGTGCCGCCGATCATCACCTCGGTCGTATAAGCGTCGTCGATGGTCTTCGCCTTGGCTTTTTCGCCGGTCATCATGATCTCGATGACCGAGGTGGCGCGGCCGATCCAGTTGAAGTCTCGGGTTTTATATTGCACCCCCGGGCTGCCCAGCGCCTCCTCCAGCGCAACCGCCTGGGAGACGATGCCCATGGCGGTCCCATCTCTGGGGGCGAGCGAGGTCAACCAGTTCGCCAGTTTGAAACTGCCCGCGCCCGGCATGGATTGCGCCACCACGGTGGGATTGCCGGGAATATGCTTGCCCATATGACGGGCGATGAGATGGCCATAGAAATCATAGGAGCCGCCGCCGCCAAAGCCGATATAGATGCTGACGGTGCGCCCCCGGTAGAAACTCTCCGGCGTCTGCGTCTGCGTCTGCGCCAGCGCGCCTGTGGCGGCCATCGCGAAAAGGCCCAGAAAATGGATGAGCCGCGCGGCGCGGTGTTTCGACATGGCGTCCTCCCAATTTATGGAGCCAGCTTAACGCTTGCGCGGGCGCCGCCGCAACTGATTGACGGGCCTTCCCTCCCGGGGCCTCACGCCGACGCCATAGCGGGGCTCGTTGCAACATCATCGGATTCCGCTGTAGGGTTCGCCTCAACGTAGCGCCGCGCGCATCAACGATCCGGAGGAACCATGGGCTTCACCCTGAACCAGATTTCACCCGCAGGCGCGGCGGAAATCATCGGCTTTGATTGCTCCAACCCAGCGCCGGACGATTTCGCGGCGCTGCGACAGGCCTTTCGCGATCATCCGATCCTGTGCATCCGCGATCAGGCCCTCACGCCGAAGGCGCAGGCGAGCTTCGCACGGCAATGGGGCAGCCTCGAATCCCAGGACCGCAGCGCCTATTGTCACCCCGACGACAATGACGTGCTGATCCTCTCCAATGAGCGCAGGCCCGATGGGTCGCAGGTGGGCATCGTGGACGCCGGGGATTTCTGGCATTCGGATTCCTCCCACATGACCGACCCCTGCCGCATCACCATGCTCTATTCGGTGAAGAATCCGCTGCAGGGCGGCGATACGGAATTCATCAACACCAATCAGGTCTTTGCGGCTCTGCCGGACGCCCTGAAGCGCCAGATCGAGGGCCGCAACGCGGTCCATCATGTGTCGAAGACGCTGAACCCGCGCGTCACCATCTCCGCTGAGCGCGAAGCGGCGGTCGATTATTACAAGCGCCGGGAGAAGGAGACCAAGCCCGTGGTGCAGCCGATGGTGCGCACCCATCCCGAGACGGGCGTCCCCACGCTCTATATTTCGCCGCGTTTCACCATCGCCATCGAGGATATGGACGATGCGCAGGCCCAGCCCCTGCTTGATGAGCTGTTCCGCTTCATGTTCTCCAATCCCGCCTGGCGCTATACGCACAAGTGGAAGGATGGGGATTTCGTTTTCTGGGACAACGCCTGCCTGAATCATATGGCGGGCGGCGGCTATCATTATCCCGATACGCGCCGCATGCACCGCACCACGGTGGCGGGCGAGCGGCCCTTCTACCGGGCGGCCTGATCGTCGCCATCGCGGCGGCTGCCGCCAAAACCGATCCCCGCAGGGGTCGGCGAGAGCGCGTGCTCCAGCTGCGGCAGCGGGCGCCGCACGACCTTGCGGGCGCCGATGGGGCGGTAGAGCTGTTTGGTCGCCTCGATCACATGCACGCCCCCGCCCGGCAGGCCGAAACGTTCGCCCATGCGCTCGAAGGCGCCCGCCATGCGCAGCAGATAGGGGCGACCGAAGGGCGGCACATAGAGCGCCTCGGCCTCATGCACGGGTGAGAAAAGCGTGTCGCGCAGCAATTCGCGCAACTGGCCGCGCGAATAGGGGCGACCCTGCCCGAACGGGGTGGCCTCCAGCTGCGCCCAGACTCCGCGCCGGTTGGGCGCGACGATGATCACCCGCCCGCCCGGCGTCAGGATGCGCCAGATTTCGGAGAGCAGTTCGGTCGGCGCCTCGCTGAGCTCCAGCGCATGGACCACCAGCACCCGGTCGATGCAGGCGTCGGGCAGGGGCATCATGGTGGCGTCGACGAGGGCTGAGGAGGAGGCGCCATCTTCCGGCCAGTTCACCACGCCCTGTTCGGCGGGCATGAAGGCCAGCACCCGCACGGCGCTCTCGCGAAAGGTGGTCAGATAGGGCGTGGCGTAGCCCACGCCCAGCATGGACAGGCCCGCGCAATTCTCCCACCGCCGCCCGATGATGGCCCCCACGAATCGATGGGCCACCCGGCCAAGGGCCGAGGCGTAGAAGGAGCGCAGATCGACGACGTCGAGGGACATGCGCTTCTTTTGGCATGATTAGGCGGGCGAGGCGAGATCTTGCGGGCGCGGACACTCAGCGAGACGCGGTCGGCGCCGCCGTCTGCGGCGTCATCGGCAGGATGATGGGGATGGTTGGCGAACCCGATCCGCCATTGCCCCCGAGCATGTATTGGGGCACCTGGCCGGTCCATCGCAGCTTCGCTTGCGCCTCCATCTGGCGGACGTAATTGTCCATTCCCCCGGTGGCGTCGATTCTTGCGCGCGTGGCTTGCGCTTCGCCTTCGCCGCGTAGGCGCGTGGCGTCGCCATCCGCCTTCGCCTTGAGCAGATTGCCTTCCGCTTCCGCCCTGGCCTGGGTGATCTGCGCGCGCGCTTGCCCTTCGGCGCGGGCGACCTGCGCATCGGCTTCCGCCCGCGCCTGCGTCACGCGCGTCACCGCCTCGATCTGGGCGCGATCTGCGTCCTGTTGCGCGGTGACGGCTTTGCTGCGCGCGAGGGTCGCCTGATTCATGGCTTCCTTGAACTGGGGCGAGAAATCCAGCGAGTTCAGCTGCACGCCGGAAACCTCGATCTGGAGCAGGCGGGCGAGGACTTCGCCGAGTTTGACCTTGATCTCGCTGACGATATTCTCGCGCTGCTCGCCAGCAATCTCGGTCACCGAATGTTTCGACAAGACTTCGCGCACGACTTCATTCGACAGCAGAATGATGTTGGAGTGAATGTCGATATTGCCAGATTTGCCGATCTCATAAAGCAGATGATAGGCGGCGGTCGTGGGGACGCGATAGGTCACGCTGACGCGCAGGGTGATTTCCTGCGTGTCGCGCGTGAAGGCCTTCTTTTCAGGCAATTCAAATGTGTCGGTGGTGATCCGCAACCTGTCCGGATTGTCGACGAACGGCAGCTTGAAATTCAACCCGGGGCCGACCGGGCCAGCCTGAGGGTCTATCACCTTGCCAAAGCGGGTCACGAAAGCCACGTCCGTCTGCGGCACGATGAAGAAGCTGTTGCTCGCGAAAACAAGGGCTGCGAGGGCGATGGCGCCTGGGACGATGCGGGTGGTCCAGGTCGCTGGCGTGCTTGGCGGCTGATGCATGCTCATCAAAATCAACGGCCCTGAAGCCGCCTCCCGACCATCCGCCGGAGGGCGGATGGTCGGAATATAAACATGATCATTGCAATAATAAAGGTCCGGCCTCCGCTACACCCGCCTGAGCAGGAACCGCTGCACCTTGCCGCTCGGCGTCTTCGGGAGTTCGTTCACGAAGTCCACCTCCCTTGGATAGGCATGGGTGGAAAGGCGCGTGCGGACATGGGTCTGAATTTCGGATTTCAGTTCCTCTGAGGGCGTAGCGCCCGCGCGCAGCACGACGAAAGCCTTCACGATTTCGGTCCGTTCCGGATCCGGCTTGCCCACCACCGCCACTTCGGCGACGGCGGCCAGCTCCATGATCACGCTCTCCACATCGAAGGGGCCGATGCGATAACCTGCGGAGGTGATGATGTCGTCGTTGCGGCCAACGAAAAAGAAATGCCCGTCAGCGTCCTGCTGCATCGTGTCGCCGGTCAGATACCAATCGCCCCGAAAGCTCGGCGTGTCGGCCTGCCGATAGCCATCGAAGAAGAACAGCGGCGAGGATGGGCGGTGGACGCCCAGCACGCCCGGCGTGTCGGGGCCGACGGGCCGCAGCTCTTCATCCAGAACCACCACGGTGAATCCCGGCATCGGGAGACCCGCCGCGCCCGGTTTCACCTCATGGCGCAGCGCATGATGGTTGTTGACCATCATGCCCATCTCGGTCTGCCCGTAATGATCATAAAGCGGGGCGCGCAGCGCCCGTTCGGCCCAGCGGGCGACTTCCGGGTTGAGCGGCTCGCCCGCGCTGCTGGCGACCCGCAACTGGCCCTCGATGGGCGCCAGCGCCTGCGGGTCCGCCGCCATCAGAAGCCGGTAGGCGGTGGGCGCCGCCGCCAGATTGGTGACGCCGAGATCCCTGATGACGCGCACGGCGGCCTCGACGGTGAAGGCGCCTTCGAAAAAGGTGAGGGAATGGCCCAGCAACAGGGGGCCGAGCACGCTGTAATACATGCCATAGGCCCAGCCGGGATCGGCGACGTTCCAGAACGTATCCTCCGGCCGCAGGTCGATGGCGTCGCGCATGTAGACGGCGACGGGAAGCAGATTGTTCAGCTTGTAATTCACCCCTTTCGGGCTGCCGGTGGTGCCGGACGTGAACAGCATGATGAAGGTGTCGTCGCCGCGCGACAACACGGGCTCGAACGCCGCCGACTGCGCCGCCAGCAGGGCTGCGAAACTATTCGCCCCTTCCGGCTCCACGACCAGCGTCGGGGGGCAGTCCGCGACAGTGTCGAGCTTGGGCCGATTGACGGCGTCCGTCACGATGAGCCGGGCCTTGCTGGAGCCCGGCGCCGTCACCCGGCTGGCGATGGCCGCTGGCCCGAAGGCGGTGAACAGAGGTTGATAGATGGCGCCTGCGCGCCAGACGCCGAGGATGACCGTCAGCAGTTCGGGAATGCGCGGCAGCAGTCCGCTCACCACATCGCCCCGTCCTATGCCGCGTTGGCGAAGAAGATTGGCGAAGCGCGCGGAGTCGTCCTTCAGCTGCGCGAAACTGATGCGCCGGGTCGCAAAGTCGCGCCCAACGAAGTTCAGGGCGATTTTATCGCCATCCGCCCAGCGGTCGCAGCATTCGACCGCCGCGTTGAGGCCGTCTTCAAGGCTGCCTTGCAGCACGTCCCGCGCGAGCGCCTGAACGGAAAAATCGCGGTAGCAGGATTCGTGGTCGCGCATCGAGTTCGCCTCCCGAGGCCCTTTCAAGGACCATTCTCCGGGAGGATATGCATAATCGCGACAAGAGAAAATGCGACTTAAGCGGGAGCCGTTCGGCCCCAGCCCAAGGTTTGGCTCAGACGATGATTTCAGTGTCGATGCCCGCCGGGAACACGTCTTCCACCTTGGCGTGGCGATGGGCGATGCCCTGCTGGTAGGTATAGAGCAGCAGTTGCTCCCAGGTCGGGCGATTGGCCTCGACGCCGAAGGGGAAGGTGTCGCCATGCATCCGGTCGCGCATGCGCCGCGCATAGGTGGACAGCCAGGGCAGGGGATAGCGCGAGACGGCGGGATCGAACAGGCGCTCGAGCGAGCGGCGCTTGGATTCGTTGAAGGCGTTCAACAGGTTGCGCGCAATCCACGGGTTCGCGTCCAGAATGTGCTTCTGCACGGCGATGATGTGCATGATCGGCCAGACCTTGGTGCGGTCATAATACTCTTCTTCCATTTCCAGATAGTCAGGGAAGAGGCGCACCACATCGGGATGGTCTTCGAGGAAGCAGGTGGGGGGACGCGCGATGATGGCGCAATCAATCTCGCCGGAGGCCAGCATTTCCGACAGGGACTTGTCGGAGACGCGGGTCAGCTGGACGCCCTCGGGCAGCGACAGCTCCACCTTTTCGATGCGGCCCGGCGCATTGGCGCCCGCCTGATACCAATGCACATCCTGCAGTTTCACGCCGCATTCGTTGTGCATCCAGCCGCGCATGTAGACGGCGGCCGAATGGGCCCATTCAGGGGAGCCGACGCGCTTGCCCTTGAGATCCTGCACCGTCTTGATGCCGCTGTTCTTGTTCACATAGAAGGACGAGAAGCGGAACAGGCGCGAGCAGATCACCGGCAGGCCGACGATGTCGGGGTTGTCGCGCGTCACCTGGGCGGTGAACTTGGCGCAGGACAGTTCGGTGACATCCCATTCGCGGTTGAAGGTGAAGCGCGCGAAGACCTCGTGATGGCCGAGATTGAGCCAGGTGTGCTCGATGCCTTCGGCCTGCACGAGGCCGAAGCGGAAGTCACGAAAATGATCGTAATCGGTAGTTGCGATGGAGAGCTTGACCTTGTTCACCGGGGTTCCTCCTTGGGTGTGTTTCAGGGTTTGAGTCAGCGGCGGGGCAGGCGAACGCCAAAGGCTTTGGCCAGAAACAGGCCCCCGTGGACGAGGCCCGCCTGATCAATGCCATGGCCCAGCCCGGCGGACATGTGCCATTGGGTGGGGATGTCCGCCTTGGCGAGTTGCTCGGCGCTGTCGAACAGGGCCTCGAAGGGGATCACGTCGTCCGACGTGCCATGCACCAGCAGGACCGGCGGCGCTTCGCCCTTGGCGTTGCGCGCGGTCGCCTCGGCGAGATGATCGGGGCCGGCGAGCACGCCCGAAAAGCCCAGCAAGGCGGCGGGGGCGCGCTTGCGGCGCAGGCCCACATGCAGCGCCATCATGGTCCCCTGGCTGAAGCCGACCAAAGCCAGCTTGCTGTCGTCAAGACCAGCGGCCTCCAGCTCCGCATCTAGAAAGGCGTCAAGGCCCGGATGGGCCATGGTCACGCCCCGCCAGCGCTCATGGGGATCGCGCATGGTGAGCGCAAACCACTGCCGCCCCGTGGGCGCCATGCCGCAGGGCTCGGGCGCATGGGGCGCGACAAAGGCGGCTTGCGGCAGAATGCGCTGCCACTGCTTGCCAATATCAATTAAATCCCGCCCATCGGCGCCATAGCCGTGCAGGAACACGACCAGCTGCTTGGGCGCGCCCGAGCGGGGCGCGAGACGGGGGCCGGTGAGGGTGGTTTGAGGAGGCGTCATCATGGGTGTTTGTGTGAAGCGACGGGGGCGCGGCGTCAAGCGGGGGGAGGGGGCGTATCGGAAAATGGCGCATCGCCTCTCGCCTGCTTCGGTCTCAAAATTTCAGGACGCATCGCTCAGCGCGTTCGATCACCATAGTCACGAGCCGCGTCAGCGCGGCGTGATCGAGGCCGCAGAATGAGAGTAGCTCGGCGACATCGCGCGCCACGTTCTTTACTCTCTCGCAAAGCTCCCTTGCTCTACGGCGAATGAGGGGCAAGCCCAGCCCGGCGTCTGCGGCGAAAGCGCCCCAGCCGTGCGCGTCGAGGTCTTCAAGCGTCGCGCGTCCGCCGATGCGCATGGCGAATTTGGACGAAAGTTCGGGATAGGCGACCGTCGCCAGCAAATCATACAGCGGCGCGAGGCGGGCGCCCTCATCTCCGTAGAGAAGTGAAAAATTCTTGCCATGGGCGTCTGCGTTGCCAGCAATGACATTGAAGATCGCCGCATCGAGCAGCTTCAGGGCGTCGACGGCTGGACGGGTGGATTGGCGGCGCAGAAGGGCGAAGCAATTCTTGAAAGTTGGGCCCCCTTCGCTGGCGTATTTCCGCTCCGGCGGAACGCCGAGCGCCTGGCAAAAGTCCTCCTGATGGATTCGCTTCATTTCTCCATCCGCACCGAGCGCCCGGTCATAGCGTCGCACGAGGAGGAAACGGCGATTTCGCACAAGTCGCGGCTCAACCTCCGCCACATCGAGGCCGATGGCGGCAGCTAGGCGCATGACGAAGACTTCGTTTTCCGTCGTGGCCGCAAATCGGGCGATAGGCGGCTTGAGGATATGCGTCGTCGGCTGGCCGGGCGCAGGCAACGCGATGGCGTCTCCCAAAAGCGTCACCGGCACCTTCGATTGGGCGCCCGCGAGCGAAAGCCGCAAACCGGTTTCGCCCGCCAACAGGGGGCGCAGCGGCAATGCGTCGAGCACCCGGATCAATCCGGCTTCATCAAGCGGCGAAGCTTGTCGGTCGGCGTCATATTGGCGAGGCGTTTCGCCGGGCGGCAGAAGCTGAAGGGCTCCCGCCACATCCCCGCCGAGCCGATCAAGCAGAGCGAAATCATTGTCCCGGGAGACGCCGAGCGCCTGCGCCGCCGCATCCCGCTGGCTTTCTTCCGGCAACAGGCCGCCGAAGAAAGGTCGGCAGGCGCGCCGGCTGAACGGCTCCACGCGCTTGGGCAGGGAGGCCGATAAAGCGGGGGTGGCGGTGTCTTCGAGCCAATCGGCCGAATAGGAGAAGCCGAGGTCCCCATGTTCGTTCTGGGTCAGCCGCCCCGCCCGCCGCCCATCCCACCAGACATCGAGCGCACGTTCGCTCATCCCCGCCGCCCTTTCCCCTCCGGCGGCGGCGTCAGCGTCATCGTGACACCCAGCGCCGCCAGCACTTGCAGCGCCTTGCCGATTTGTGCGGTGGGTTTGCCCGCTTCCAGATCCACGATGAAGCGCAGGCCGACGCCGCAGGCGCCCGCGAGCTCGTCCTGCCGCAGGCCGGTGGCTTTGCGGGTGGAGCGCACGAGGGCGCCGATGTCGGCGGGGGTTGGAATGCGGTTGGTCATGATATGTCCCGGGCGGGAAAGTATCGCCGATTTCCGAAGGAAGTCCAGAGCCTGTTCCCGCTCGGTAAATTTGCTCTCGCATCCCGTCCTGACACGACCTCAATTTCCCGCTCGGGAACATCAGCCCATCACCAGCGTCCCCCATCTTGCCTTCCCCGCCTCCTCGCGCCAGTTTGTAGCCCCATATCGGCTGAACCATGACCACAACCCGAACACCGACCCTGCGCTTCGCGCCTTCGCCGAACGGCTATCTGCATCTGGGGCATGCCTATTCGGCGCTCCAGAACGAGCGCGTGGCGCGCAAGCTGGGCGGTCAATTGCTGGTGCGAATCGAAAATATCGACCTTGATCGTTGCCGCAGAGAGTATGAGGCGGCGATTTTCGAGGATCTGACGTGGCTGGGCATCGTCTGGCGGGAGCCCGTGCGCCGCCAGTCCGAACATTTTTCCGACTATGCCTGCGCCTTGGAGGATCTGACCGGGCGCGGCCTGCTCTATCCCTGCTTCTGCTCGCGAACCGACATCGCCCGCGCCGTCGATGGTTCGCGCGACTGGCCGCGCGATCCCGATGGGGCGCCGCTCTATCCGGGAACTTGCAAGCATATGAGCGCGGATGAGCGCGCGCAGCGTCTGGCGGCGGGCCAGCACGCGGCTCTGCGCCTCAATATGGACGAGGCTCTTGCGGTGGCGGGCATGTTGCTGGGCTGGCGCGAATATGGGGAGGAGGACGAACCCCGCGACGTCACCGCCGAACCCGCGCTCTGGGGCGACGCGGTGATCGGACGCCGGGACATTCCCACCAGCTATCATCTCGCGGTGGTGCTGGATGACCATATCCAGGGGATCACGGACGTGGTGCGCGGGCAGGATCTGTTCAACGCCACAAGCCTGCATCGTCTCTTGCAAGCGTTGCTGGGCCTTGATGCGCCCAACTATCGCCATCACAAGCTGCTGCGCGACAAGGGCGGCGAGAAATTGTCGAAAAGCGCTCGCGCCAAGGCCATCCGCTCCCTGCGCCACGATGGGGTCAGCCCGCAGCAGCTGCGCAAGCGGTTGGGCTTTGATCCGCGATGATCAGTTGGCGCCCGTGCGCGCAGCGACCCTCGAGGCGCCCGGCGCGCGCGAGATGAGATCGTCGATCCGTTCGCGTTCGCGACGGAAATTGGCGATCATGCGCCCGTCAAGCTCGCGCGTGCGCGCCAGCTTGACCCGCAGCGGATCCACGAAGTGCCCGTTGACGATGACTTCGTAGTGAAGATGCGGCCCTGTGGCGAGACCAGTCATGCCCAGATAACCAATGACCTGACCCTGGCGAACGCGCTGACCCTCGGTCAGACCGCGCGCAAAGCCCGACATATGGTTGTAGGTCGTGATGTAGCCGTTCGCGTGCTGGATTTCGACACGGTTGCCATAGCCCGACTCGCGGCCAGCCTTGATGACTGTGCCGTTGCCGGCCGCGAAGATCGGCGTGCCCATGGGCGCGGCCCAATCCACGCCGGTATGCATGCGCGTGTAGCCAAGGATAGGGTGGCGGCGCATGCCAAAGCCCGAGCGCGTTTCGCCCTGGGTGATGGGTTTGCGGACGAGGAATTTGCGCGTCGAGCGCCCGTTCTCGTCATAGAAATCCACCATCTGGTCGTCAGGCGTCTGGAATTTGTAATAGCGGAAGGTCTCATTGCGTGTGGTGATGGAGGCGAAGAGCACGTCATTGCGCGTCTCGCCTTCCTCGCCATCCTCATAAAAAGCCTCGAAGGCGTCGCCCGCAGACACCGCCCGCTGGAAGTCCACGTCATTGGCGAAGATGCGGACGAGGTCGTTGATGACCGCGCGCGGAATATCTGACTTCAAAGCGGTTTCGTAAAGCGAATCATACAGACGCATGCCCTCGCCATCCTCATCCTCGTCATCCTCGCCCTGTTTGCTGCGCGCGGCGGGAGGGGGAGATTCATTGGAGCTGGCCACGGGAACGAAGTCGCCGTCGTCGGTGATGGCGACTGTCGCCTCCAGCTTGTCGTCCGTATAGACCATGAGCCGCGCGATCTGCAGCTCACGGCCAAGCCCTGTCACATCTGCAAGGAGGAGCTTCAGTCGCTGGCCCTCAGTCACAGGCGCTTGCGAAGCGCGCTTGAGGGCGCGCAGAATGACGGCGATCTGGTCGCGGCCAGCCCCATTGGTCCGCAAGACGTCCTCCACGGACTCATTTTTACGGATGATGACAAGCCGTTCCTCGGAATCTTTCGCCTCGGGCCCGGCTTTGCGCAGATTGGTCACGTTCTCCGGCACCATGCGCACTTCGATGTTGGAGAAGGGCGCGGAGAGGGCGCCCGCGCCGATGGTGGCGTAGCCAAGCCCGCCCGCCACGTCGAGACCAACCCGGCTGGTGCGCGTCAGGAGGAGCTGGGAGGTGAGGGGCAACGGATTGCCGCTGGAAAAAGCGCTTTTCAAAAGCTCCGCCACCTGCGCCTGCGCCTCCTCCGCCGAAAGGCGCAAAGTAGCTACCGGCAGATCGAGTCCCGCCAGGTCGCGGCTGGCGAATGACACTTCCGCATCATCCTGCCGCTGCCCCGGATCGATGGCTTCGGCCGCAATTGGATTGCGCGCATCGTTGAGCAGCTTGATCGGGTTGAACGGCGGCACGTCGTCGGCGAAACCGGTGCTGATGAGGCTGAGCGGGGTCGCGATCCGCGTGAAACCGCGCATGCGCATCACCTCGCGATCGCCGACGGAGATCCGGGCGGAGGTTCGAAAGCTCTGCTTGGCCGCCACCAGATCGACCGATTTCATCAGCCGGTCGCCCTTGCCCCCATTGATCTGTTCGCCACCTGCGTCGCGACGGTTGATCACAGCGAAAGCAGGGGACTCGGCAAAATAGGAATGACTGCCCAAGGCGGCGTAGAGGGCCGCGCTGATCAGCAGCGCGCCCGCCAGACCCGTGAGCACGGTGCCGACCAGCCAACGGAAGGAAACGCGCCAACGATCGACCTGCGTGTGTTCCTCCCCATCCAGTTCGATGGGGGGTTCCACGCCCAGATCAGCCCGCGTCCGACCACGGTCCGCCTGACGATCAGAATGCCGGTCCATTCGACCCCGCCGCATTCTCGCCTGCGTATCCATGATGCTCGTCAAAATGCCAATCCTGTCCAATGGTCGCGGCACGGCGCGCCGCGAAGCCTGCGCCAGCCGCGCGTAAACATGACTGCGCCGCGCTCTCGGGTCAACGCCGACGCGACCATATAAGCCTAGCGACAGAAACTTGGCTCAATTGGGGCCTGCGGGCGCACCTGTCATATGACTGTCGCCCAGTCCCGGCACATTGACGCTCAATATGTACCGATTGCGCGCGCAGGCTTAAGCCGTCAAACGCGCCTTGCAGGTCGGTCCCGTCAAAAATATCCCGCAATTCCGGGATTATCAGACGTTCGGACACGTTTTCCCGAAAACAGTGTTGACAGGTCCGGGGGCCGCGACTATACAGCACCCACTGACGGCGACGCCGACTTGTGCGGCGGACGCGACCCAGTTTTTCCGAGCTCCTTAGGGTGTTCATATCTCGCCTAATTAGGCGGGAGGAGATTGGTTCGAT
>CAIUWR010000077.1 GCA_903902915.1 uncultured Hyphomicrobiales bacterium | reverse complement strand
TTGCCGAGGGTCTTTC
The DNA here is from genome assembly GCA_903902915.1 of uncultured Hyphomicrobiales bacterium. Taxonomy (GTDB): domain Bacteria; phylum Pseudomonadota; class Alphaproteobacteria; order Rhizobiales; family Beijerinckiaceae; genus Terripilifer. Next base: position 12,836 of record CAIUWR010000077.1, on the reverse strand, counting down.
AGGGCGGAGAAATGATCAAGCAGCGCCGCTTTCGACATGGGAGACCTCGCTGATTCGAGGTCTCCTATGAATCACGCAGTCACCCCCAAGGGAATCCCGCTCAAGCTTTCAAGCGATTGCCCTGCGGAATTCAGCCTCTATTTGACCCTGAGCCCGCGATTTCATAGACTGCAAGCGGAGCATTCGGCGCCGCCCACGAGGGCGGCGTTTGGTTTTAAAGCCGTCCATCGCGAGAGTCCCATGGCTGATCAAATGTCCTCCGCCGCTCAGGCGCCCTCGGCCATTCTGCCGACCTACGCCCGCGCCGACGTCGCCTTCACGCGCGGCGAGGGCTGCTGGCTCGAGGCGACGGATGGGTCGCGCTACCTTGATTTTGGCGCCGGCATCGCGGTCTGCTGCCTTGGCCACAGTCATCCTCATCTCGTCGACGCGCTCATCGACCAGGGCCGCAAGCTCTGGCATGTGTCCAATCTGTTCCGCATTCCACAAGCTGAAGAGCTGGCGCGGCGTCTCGTCGAGGCGAGCTTCGCGGACTATGTCTTCTTCACCAATTCCGGCGCCGAGGCGCTGGAAGGCGCCATCAAGACCGCGCGCAAATATCACGCGGCGAACGGCCATCCCGAGCGGTTCCGGCTCGTCACCTTCGAAGGCGCCTTCCACGGGCGCACGCTGGCGACCATCGCGGCGGGCGGCAACCCCAAATATATCGAAGGCTTCGGCCCCAAGGTCGAGGGCTTCGATCCCGTGCCCTTCGGGGACATCGAGGCTGTGAAGGCCGCGATCACGCCCCAGACCGCTGGCGTTCTCGTTGAGCCGATCCAGGGCGAGGGCGGCATCCGCGTGCCCCCGGCCTCATTCCTGCGCGCCCTGCGGACGCTCTGCGACGAGCAGGGACTCCTGCTGGTGCTCGACGAGGTGCAGAGCGGCATGGGCCGCACGGGCAAGCTCTTCGCCCACGAGCTTGTGGGCGTGACGCCAGACATCGTCGCGACGGCCAAGGGCATCGGCGGCGGCTTTCCGCTGGGCGCCTTCCTGACGACGCGCGAGGCGGGGCGCGGCATGGTCGTGGGCACCCATGGCACGACCTACGGCGGCAATCCGCTGGCCACGGCCTGCGGCAACGCTGTGCTCGATGTGGTGCTGGCGCCAGGCTTTCTGGAGGGGGTGGCGCGCAAGGGGCTCGCCCTAAAGCAAAGCCTCGCCGCCTTGCAGGACGCGCATCCGCGAATCATCGCGGAAATTCGCGGCGAAGGCATGATGCTGGGCGTGCGCACCCATGTGCCCAACACCGATTTCGCCATCGCGGCGCGCGCGCAGCACATGCTGGTCATTCCGGCGGGCGATAATGTGGTGCGCTTGCTGCCGCCGCTGATCGCGGATGAGGAAGAATTCGCGGAAGCCATCGCCAAACTTGGCCGGGCTTGCCAGCAGCTGGAGGCCGGTCTGGCCGCCAAGGGGAATGGACCCGCATCATGAAGACGCCCGTGAAGCACTTCCTCGATCTGTCGGACGTTCCGGCGTCCGATCTGCGCCGCATCCTCGACTCGGCCGCCGCCATCAAGGCCCGGCGCCAGAAGGGCGTGCGCGCCGAAAGCCGCCCGCTCGAGGGCAAGGTGCTGGCGCTGATCTTCGACAAGCCCTCGACGCGCACCCGCGTCTCGTTCGATGTGGGCATGCGGGAACTGGGCGGCGAGACCATCATGCTCACCGGCGCCGAGATGCAGCTGGGCCGGGGCGAGACCATCGCCGATACGGCGCGCGTCCTGTCGCGCTTCGTGGACGGCGTCATGATCCGCATCCTTGACCATGACGACCTGAGCGAGCTTGCCGCTCATTCCAGCGTCCCGGTCATCAACGGTCTGACGAAGCGCTCGCATCCCTGCCAGGTCATGGCCGACGTGATGACCTTCGAGGAACATCTGGGCCCCATCAAGGGCCGCACCGTCGCCTGGACGGGCGACGCCAACAATGTGCTGGCGAGCTGGGTGCACGCTGCGCAGCGGTTCGACTTCACGATCCGCATCGCCACCCCCGCAGAACTCGCGCCGCCACAGTCGCTGCTGGACTGGGCGCGGACCAATGGCGCGCGGGTGGAGCTCACGGCCGATCCTTTCGTCGCCGTCGATGGCGTTGAAGCGATCATCTCGGACTGTTGGGTATCGATGGGCGATGAGGACGAAGCGCGCCGCCGCCACAATCTGCTCTCCCCGTATCAGGTCAACGCCCGCCTCATGAGCGCCGCCGCGAAGAACGCTATCTTCATGCACTGCCTCCCCGCCCATCGCGGCGAGGAGGTGACGGATGAGGTCATGGACGGTCCGCAGTCGGTCGTCTTCGACGAGGCCGAGAACCGTCTCCACGCGCAAAAAGGCGTCATCGCCTGGTGCATGGGAGCCTTGCCCGAATGAGCGCGTCCAGCTCGCGTCCCGTTTCGGATTTCGGCCTCGACGACGTGGCCCTGCCCTTCGCGGTTGAGCCGCTCGACGTGCGCGGCCGCGTGGTGCGGCTGGGACCGTCGGTGGACGCGATCCTCGCCCGCCACGGCTACCCCGCGCCGGTGGCGCGTCTGCTGGGCGAGGCTGCGGCCTTGACGGCCTTGCTGGGCGCCGCGCTGAAACTGGAGGGCCGCTTCCAGCTTCAGACCCGCAGCGATGGTCCGGTGGACATGCTGGTGGTGGATTTCGACGCTCCCGACCGGCTGCGCGCTTTCGCGCGGTTCGACGCGGACCTTCTGGCGCAGGCCCAAGCGGCTGGCGGGGCGAGCCCTGCGGCGCTGCTGGGCAGCGGCCATCTGGCCTTCACGATTGAGACGGGCGGCGACCTGTCGCGCTATCAGGGCGTCGTCGCGCTGGCCGGACAGGGCCTTGAAGCAGCGGCCCATGAATATTTCCGTCAATCGGAGCAGATCCCCACCCTGGTGCGCCTTGCGGTGGCCGAAAACGTGACGGGGGCCGGCTCCAGCTGGCGCGCCGGCGGATTGATGGTGCAGTTCCTGCCCGACGTCTCCGAAGGTCGGCGTCACGCCGATCTGCCCCCCGGCGATGCGCCTGCGGGCGCGCAGGTCGAGGAGCCGAGCGAGGATGAGGCCTGGGCCGAAGCGCGGGCGCTGGCGGGCACGGTCGAGGATCACGAGCTGGTGGACCCGTTGCTGTCGAGCGAGCGGCTGCTCTACCGCCTGTTCCACGAGCGGGGCGTCACCGTGTTCGAACCGCGCCCGATCCGCCAGGCCTGCCGTTGCACCGATTTGCGCATTCGCGACATGCTGCGCCAGTTCACGCCCCAGGAGCGGCGGGACATGATCGGCGATGACGGACGCATCGGCGTCACCTGTGAGTTCTGCTCCACCCATCGGGACTTCGATCCGGTGGAATTCGACCCCGCGTCCTGAAGCGATCACGAAGGCTTGATCGCTCTGCGTGAGGCGGGAGAGCCTCGCCATGGCGGGAACGTGACGCCGGGAGGAACCCTCTCGCCCATGGATGCCTTCGCCGAGGCTGTCGGTGGACTGCGGACGATATCCAACCGCTGGCGCAGTATCGGTCAGGGGCGTTTCCCGCAGGTGGGCGGGGGAAAAATTCGTTGACGCCCTGTGACTTTCTGGTTACGTCTCAACCCTCGCGGAGCTGATCCTGAATACTGCGACAATGCGTATTCGGTGCTGAAATTTCGCAATAAAAATGGCAGTCTCACGCTGTCGCCCCTGGAAATGCGTCGTGCGTTTCCGACGGCTCGTGATGGCAGGGAGTAGACCGTGTCGCTAGCCGGGTTCGCCGTTGGTGACAAGCAGCCCGCGCAAACTATTGCGCGCTCCGGGCCTGCGCTGTTCATTTGCGTTTCATTCGTGCGGACCCGTGGTCCGGCGCAGCAAGGTAGCACTTCATGACCACGACGACGTTAACTGACGGCGCGCCAGCCGCGAGTACGGACATCAAGATCCGCATCCGCGAATTGTCGAAGGTTTTTCATACGAAGTCCGGCCCTTTCGTCGCGCTTGACGACATCAATCTCGATATTCCCGTCGGTTGCTTCTTCATGATCGTCGGCCCGTCGGGCTGCGGCAAGACCACCTTGCTGCGCATCCTCGCCGGCCTTGAAGAACATTCGTCGGGCACGCTGGACGTCGCGTCCCCGGCTGCTGGCCGGCCTGGCAACTCCATGGTGTTTCAAGGCGATTCGCTGTTCCCCTGGATGACGGTCTGGGAGAACGCAGCCTATGGCCTGAACATGCGCGGTCTGCCGAAGGGCGAGATCAAGAATGTCGTCGGCCATTATCTGGCGCGCACCGGCCTGTCGCGCTTCCACGATTCCTACCCTCATCAGCTCTCCGGCGGCATGCGCCAGCGCGTCTCGATCGCGCGCGCCTTCGCCAACGATCCTGACATCCTGCTGATGGACGAGCCCTTCTCCGCGCTCGACGAGCAGAACAAGGTGCTGCTGCAAGAGGAGCTGCTGCGGATCTGGGAAGAGACCCGCAAGACCGTGATGTTCATCACCCATTCGGTCGATGAAGCCGTGACCCTTGGCGACCGCATCATGATCATGACCGCCCATCCGGGCCGGGCGAAGGTCATGGTGGACGTGCCCTTCGAGCGGCCGCGGCGTGTTCTGGAATTGCGCGCTCGTCCCGAATATGGCGAGCTTGTCTATAACATCTGGGGCCATTTGCGCGACGAAGTGCAGCGCGCCCGCGCTCAGGACGAAGGGAGGGCCTCATGAGCAACGCCGCCCAGGACGCCAATCTCAAGACCCGCGCCTTCGCCACCCGTCGGCGTGGCTGGAGCCGGGAGTCGATCGAACGCGCGATGAATCTGGTCTCGCCCGTCGCCCTGCTGCTGATCTGGGAGCTCTGCGCCCGCGCAGGCTTCATCGACGTGCGCTTCTTCCCCGCGCCCTCCAAGATTTTCCAGGTCATGTACACCATGATCCAGAATGGTCAGTTGGAGAAACATCTGTGGGCGAGCATGCAGCGCCTGTTCTGGGGCATCCTCTTCGGCGGCGTTCCAGCGCTGGCGCTCGGCGTCGCCATGGGCATGTACCGCACCCTGCGCGTGATCGTTGAACCGGTCATCATGGCGACCTATCCAATTCCCAAGAGCGCGATCCTGCCGCTCATCCTGCTGATCTTCGGTCTCGGCGAGGCCTCCAAGATCGTCATGGTGGCGACCGGCGTGTTCTATCCGATCCTCATCAACGCCATGGCGGGCGTGCTGGAGATCAACAAGATCTACTTCGATGTGGGCCGCAATTTCGGCGCCAGCCGCTGGCAGGTGTTCCGCACCGTGGCCCTGCCCGGCGCCCTGCCGCTGATCATGACCGGCGTGAAGCTGGGCGTGGGTCTCGGCCTGGTGCTCATCGCCATCGCCGAAATGGTGGGCGCCAAGAGCGGCCTTGGCTACATGATCTGGAACGCCTGGGAAATCCTCTCGGTCGAAACCATGTATGTGGGCCTGATCAGCATCGCGGTGCTGGGTTTGATCTTCACCCTGCTGCTCAATGAACTCGAGCGCATGATCGTGCCGTGGAAGTCTTCGCGCTGATCGACGAACAGGGCCAACTTTCGAAGGGGCGGGTCTTCCGCCCCTTTTTATCTGGAGTTCCGCGGTGGCGGCTGACGCTAAAAATACAGGCTATGCGGCCTTCACGCATCGCGATTTCCGGTTTCATTGCAGCGCGCGCCTGTTGTTCGGCATCGCTTTGTCCATGCAGACGGTGGCTGTTGGCTGGTATGTCTATGGGGTGACGAACAGCGCGCTGGCGCTGGGCTTCTCCGGTCTGGCCTCCTTCCTTCCCCCCGCCGTGCTGGCGCTTTTCGCCGGCCATTTCGCCGACACCCACAATCGCCGCAAGATTGTGGCCAGCTCCTTCGCGGTTTGCGCGCTGGGGTCTTTCGGCCTGCTGGCGCTGGTGATGTCGGGCTCGTCGGATGTGCGTTCCATCTATGCCTGCATCGTGGCGGTCGCCTCCGGCCGCGCCTTCGCCAATCCGGCCGCGCAGGCGCTGACCGCCAATGTGGTCCCCAAGGAACACTTCCCCAATGCGGTGACCTGGTATTCCTCCGCCTGGTCCACCGCGCGCATCATCGGCCCGGCGGTGGGCGGGTTGCTCTATGTGGCTGGCCCGGTCGCCCCCTTTCTGGTGGCTTGCCTGTTCTTCGCCTCGGCCAGCCTTTGCGTGGCCATGGTGTCGGTCTCCGTCACGCCGCAAGGCGGACGCGGTCCCATCACCTGGGGGGCCCTGAGCGCGGGCCTGCGGTTCATCCGCTCGCGGCAAGTGATCCTGGGCGCCATTTCGCTCGATCTGGTGGCCGTGCTGTTTGGCGGCGCGAGCGCGCTGTTGCCCATCGTGGCGCAGGACATTCTGCATGTCGGCCCCTGGGGGCTGGGCCTTCTGCGCTCATCGCCCGCGCTGGGGGCCATCGCCATGGGCGCCTGGCTCGCCCATGCGCCGATCCGGAGCAAGGCGGGCAAGACAATGCTGATCGCCGTCGCGGTCTATGGGTTGGCCATCGTGGGCTTCGGCCTGTCGGACACGCTGATCCTGTCCATGCTGATGCTGGCGATGAGCGGCGCCGCCGATCAGATCAGCGTGGTGATCCGCCACACCATGGTCCAGTCCGAGACGCCCGACGAGATGCGCGGGCGGGTGGCGGCGGTGAATTCGATCTTCGTCAGCGGCTCGTCGGATCTCGGCGAGTTCGAGTCCGGCGTCACCGCCTGGTGGTGGGGAACCGTGCCCGCCATCATTTTCGGCGGCGCCGCGACGCTCGGCTTCGCCGCCTTATGGTCTGCGCTGTTTCCGCAATTGCGGGATCGGGATCAGGTGGTGGGAAAGTAGAGCTCAAGCCTTGTAATTTTGCGCGAACTGCCGCTGAATAAGCGAGGCAAGCTCATTTTTTGGCGCTTGTAAAATGTAAATTGACGCACTACATTGGTGGCGAATGATCCGAAGCTTTCGGCACAAGGGCCTGAAACGACTTTTCGAAGATGACGACGTCAGCAAGTTGCCGAGCGACATGGCTGAGAGGATCGGTATCATTCTGGCTGCGCTTGAGAGCGCCACAACAATCGAGGGGCTTAATCGTCCGAGCTTTCGGCTTCATCAACTCAAGGGAGATCGAAAGGGCGAATGGGCTGTCGTTGTGCGCGCGAACTGGCGCATCACGTTCAAATTCTCGAATGGTGAAGCAAGCGATGTCTCTTTCGAAGATTATCATTGAAGGGCCAGCCCCATGCCCATGAAGAACCCGCCCCATCCCGGCCTCGGCCTTCGTGATGATCTTGAGGCGCTCGGCCTGTCCGTCGCTGGCGCCGCCGTTGGGCTCGGGGTCACGCGGCAGCAGCTCTATAACGTGCTCAAGGGCAAGAGCGCCATTTCGCCCGACATGGCCCTGCGTCTCGAAAAGGCGCTGGGCGGAACCGCCGAAAGCTGGCTTGCCTTGCAGTGCGCCTATGATCTGGCGCAGGCGCGCTTGCGGGTGGCGCATCCGCCGATCAAGCCGCTGGCTCCCAAGGTCGCCTGAGCGACCTCACCCCGCAAATTCATCGCTCGCCTCGATCAATTTGCGCAGGGTTCCCGGCTCCATGGTCGCGTGGCCGGCGTCATCGACAATCTCCAGCTTCGAGCCGGGCCAGGCGCAGTGCAGTTCATAAGCTGTCGTGGGCGGCGTCACCACATCGTAGCGGCCCTGCACGATCACGCCGGGCAAGCCTTCCAGCACATGCGCCTGCCGCAGCAGCTCGCCTTCGGGCAGGAAGCAGTCGTTGACGAAATAATGGGTCTCGATCTCCGCCAGCGCCAGAACATGCTGGTCGCTCGACGAGAAGCCGCCCCGGCGCGGCGCCATGGTCAGGAGCGAGCCTTCCCAGGCGCACCAGGACCGCGCCGCCGCGATGCGGTCGGCCTGCGCGCCGTTCCACAACATGTCGTGATAGGCGGCCAGCAGATCGCCCCGCCGCGCGGGCTCCACCGCCGCCTGAAACAGCCGCCACCGCTCGGGAAACAGCTGCGAGGCGCCGAAGCGGTAGAGCCAGTCGACCTCGCTCCTGCGCCCGCTGAACACGCCGCGCAAGATCAGCGCGCCCACCTGCGCCCGGTGCGATTGCGCATAGCGCAGCGCCAAGGTCGCGCCCCAGGAGCCGCCGAGCACGAGGCCCCATTGAGCCACGCCCAGCAGGATCCGCAGCCGCTCGATGTCGTCCACCAGATCCTGCGTGGTGTTGGCCGCGCAGCGCTCCTCGAAGCGCGAGCGCCCGCAGCCCCGCTGATCGAACAGCACGATATTGTAGCGCGCGGGATCGAAGAGACGCCGATGGTCGGCGAAACAGCCCCCGCCCGGCCCTCCATGCAGGAACAGCGCGGGCTTGCCCTGCGGGTCGCCGCAGGTCTCCCAGTAGATGGAATGGCCGGAGCCGACGTTGAGGAAGCCGGTCTCGCGCGGCGTGATGGTGGGATAAAGCATGCGCCCAGAATAGCCCGCCGACAGCGCGCGCGCCACTCAGGCGTTGCGCGCCCCCTCGACTTTGCCCAAGGCCGAACTCGTGGGGAAGACCAGCGACTTGATCACCACGGGCACGGCGCCGGAGGTTTCCAGCAGAGCGCCGATGTCGATGAAGTCGAATTCCTTCAACACGATGCCGTCGATGGAGACGATGGGGTTGACGAGCCTGGCCTCCTCCAGCGCATGAATGCCCACGAGGCCGCCGATGTCGCCATCGCCCACAAGGATCAGCGGATGGCCCTTGGCCAGATGGGCGAAGAGCCCCTCCGCCACGCCCCGGCAGAAATCGTCCAGCCTGCGGAAGGTGGCCGAGCCGCCCCAGCGATAGCACAGCGCCACCGGCTGCTCGCCCTCATGCAGATCCAGCCGCCGCAGGGCCGTGCGCACGGCCAGCGCGATGGCGGGCACGTCGAGCTGCTCGTCGTCCAGCGGCAGATCGGGCGTGATGACCGGCACATTGCGCAGGGGCAGAATGTCGAGCGGTGAGACGAAGATCGTGCTGCCGCTGACCTGGATCGTATATTGCGAGGCGCCCACCACGGTCGCGCGGATGCCCTCGTCGGGCCGGGCGATGCGCACGTCCCATGCATCCACGCGTTTCTTGATGGCGCGGGCGAGCAGCGGGCCGAGATCGCCGAAGGCCACCTCTTCGCGGTTGTAGATATATTCGGACACGCCGCCAGAGAAGGTCACCACATCGGGCTTGCGTTCATTGCGCAGCGGGTCGAGCCGCAACAGCGCGGCGGTGGGGGCGCTGAGCGCGCTTTGCGAAAGCGCCTCGAAGAGACGATCCGCCATGCGCTCCACCATGCGCTCCAGCGACGCCTGATCGGGGATTGCGCCGATGTCGATGGGCAGACCGACTTCCGCCGCAAAGCGCCGTCCGGCCTCTTCAAGGCGCGTCACGCGGCCGGCCGCATCGAAGGCCACGATGCGCGCGCCCACATCCACGGCCGTCATCTCGGCGACTTCGCCCGCTTCGCAGACCGCGATCTTGGAGGTGCCGCCGCCAATGTCGATATTCATCACCCGCAGCCTCTCGCGGATGGAGCGCGCGGCGGCGCCCGAACCGAAGGCGGCCAAGGTGGTCTCCAAGCCATCGCCCGCCGAGACCGAGACGAACTTGCCCGTCTGCGCCGCAAAGAGGTCGCCAATGGCGCGCGCATTGGAGCGCCGCACCGCGACGCCGGTGAGGATCAGCGCCCCGGTGTCGATGGCTGCGGGGTCAAGGCCCGCCAGTTCATATTGCTTGTCGATGAAGCGCCCCAGCGCCACCGCGTCTATGCTCGCGTCATCGGCGTAGGGGGTCAGCAGCACATCGGATTCATGCACGATCTCGCGTTGCGAGACGATGTAGCGATTGTCGAGCCGCTCCAGCACGAGCCGCGAAAACACCAGATGGGAGGTGGAGGAGCCGATGTCGACGCCCACGCTCACAAGGCGGATTTCGTCCTCCTCCTCGAGACTGCGCCGCACATTGGAAAAGAATACACGCCCGCCCACGGGTTCTTCGGTCATGGCTGGAACTCCCTGCTGCCTTTCTTTTGGCGGCAAGGGCGAGGCTTGGCAAGGGTGCGCGCTCAGGCGGCCTTGAGGCGGCCGATTTATCGGTTTTATTTCAGTCGCCTGGCGCTGCGAACAGATCCCGGTGGCCGATCTCGCAAGCCTGCGCGACACGCCGCGCGTCGCGCCAGGACGCCACTTCGGCGGGGGGCGCGAGCCCTGTCTCCGCCACCGCCCCAGCCGCGCCCTGCGCCAGAGCGGCGATCAGCGGTGCCTGCGTCTCCGCCGAAAGCCGCCAGGGGCTCTCGCCAGTCGTCACCCGCCAGCCTGCGTCCCTGAAAGCGCGCTCCATGAGGGCGAAGGCGCCCGGACCCGCCGCCTGGCCAAAGCCCTTGTCGCTGGTCTGGTGGGCGTGGAAAGCGGCCAAAATCGCCGCATCGGCGCCATGGGGCGGGGTCCAGCGCTCAAAGCCGTCATAGGTCAGCACGGTGAAGAGCGGCAGGCGGCGGGCGACAAGGCCCGAGCAAAACAGCGTCAGCCACTCGGGCGCGACCAGATCGAAGAAGGCCGCCGCCGTGATCAGATCAGCGGGGCGATCCAGCACCGCGTCGAGATCGCGCGCCAGATCAGCCTCTTCGAAACGCACCTCGATGCGCTTGCCCTCACGCCAGAGGTCAAGGGCGCCCCCCTGCCCCGGCTCGGCGCGATCCGCCCACAGGGTCAGCGCCGCGCGGGCGGCGTGCAACAGGAGCGGGTCGGCGTCCACAAGGCGCCAGATCTGCCCATCGGGCAGATGGGGGGCGAGCGCGCGCAGGTTGGAGCCCGAGCCGCAGCCAAGATCGACGAGGCGCGGGGATGGCTTGCACGCGAGATGAGCAAGGGCCGCGTCGCGCACCGATTCGTTGCGGGCGCGGTGGTCGGCGGGCTCGCGCAGGGCGAGCCATTCAGGGGAAAATCCGCTCATGGGGCTGCTCCGGCGATGGAATGAAGGACGTGCGCGATGACCTGCGCCGCATCGCGCCAGCGCGGCAGGCCCTGCCCGGCGGCCCATGAGGCGTCGGCGAGCCGGGCGCGCAGGGCGGCGTCGGCGATGGCCCTACGCAGCGCCTCGCGCAAGGCTGGCGCGTCGCCGGGGGCGACTTTCAGCGCGGCGGCGTCGGGCACGGTTTGCGCGGCGGCGCCCCCGGTGGTGGTGACGATGGGCAGGCCACGCGCGATGGCCTCGCCCAGCACCATGCCATAGCCTTCATAGAGCGAGGGCAGGACGAAGAGGTCCGCGCCCGCATAGGCGGCGCCAATGGCGGCCTCGGGCGCCTCGCCCGCAAGCGTGACGCGATCCTCCAGCCCATGGGCCGCGATGGCCGCGCGCAGCGCTGCGGCGCAAGCGGGGTCGCGCTCGGGGCTGCCGATGATGGCGAGCCGCCAGGGCAGATGGACCAGCCCCGCCAGCGCCTCGATCAAGACCCCATGCCCCTTGCGCGGGGTGATGGAGCCGATGGCCAGAATTTCCAGCCTGTCGCCGCCAGACCCCGCGAACCGGGGCGCCGGATCCGTCCCCGGCTCCGCCACGCTGACGCGCTCCGCCGCGACGCCGAAATCGGCGATGAGGGTGTCGCGGGTGGTCGGGCTCGTCACGATCACATGGCGAACATGGCGCAGAACCGCGCGCTCGTTGTGGATGAGGACGCGGGCGGTGGCGGGATCGAGCCCGCTCTCCAGCCCCAGCGGATGATGCACCAGCGCCACCAGCGGCGCCGCAAGCCCCCCCAGAGCGGCAGGCGGCAAGGCGCCCAGCGCCAGACCATCAACCAGAAGCACGGCGTCAGCGGGTGCCTGCGCCAGAAGGCGCAGGGTCTCCGTCACCGCAGCGGCGTCGGGGAAGGGGAAGCCCCCCGGCAGGGGCAGATGCGCCGCCGCGACCCCGCAGGTGGGCAGCGCCGCCAGCACGCGCCGATCATAGCCGTAGCCGCCCGTAAGGGTGCTCAGATCGCCGGGGATCGCGAAGAGGGCCGATGTCACGGACTAGACCGCGCCCTCGTACCAGGCCCGCGCCACATGGGATTCATGCAGATTGACGCGAATCTTGCAGATGCCCTCGCCGCCCGGCCCCAAAGCGCCCGAACGCGCCGCGCCCGCCATGGCGTCGAAAATATATTTGGAGAGATATTCGGTGGTGGTCTGCTTGCCCGCAAACTGGGGGAGGTCGTCGAGGTTCTGGTAGTTCAGCGGACCAAGCGTCGCCTTGAGCGCGTCATGGGCGCGGCCGATGTCGACCACGACGCCGTCAGCGGTGATCTCCTCCCGGAAAAACGCCACATCGACCACAAAGGTCGCCCCATGAAGCTTCTGGGCGGGGCCAAACAGCTCCCCCTTGAAACTATGCGCAATCATGATGTGGTCGCGCACTTCAACGGCGAACATGGGCAGCTCCTGGCTGGATTTGGATGGGGGCAGTGTAGAGGAATTTTGGGGGATAGGCTATGGCGGGGGTGGGGGGTGAGGATCTTATTCCAGATCGTCGCCTACGTCTTCAATGAGCTAGAAACTGTTAAATTATATATCTAGGTGTTTAGTCCCGGAGAGAAGCGGTACGGATCGAATTTGAATCTTGTCGGCTCTTTTGTCCAGATTCTTGCAATGTATTCGTAGGGTGTAAGCCCGTGAAGCGTCTTCAGCCGACGCGCATAGTTATAAACTTCGACGAAGAGCTGAAGGTGTTTCCTAAGTTGGTCGTGGCTGTCGTAGTGGTAGCGTTTGACAGTCGCTTCTTTGAGGGTGCGGTTCATCCGCTCCACTTGGCCATTGGTCCATGGGTGGTTGGGCTTGGTCAGTCGGT
>CAIUWR010000076.1 GCA_903902915.1 uncultured Hyphomicrobiales bacterium | reverse complement strand
GGGCGGCATCATCCCGTTATGGTGGGCGACATAATCTCGGAATCGTGGGCGGCTTCGTCAGGAATCAGCAGAAAAGCTGGCTGTTCGCCGTCGCAATGGCCGTAAACGGGCTATAGGCATGCGAGCGCCGCTGGCGAAGCCTCTGGTTCCCAACGAATGCTGGGCGCTCGACTTTGTGTCTGACCAATTGACCGACGGGCGCCGGTTCCGGGTCCCGACGGTCGTCGATATATGCACCCGGGAATGCATAGGCCTCATCGCTGACGCGTCTTTGTCTGGCCAGCGGGTCGTTCGGAGCTTGATCGGATCATCGCGGATAGAGGCAAGCCGAAAATGGTGATCAGCGACAACGGCACGGAGTTCACCAGCAATGCGATCCCCGGTTGGGCGGAGGAGCAGCGTATCGCATGGCATTATATCGCGCCTGGGAAGCCCATGCAGAATGGCTTCATCGAGAGCTTCAATGGACGCTTGCGTGACGAACTGCTCAACGAGACCCTGTTCTCGACGCTTGATCAAGCTCGCATGGCCTTGGCAACTTGGCGTGAAGATTACAACAACTCTCGCCCTCACTCCCAAATTGGCTGGCGGACGCCAAACGAGTTCGCCAAGACGTTCCCGCGTCGGGGGACGGCGCTGCGCAATCCCACCCGCTCCGCACAGTCCCCCGACGCTACAACCGCCCTCCGGGGCAAATCAATTCGCCCGAACGAACTTCAGAGTGGATAAAAGTTGGGGGCAAGGTCACCTCGTCAGCCAAAATCACCACAAGCTGCTGAGCTACAACGGGAATCGCCCCACGCTGGGGTGCGTGTCAGAAAGTCTTGGGGGTGTACAGCCGTGTCTCCCATTTTATGAAAGCGACGCCCACATGGCAGGCTAGCCGAATTGCCGGTCGTTGATCCGAACACAAGCGGGCCACTTTGAGGTCCATTCGCTGGTTCATATCAATGGCGATCCGCCAATCCTTGATCGGATACTTATCGCCAAGCCGAAAATGAGAAGCTTACCCTATCTGGACCTCAAAACGCGCATAGCCAGCGCGCCCTGGCCCGATGTGCTGCAATTCCGGGAACTGCGAGACAAGGTTTGCGGCCATGGGCGCGCTATCGAACCAGGCCCGTAAAGGCGTGTCAGTTTTCCTGAACCGCCAAGGCGACTGGTCCGTGACCGACAACCGACCGGATTTTCGGATGAACGAAATGAGCGCGTCCCGATTCGCGGTCGCGTCGTTCAAAGCGATATTATCGCCGTCAATGGCGGGGAAATGTCCGCCGCCACCCGCGCGGTAATTATTGGTCACCACCAAGAATTCTTGCCGAGCATCGATTGGCCGTCCTTGATATCGCAAATCCACAATGCGATGCGCGTGATCTGCGACCATCCGACCGTTCAGGTCGGTGCGCGCGGGCTGCGAGATGTCGATTTCATACTCAAGCCCGGCGATCACATCGAAATTATAGGTCGGCACGCGCAGATCAAGAAGCGGTTGAGGGGCGGCGTTCTCAGGATCAAAACGCTGAAAAACCCGCGCCGCATGTTCCAGCCAGTCTTTCAGGACCGCCCCATTTACACGCACGATCGAGATGGTGTTGCTGAACATATAAAGATTGGCGGCGTCGCGGATCGCGATAGGACCTGCCTTGATGTCAACGTAAGCATCTGGCGTATAGCCCGCCCGAAATGGCGCTGCGGCTGACAATAGCGGCATTTCCGCCAGCGGCGTGCCTGCAAGGAGCGATCTGGCGTAGTCCAGTTGCGCCATATTGATCAGCGCTGTGGGCAAATCATGCCCGGCCCAGACGAAATAGCTATGCAGAGGCGTTGCAAGTTCGCCAATGGGTTGGCTGACCCAGTCCTGCGTCTGCGCATGGGCGCTGGCGAAGACGGCGACCGTCTGTGGGTCAGGCTCGCAGGCGGAAACAATGGTTGCGCCCTCGCGTCGATAGATGGGCCGCGCCTCGACCTGAAAATTGGCGATACGCCAGAGGCCATTCGCCTGTTCGAGGATGAGATCGATCACGCCGAGGTGGCTGCCCCAGAAGCCCGGCATGATTCCGGGCTTGCCGCTGAGCGTTCCCTTTTGCGCATCTATGCCGGGCCTGCCCGCATAATCAGGCCCCGGAAACACGCGATGGGAATGACCTGTGATGATGGCGTCGATCTCATCGAATGCAGCGACCTGTTCGGCAACATTTTCCGCATTGATGTCGGCGCGGCCATCGCCGATTCCCGAATGGCACAGGGCGATCACGAGATCCGATTGAGCGCGAAGCTCCGGAAGGAACTGGCGGGCGCTGGCGACGATGGACTGGGCGCTCACCTTGCCTTCGAGGTGAAAGCGATCCCAAACCATGATCTGAGGCGGCACGAAGCCGATGACGCCGATGCGGACATCGTGAGCAACGTTGTCCTCGTCCACCAATCGCCGCCGCAAAATGACGTAGGGCGGAAGAATCGTCTTGTCGCCGACGCCACGAACATTGGCGCAGACGAATGGAAAATTTGCGCTTTTCAAGGCGCGGTCCAGGAACGGCAGTCCGAAGTTGAATTCGTGGTTACCAAGCGTCGCGGCGTCATAGGCGAGCGCGTTCATCGCGACGAAAAAGGGATGAGCCGGATTGCTCTTGAATTGATCGACCGTGGCGAGGAAGTCACCCATGGGACTTCCCTGGAGGATGTCGCCATTGTCGAGCAACAGACTGTTCCCAGCCTCGCTGCGTGCTTTTTTAATCAGGCTCGCGAGCTTGTTGAGTCCAACTGTAGAATCGGGGCGGTTGAGATAGTAGTCCCAGTCCAGCGCGAACATGTGAAGATCTGACGTGCCCAGAACACGCAGATGAATGCGTGGGGAGCGTTGCGCCCGCGCGGAATTGGCTCCAAAAAAGGAGCCAGCAGCCCCCATCAGCGCCGCACGGCGGGATATGTCGTTCATGGCGCGGTTGTCGCTTTGGTCTGATCGCGCAGGTCCGGTCTGGTAAATGCGAGGAGCGCAATCTTGAAGGCGCTGTCCACAACCCCGGATTGCCGATGCAAGATATTATGTCCCAGCAGTCCGTAGAGCGCAGTGAAGATGCCCACCGCAGTGGCCAGCAAGGCGGCTGCGATGCCCCGGCTCACGGCGGCGGGATCGGAAATCCCGCCCGACGAGAGTGCATTGAACGTATCCATGATTCCAAGAATGGTTCCCAGCAACCCTAGTAGCGGCGCAGCGGTGACGATGGTGTCGAGCAGCCAGAGCCGTGCGTTGATGCGTTCACCGACACGCAGGCAAAGCGCCATGGAAATGTCTTCTATGGCGGGCCTGTTGATATGTGGGTCTTTTTGCGCCTCGACATATTCGGCGAGCGAACCGGTCAAGACATCCGAGCCTTTGAATTGGGGAGAGGGAGCGCTTGCGCTCCCTCTGTTGGCGCGGAGGATCGAGATCCTCCGCAACCGGACGTTCAGGAAGCTGAAATAGATCAGCCTTTCGAGGATCACAAAGGTCAGCAGTCCAATGCAGAAATAGAGCACATAGATGCAGATCTCGTGAAAGTAGGCAGTATCAAGACGCATCAGAAGCCGACCTTAAAGCTGGCGATGGCGGCGAAACCTTGCCCGGCGTAATAGGTCGGTGAACCCGAGGCCGCGATTGTGTTGCCGTTCACGCCTGTGGTCGCCAGAGCGTTGTTCTGGATGCCTGAGACGCCAGTCAGGCTTTTGGCGTTCAAAATGTTGTAGAGATTGATCTTGAACTCGGGCTGATTGGCGAAGCCAATCTTGTCGAACCGATAGCCGATGGCCCCGTCAACGCGACCAAAGCCAGCGATCCGCTGATCGTTCACCAGCGTCGAATACTGGGAACCAATCCACTTGTAGGCGAGGTTGCCGAAGAGGTGATTGTCGTCATAGTCGATGCCAAAAGCGACCGTCTGGTTAGGGGCGCGTGGCAGCGACTTACCGGACGTCGGCAGATAGTCAGTTACCGGAACGCCTCCGACAAGCACGGTGTTCGGGAGGTTGTCCAACACCTTGCTGGCGAGCAGTTCGCCAGAGGTATAGGCGCGCCAGCCGCCGAACATGCGACGTGTTCCGATTTCGCCATCAATGCCGTAGACATTGACCGAACCGACGTTCAAAGTCTCCGAGAACAAGTTGGTGCCACCGGCCGGATCAGGCACGTTCGTGGTGACCTGGCGGTTGCTGTATCGCGTTCCGAAAAGCGAGACGGATGTGGCGAACGTTTCGCCCTGATATCGGTGGCCAAGTTCGAGCGTAACGCTCTTTTCCGTCGGCGCCGCCTGCCAGGGCGTCTTCACGCCGGTTGAAGCGCTGTAGCTATCCGCCAGCGTGTAGTTCGGTGTAGAGCGGAACGAGGTGCCCAGGCTGGTGAAGATCTGGTTCTTGTCATCCAGCTTGTAGCGAAGGCCCAGTTGCGGCAGCGTCGCCTGATCGGAATAGTCCACAACGGGGGTGGCCCCAGGCAAGCCGTTCGTGACATGGCGCGCGATAAACGCCTGCTTTACGCCTGTTTCCAGGGTCCAACGATCATTGATGGACCAGGTGTCGCCTGTGAAGAACATGTTCGTCGTCGTACGCGTAACCTGATCGCGTTTCTCCATCGTCTGGCCAGCATAGGGGCCTGACTGGATCACATAGCCGCCCGAAGAAAGGAAGGGGTCGGAGACAGTTCCATCCGCGCCGACAGCGGCATAGGGGCCGGTCTGCTTGTGGTTCGCCATTTCGAGCCAATAGCCTGCGATCAGCTTGTGGTCGCCAAGGGTATAGGTCAGCTTGTTGACGACGCCCGGACGATTGGTCTCAGTGATTGACGGATTATAATAAACGCCCTTGCCGTTAACGATCAAATTGGCGGTTGGGGATGTATTAAAGCTGTCGGTAATCCGGGTGTTGCCGAAGAACGGGCCGCCGGCTCCGCCGCCCAGGGTTGTGACGCCACCGCCATTTCCAAACCCATACCAGTAATACGGCACCATATCGAAGGTGAGGTTGCTGTTGATATTGAAGCTCGACGGCAGGCTGACGATTGCGTTTTTGAACGGGTTTATCCGGTAGCCGTAGTAGCTCGTGGAAGTCTTATCTGTCGACCACTGCGTTCCGGCTGCATATTCGGCCAATGTTGGCTGCTTATAGAAGTTGTTGAGAGCGTCGTTATAAATAACGGACAGCGCAATTTTGTTACCCTGACTAGGCTCCCAAACGCCCTTGAAATCGACATGGTCGCGCTTGTTTTTGCCAGGGTCGTTCCAGTGGTCGCCCCGGTAGCGGGAGTAGGACGCAAAGGCGCGGAAGTCGCCGATCTGGCCGGTTTCGACACGGAAGAACTCGCGCGTGTTAGCGTCGGTGCCATAAGAGACGCCCGCCATCCCGCCCGCTTTCTTGGAAGGGTCGCGCATATAGAGGTTCATAACGCCGCCAGTGGCGCCGATATGCGGGCTGTCAAGGTCGGGAGAGCCCTGAGCGATCGACACCTGGCCGATGTTTTCAGAGTCGACGTATTCCTGCGGATAGAGCGCATAGCTGCCGGAGTCATTGACCGGCGCGCCTTCGATGGTCATGCCAATCTGGTCGGAGTTGAAGCCGCGCATCGTGATGTTGCCGCCGTTGAGGCCAAAGGCGTCCGTGCTTGAGACGTTGGCGCCCGGCAGCATCTGGATCATCTGATAGGGGTTGGCGGTGGGCGAGAGCTTGTCGATGGCGTCGCGGGTGACGGTCGAGCGCGTCTTGGTCGCCTCTTCTTCAATCATGTAGCCGCCGCCGAGGTCCTTGCCGGTCACGCCGCCGGGAGTCGCGCCATCGCCGCCTTCCTTGATGTCAACGCGACCGAAATCGCTCGGGGAGGAGGTGAGGCCTGCCTGGGCGCGGGCGTCACGGGCAGAGGCCGCTGCGGCGACAACTGGCGCAGCCTGAGCCGCTGCGGGCTTGGGCGCAGGCTTTGCGCGGCGGGGACGTTGGGCGCGCTCGGTCTGCTGGGCCTCAGGCTTGGTCGCATCGGCGACAGGCGCGGCGGTCTGGGCCAGGACGAAGCCCGGGAGGGCAGTGCTGGCGAGGAGGCCAAGGGTCAGAAGGCGAAGTTTCATGTCACAGTCCTATTTCACGAGAAAATTCAACTGGTTAACGTGGTATGTAGTTGATTGAGCCGGAGAGCGTCGCCGCCCCCGCGGATTCCAAACAGTTCGACGCGCGCGACCGGGCCGCCTGATCGAGGATCTGGGAGCCGGAACTTCTGGTGATGGTGACGACGCCACCAGAGATGGAGATGCCCACAACCCCCGAAGGCTTTTGCAAGCGGGCGTCCTTGGATTGCGGATAAGGCGCCGCCGCTAGGCAGGAGCGGAAGGCCGCAGCGACGCTGGCTGAGGCGCTGGCGGTCGAGCGCACTGGCGCTGTCTCCTCCGCATGCACAGGCTCGGGCCGGGGCTTGGGAGGCTGCCGGGGCTTGGGCGGCGTCGGCGGCTCCGGCTTCGGCGGCTGCACGACCGGCGGCGGGGGGTCTGGCGGCGCGACGACTTCCGGCGTCTGCTCCGGCAAGGCTTCGGGGGCCGGCGGGGGTGGAAGCTCCGGCTCCGGCTGCGGCTCCTCCGGTGGCGGAGGCTCGTCCGGCAGCGGCTTTTCCTCCGTGGGGGGCTCGGTCACTGGCGGTTCGGCGGGCGGCGCGGCGTCCACGGAGGCCATCGAGATCTCCATGCCCAAAGGCTCCGGCTCCTTCAATTCCTCGACCTTCGGAATCGAAAATCCATGCACGATCAACGCGAGCGCGGCTGTACCCACCAGCGCGAGCGCATTGCTGATCCATTCGTTGCGATCTGAGGTCACTGGGGGTCCGCACTTATTTCTGCCGCGTCACGAGTTGGATGCTGGAAACGCCTGCGAGTTTCAGCGCGTCCATCACGCTCACGACGTTCTGGAGCGACGCGCCCTGATCTCCGGTGACGATGACGGAAGCGCCTTTTTCGCCGGCGGCAGCCTTCACCCGGTCGGGCAATTCGGTGAGGGGGACGGAGACGCCGTCGAGAAAAGTCAGCCCATCGCCATCAATTCCCACCGTCAAGCGAACACGCTCTACGATCTTGTCCGGGGAACCTGACGTCGGCGGGGTAATTTTAAGTCCAAGCGCGGGAAGGACGTTGATGCTGATCAGCACGAAGAAGACGAGCAGAAACATCATCACATCGATCATAGGAATGATCTCGATGCGAGCCCGCCGTTCGACTGGCGCTGGCCAAGAGCGCATAGATACTTATCCTTACCAAAAGTTAAGCTACGTTAACGCTGGGTAAGATGGCCGGATGACACGAATATGAATACTTCAATGGACTATCAATTTTCTTGGAAAAACGCGGGAAATTAACATTTTTACATAAGAAAATTATCTATTTTGCGCACAAATATCAAAATTTTTAAAACTTTATTTCTTATTTTATTACGTTCGTCGAGCGGTTTTCCCCGCGAGCCGGAATGTCGTTTTACAGCCATTGTGACGAGGTTTCCCCATACACTGGCCAATCCTACAGTGAAATTTCATTATCAAGACCAAAACTGTCAGAATAAGTCGGAAACTCCTTCCCATGGCCGGGTCGTCAACTTGCTTGAATGGTTTGACCGCCCTGCAGCCACGCGCGCGGATTCGGAAGTCTACCGGTTGCTCTGCGGGCATATCGGCATAGAGCCTGAGAAAATGTGTCGCGATTCTCACGTGAGGAGACTCATATTAAAATGTGTGAAATGGTTCGCAAGTTGGATGCGCGGCATGGTTTGGCTGATCTGTCGAAAGCGATCACGCTCAAGTGGACATAATCGCCGTCCCTTTCTCATCCAGATGCGCCGATGCCGCTTCATTTTTAGATTGACAAGCGAGACAAATGTATTTTCGTTAGCCCAAGCTCAGCCCTGCGCCTGCTAAAGCCAACGAAAATCAAGACATTGTCCTGAAGTCTGGATTTGGGGACAAACTCCGGACTGCAGAGCGATTAACGCCTAAGGAAAACAAATGTTAGTAGCTTCGTTCGTTGGTCAAAAAGGTGGCGTCGGCAAAAGCGCCCTTGCCAGGGTTCTGGCAGTTGCAGCTGCGAGGCGATCAAAAAATGTTCTGATTGCGGACTTTGATCTCGAGCAACTCTCTTGTGTCGAGTGGAGCGCAGCGCGCTTGCGCCTTGGTCAATTCCCAGAGGTTGAATCACGCGCTTTCAAGAGTTTAAAGAAACTTCGAAAGACTGTTGAAGGTTTTGACCTTGTCGTGGTCGATACACGCGGACTTGCGGATGACCTCACCGATGATGTCAGCAAGGAAAGTGACATCGTTTTCCTTCCCACAGGGACGTCAATGGATGATTTGCGGCCCACCCTTGCGCTTGCGCGTAAAATCGCACGCAACACGAACCCAGACAAAGTTGTGCTAATCCTATCGAAAACAGGCCGGTCAGAGCGACAGATCGAAGAAGCTCGAACGCTGATCGAGAACGCCGGATTTGCTTTATTGGAAGCTGTTTGGCCACAACGAGACGGGTTTCAAGCGGAATTTGATAGTGGGCGGGCGGGTAGCGAGGTCAGCAATCCATATCTTCGGCAAAGCGCGGAAGCTGTAGAGAAAGCCATGCTGAACCATCTCTTTCGATCTTAAAGGCAAGGATGGAGTTCCAGCGATTTCACGGCTTTCAGATGGGGCTTACGGTTCGCTGTGCCGGATCGCGTTGACAGGCGAGGACCAACACCGGCAGCATAAGAACGCCAGCGACGCCGAATCGCAGCACCGTGAGGTCTGGAGACGATAGTCCGCGGGCGACGCCCCAGCGAGCAAAGACGGTGTACAAACCGCCGATGCTGGCTGCGACAAGGCCCACCGCAATGCCTCTCGCAAATTGGCTGCGATCGGCATGACCCGTCTTCGTGCTGATCAAGGTGCTGGCGTTCATCCCGATGCCCCCGTTTAAAGGAATACGCTCAGTCGGGAAGCGCTGGCGCGGGGGGGAAATCGATGGGCACATTGGTCGCGCCGTGCAGGTAGTTGGACACGATCTTGTCGCCAATGACCACGATTGCATCGACCAAGTTGCCCGCAGTCCAGCCTGCTGCAAAGAAGGCGTCGACCAATGTGGCGTCAGCGTGGCCGCGCTCTGTTGCGATGTTGCGCACCAAGCGAGCGAGGGCGTCGAGCTTGGCGTCAAAAGTCGCGCGGCCTTGGCGAATTTCGATCATCTGATCGGGGGTGAAGCCCACCATTCCACCGACGACGGTGTGTGCGGCCAGACAGTACTCACAGCGGTTGACCTGGCTGACCACCAGATTCACCACTTCGCGCGCCTTGCCGTTGATGCTGCTCTTGGCGTTCTGCAAGCTCAGGTAGTTGCCCAAGGCGGTATCGGAATGCGCAAACGTCGCATAAAGGTTGGGCACCATGCCCAAGCCGTTCTTCAGGTTGGCGAAGAGCACTTGATTGGCGGGGCTTACGGTGGCGTGGGTCGGGATGGTGAATGCGCTCATGATGGCCTCCTTGGATGTAAACCGATGCCATGGAGTGTGATTACACCTCGTTCATTGCGCTAGACAGTTTAGCTGATTATTATTTATTCCAGTCAAGACTGGATAAGGAAAGACCATGGATCGATTGGCAGCCATGCAAGCCTTCGTGCGTGTGGTGGAAAGCGGAAGTTTTTCGGCCGTGGCGCGCGAAACCCGCACGACGCAGAGCGGCGTGAGCAAACAGGTGGCGGCGCTGGAACGCGCACTGGGCGCGAAATTGCTGAGCCGCACGACCCGTTCATTGGCGCTGACCGAAGCGGGCGAGCGCTATTTCGCTCAAGCGCGACGCTTGGTGGACGAAATCGCCGAGGCCGAGGCGGAGCTGTTGCAGGGCGAGAAGCAGTTAAGCGGCTGGCTGCGCGTGGCCGCTTCAGTGGGCTATGGGCGCCTCAAACTGTTGCCGCTGGTCAAAAGCTTCCTGGCCGCCCACCCAAACGTGAAAATCGACCTGAGGCTCAATGACGGCTTCATCGACCTGGTTGAAGAGGGTATCGATGTGGCGGTGCGCATTGGTGAACTGGCGGACAGTTCCCTGATGGCGAGGCGAATCGGCACGACGCAGCGGGTGTTGCTGGCCAGCCGCCAATATCTGCGTTCATTGCCAAAAGGCCTGAAAGCGCCACGCGTGCCGCAGGATTTGTTGCAACACAATTGCATCGTCTATTCAGAACTCGCCACGCAGAACGCCTGGACCTTCACTGCAGGTCCCGGGGCGCCAGCAACGGAAGGCGCAAAGATCACCATCCGTGCGCAAGGCAATCTGCAATCCAACAGCAGTGAGGTGATCCGCGCCTCCGTGCTGTCAGGAATGGGCATCGGCCACTCACCCACCTGGTTGTTTCAAGAAGAAATGGCCCGCGGGGAGTTGCAAGTGCTTTTGCCGGACTGGCCCGCGTCACCTCTGCCGATTCACCTGGTGAGCCCACCCCAACGGCGTCAATCCGCCAAGGTCCAAGCATTTGCGCTTCATCTGGCGCCGAGTTGAAAATTGAAATCTCAACAGCGCCGACGAAAATCTGGCGTCGACTGACGTCATACAGGACGGTGATAGGGGAGTGGAGTGACATGCGCTTCGTTGATGCGCTTATGAACCATGGGGCTTCGAACCCCGAGAAGGTTGCTATTCAGTTGCCCGACCGCGCTGTTACATTCGGCATGGTCGCCTCGGGAATACGATCAGTCACGTCCGCCATCCTCTCGTCCGGGATTGAGCGCGGGCAAACAATTGGCGTTCGCATTGAGAACCAGATCAGACATTTGATCGTCGTTAGCGCGCTTTACCGGCTTGGCGTTGTCTCAGTGTCCCTTTCGGGGCAGGAAGATCCGATCAGCGCTGGTTTCAAAATAGACGCAACCATCTCGGATGGGCTGCAATCCCCCATGAGAGTTGGGCGCACCATTACGTTGAAAGATGAGTGGTTCACGCTTGGCGTCAATCCAGAGCATCAAATCCTTGGGTTCGCGAGCGACACCCAGTTAGCGCGGATCATCATGTCGTCGGGAACCACCGGCATTCCCAAGGCGATCGGACATACGGTGAAAACGGTGGAAGACCGGATCGCGATCGGCCACCAGACGCTGGCGATCACGCAATGGGATCGAATGCTCTGCCTGCCATTGCTGACCAGCAGCCTTGGTTTTGGGTCTGCCTTGCAAGCCCTTGCTTATGGGCGCTCCGTCGTTATCGCTGAATCTGCGACCGACGCACTGGAAATGATTGGGCTTCACGCAGTAGACCTGCTTGTGTGCAATCCTCAGCATCTTCAGGCCATGGTCGAAGCGCATCACGACATGCCCGTCCAAACGCCCTCACTAAAACTGATCAAATATGGGGGCGACTCGCTCCCATTGGAACTTGCGCTGCTTGTCCAGAAAAAATTCTGTAAAGACATGCTCTGCGTTTATAGCTCCACAGAAACTGGTCCGATCGCATTGGGAGATAATGCTCATATTTTCGACAAGAGTGGGGTAACCGGCATGATAGCGCCTTGGGTCAAGGTTGAAATCGTGGACACCGAAGGCAAACCCGTTGCAGCGGGTAGGGAAGGAAGGCTGCGTGTTAAAAGTCCTTGGCAAGGCTATGATCTGAAAATCGGACCAGAGGCCGCCGGGGACTGGATGTACACTGGCGACTTCGGGTCGATATCCCCCAATGGGGCGCTGTCCCTGATTGGCAGGGCCAGCGACGCAATTATGATTGACGACACCCTTGTCGCCCCCGAGGCGATCGAGCGGGCTTTGTATGGGTTCCCCGGCATTGACGATGTGGCGGCGCTTGGCATGCCTGCCGCCAATCATCAGCAGGAAATCTGGTTGGTCATCGCTTCACAGACCGGCGTCGATGAAGCGGGAATTCGGACTTTTCTTGCGATGAAAAACCCATTGTGGACCATCGCTCGGATCACATTCTCGCCGTTGATCGACAGGAACAAGATGGGCAAGATAGTCAGACATGCAATGCGGAAAAAATTACTCAACAATTGAGACCCGATTTCAAGTCTCGGGCCTCTCATCTCCATAGCGACGTCGGCTGTGACCCCGCACATCGCTGCTCGTGTGCGACGCCAGAGACTAAGGCGTCAAAACTTGTAATTGACGCCAGCTCTGACGATGCTTGATGTGTTTTTCTTGAAGCCAAACCTGCAGCCGCTGGACGCAACGCCGCTGGTGACGTTTCCCAAGTCCTGATAGAGCGCTTCAGCCTTCAGCGAATAATTCTGCGTCACAGCATACTCAAGCCCGCCCCCGAAAATCCAGCCATTCCGGCTATGGTTATGGATGGCTATTCCGTTATAGGGGGTTCCTCCAGGCAGGTACTGATGGTCGCCAACCGATTTAACATCCGCCATCGCCAATCCACCCGTCCCGTAAACCAGCAGGCGATCAAAAGCATAACCCAAGCGCGCACGAAGCGAACCCAATGTTGAATAATCAATTCTGATGAAATTATATTCACCTGAAACGAATTCGGATCCGCGCGCCCGGGCGTTTGTCCACCCGATATCGGCCTCAACGCCGGTCACGATATTGCCGACCTGAACATTATACCCAAGGTTAAGCGACGCGATCGCGCCAGCGCCGTTCGCCGACGTCATTGGGAAGCCAGCGGCAGTCCCGTAATAGGTCAACTCATCGACCTTCGAATGGGCCGTGAGGCCGCCAAGGCTGGCGCCAACATAGAGTCCGCTCCAAGTAAAAACGGGCGCTGGCCCTTGGAGCTTATTGGTACGCGCTGGCAAATCAGCAGCTATTGCAAAGCTTCCAGTCAATGCAAAAGCCGAAACGGTGGCCAAAATAGCGGATTTCATGGAAGACCTCATCAAAACATGTTTCCCAAGTTTAGGGTACAGATCGAAAGTCACCCAAAAAATTACGATTGAGCCGCCCGGAGAAAAGCTGTGGCGCTCGAGCACCCGGTCAATCTACGCTGTCCATGGCGGGTAGGGAGCCTCGACCTTCTGTGTGATCGCGGCTGACTGCGGCTTGCGCTGGCCGCGCATCGCAGGATGTCGCGGAGCGCCAGCAACAATAGCATGTCCGGCGGGGCGCCGATGTTTTCGATCCGCCCCTTGATATTGGCCGGAACATCGGATCGCTCCCTCATCAAGAGGACGACCGCCGGACTTGACCTTAATGATGATTAGCTAGAACCGTCGCGACCCAGTTGGCGAAACTGGCCAGGAATCGCTCGAGAAATTCGCGGGTCTCCGCTTTTTGCAGGGTCCCCGCCTCATCGAACAACTGATGCGCGCCGCCGATATAGGCCTCGGGCTGCAACATCATTGGCGTATTCAAAAACGCGAGCGATTGACGCAGGTGATGATTGGCGCCGAAGCCGCCGATTCCGCCCATCGACGAGCTGATCACGGCCGAGGGCTTGCCGTTCCAGACACTCTGTCCATAAGGCCTGGAGCCGACGTCAAGAGCATTCTTGAGCACACCGGGCATGGAGCGGTTGTATTCCGGCGTCAAGAAAAGCAGCGCGTCCGCAGCTCGGATTTCGTCTCGGAACCGAACGAATTCCGCAGGCGAGGCTTCATCGTAATCCTGATTGTACATGGGAAGATGCGAAAGATCGACCAATCTGAGTTTTAAGGACGGCGGCGCCAATTGCATCGCCGCCTTGGCGATCTTGAGATTGAACGATTCCTTGCGAAGACTTCCTACCAGAACCGCAACGTCGAAAACCTGACTCATATCGACTCCTCCTTGAAGCTGCCTTGATCGCCGCCGTGGAATTACGACGCGCTTTATGCGTTCACACCAATCTCCGAGGCCTTGGCGCGATGCCCGTCAACGCGAGCTTTCAAAAATCTGCGGGAAAGCGCTACATCGAACACGCTCGAAATAGTGTATCCACTTTTTCCGCCCGTCAAGTGGCCTTCGATTCTCCGCTCGCTCTGCGCCATCGCCAAGTTGGCGGCCGAATCCACGCGCCGCATCCCCAGCGACGCCCGGCATGATGGCCGGATGTTCCTTCAACTCGCCCAAATCGAACGCTTGCGGGAGTCGGAATCGCGCAAGAAATTTGTTGACGCCTGGAAAATTGTGGATACACTTTTCGGATAAACAAGGGAGGCAACAATGATCCGCTATTTTGCTCGCGTCGCCCGCGCCATCGCCACAAGCGCGGCGCTCATGCTCGCAGTCAGCTCGACAGCCGTGACCGCACAGACCAATCCCGGCCCGGTGAAAGCCGAGGAGACCGCGATCATCCTCGTTGATTTCCAGGCGAACTTCACCTCGCCGGACGGCGCCTGGTACACGCGCTTCAAGGACTATTACGACAAGACCAAAATGCTCGACCGCACGGTCGATCTGGTGAAACAGGCGCGCGCCAAGGGCATTCTCGTGGTGCATGTGACCGAGGGCTATACGCAGGACTATCGCGAACTCGATCAAAGCAATCCGGGCGGATTCCACCGCGGGCAACTGGCCCGTCAGGCCTGGAAAATCGGGAGCCCGGAGGCCGCCTATTACGAGCCGCTGCGTCCCGGCCCGAAGGATGGCGACCTGTTCCTGCCCCCGCGCGTCCAGGTGAGCGGCTTTGGCGGCACGGGGCTCAACGAGATCTTGCGCTCCAAGGGCATCAAGAACATCGCGGTCGCTGGCTATACGGCGGATGTCTGCGTGCTGGCGACGATCCTCGCCGGATATGATTTGGGCTACCACGTCTATGCGCTGTCGGAAGCGATCCCCGGCTTCTTCGAAGACATGGCCAAGCAGATGGTGACCAACGTCTATCCGATGTGGTCGACCCCCGTGAAGAACGCCGAATTCCTCGCGCTCTTCGACCAGCCCAAGGGCGCGACGAAGCCGTGATCCCGGGCGAGCGTCCCGCAGTCTGAAACAGGGGACCTGTGGTAGGCTTTCTCATGCTGGAAATCGTAAGGAAGCCCACCATGGAAAAAAGATCGCCGTTAAAGCAAAACGGCGCGATGACTGTAGTCGATGGGGACGATCTTGCGTGTCTGAAACCATCTTCGGGTTCAGGCGCGCGGCGAACCGCGCTCGATGTTCTGGAACATCTGCGCGGATGCCTCCTCTCGGGGGCTTTGAAGCCGGGGACTGTGCTCTCTCAGGTCGATGTGGCGCGGCGACTGGATGTCAGCCGCACGCCGGTCCGCGAAGCCCTGCGCATGTTGCAGCAGGAAGGGCTGGTCGAAGGCGAGCCCAACTTCAGATGCCGCGTCGTAAGCTTCACGCCCGAGCTCATCGACTCGGCCTATGGCGAGCGTATCCTTCTGGAAACCCTCGCCGCGCAGATCACCACCAAAGTCGCGACGACCGACGATCATCTGGTCGTCAAGCGGCGGATCGACGACATGAATTCCGCACAGGCCCATGCCGACTTCAACGTCTGGCAAGTCCCGCACAAGGCCTTCCACGCCACGCTGATCTCGCGCGCGCCAACGCCGCTCCAGCAGGCTCTGGAGGACAGAATTGCACGCACCCAGCGGTATAGATCCTTGCTGAAATCGCGTTACCCGGATGGGTGGTGGCGACGCGGCGAGATCGAACACCAGGCCATCGCGGAGCTCTTCGTGATGCGCGACATGGAGGGGGTCGTGCGCCAGCTCGGGCGACATCTCGCTCGCTCGGCTCTGGAGATCCTGACGGACATAGCGCCCGAATACGACCCCGTTTGCGTCAGAGCCTCCCTTGCTTTGATTTCACCCCAGGGCAACGGCGCAGCCCAAACGGGCTGATGGCCGAACGCCAGACCAACAAACCACAGGATATCATGCGCAACTGGATCATCGCGGCGACGCTGTCGCTTCTCTCGGGCCTGCCCGCCATGGCCGGGGATTACCCCGACCGTCCCTTGAAACTGATCGTTCCTTTCGCCGCAGGCGGGGTGACGGATGTCGTCGCGCGCGTCTCCGCCGAGTTCCTTGGCGCAAAACTCAATCAGGCGGTGATCGTCGAGAATGTTCCGGGCGCAGGCGGCAACACAGGCATCGCCCAGATGATCAAGGCGGGCAAGGATGGTTATACTCTGGGCCTTGTGGCGACGGGCAATCTGGCCATCAATCCCCATTTGTTCGCGAAAATGCCCTTCGACGCATTGAAAGATGTGGCGCCCATCGCGGTCATCGCAGAGGCGCCGCAATTGCTTGTCATATCCTCGACCGTTCCGGCCAAGAACCTGACGGAGTTCATCGCCTACGCCAAGGCTCATCCGGGCAAAATATCCTATGGATCAGCGGGCGTGGGCACGACAAACCATCTGGCCGCCGACGCATTCGCGCGCGCTACAGGCGTCGAGATGGTGCATGTGCCGTTTCGGGGCGCTGCGCCCGCTGTCAATGATCTCATTGGTGGGCACATAGATTTCATGGCCGTGGCCGCCGCTCCAGTGATTCAACACATCCAGGCTGGGGCGCTCAGATCGCTGGGCGTCGCCGCCCCCAATCGCTTGAAGACCTTGCCGGACCAGATGACGGTCGCCGAAGCTGGCCTCGACAATTACAACGCCACGACATGGTTCGGGATCGTGGCGCCGACGGGCACGGATCCCGCGATCATTCAACGGCTCAACGGCTATCTGCGGGAGATGACGACGGACGCCGAGGTGTTGAAGAAATTCGACGCCTCCTATCTGGAGCCGATGAGCTTCTCGATCGCTCAGTTTCAGACCCTTGTCCGCGAGGACTTTGCTAAATGGAAGGGCATTGTGGAAGCATCAGGCGCGCGATTGGAATGAGAGCGTGGCGTCCCGCTCATAAATAGATGACTCAGCCATGATGCTATCAGTGAATTGGCGAATGAACGGATCCGCGAAACTTTCGTCTGCCCGATGCCTTTGAGGGATAATGGCCTTAAAAGCCGAAGAATTGAAGTTCACCACCCACGCTCTGCGAGCCATTCTTCGAGAATCTCCATCTTTTCGAGCCCGAAGAATGGTTCGTCCTTCACAATGAAAAACGGCGAGCCGAAAACGCCTCGCGCGAGGGAGCGATCAACCGCCGCACGCAGCAACTGATCACCCTCGCCAGAGGCGAGCGCGTCTTTCAGCCTGTTGCGATCTGCGCCCGCCTGACTTGCGATTGCGACCGCAAGATCTGCGTCGCCGATATCTCGCGCCTCTCCCCAATAGGCATGAAGAAGCGCGCGCGTTACAGTCTTCGCGAGCGCGGGATCGGCTGCATCCAGGATGTGAAAGATACGGCCAGCAGCCAGAGGATTCGCGGGCGCTGAATCGAGATCTCGTGCTGTTTTGATCTCGTGCCTACGAAGATAGCGCAGAAGGTCATGCTTCAAATAATCGCCCTTGAGCGGGTATTGGCGCAAAGGCTTCATTCCCATGACTTTGAGCACGCTGACGCCGAGCAGCATCGACTGCCAGCGTGTCTCATAGCCATGGCGCGCTGCGAGCGCATCAACGCGCAAGCTTGCGAGCCAACCGAAAGGTGAGATGAAATCGAAATAGAATTCAAGCAAATCCGTCATGCATTTGTCCTGAGCTCAAAAGCCAAGCGGAAGGAGGCGAGCGTTTTCCGAATGGCGTCGATGGTCGCCGGTGCCGCGCCGTCGACCTCAACGAGCAAAGTTGTTGCAGCCTCGCCTGCGATGGCGGCGACTTCAAGTCGCCTTGCGTCCTTAGCGAAAACAACAAGCGCATCTGTTACCGCGCGTTCTGCCGCGATACGACGCAGCTCTGGTTTCAGAATTTTGCCGGTTGCGGTCATAGCGAAGCGCTCGACTTGCCAGATGCGTTTGGGGAATGCAGGTCGCTCTGGAATATGGGTGTTGGCGATCTGCATCAGCTCGTCAATGGGGCAAGAGGCGCCGGGTCGCAGCTGCACAAAGGCGACAGGCAATTCGCCAGCATAGGGATCTGGTTGGCCCACAGCTGCGCATAATTCAACGGCGGGGTGTCGTAGCAAAGCCTCTTCAATGAGAGATGGGTCGATATTATGGCCGCTGCGAATGATGACGTCTTTCGCGCGGCCAGTGATGAAGATGCGTCCGTCGTCATCAATGTGACCGACATCGCCGGACTTCAACCAGCCTCCCGCTAGAAATGCATCGGCATTGCGCGCGCTATCCGTATAGCCTGGGCTGATCTGCTTGCCGCGAATGATGAGCTGTCCCGTCTGGCCAGGTCGCAACGCTTTACCCGGATCATTGCCAGACGCGCCTAGCGGAATGACACGGACCTCGCTGAAGGGGAGTGCAAAGCCACAGGAATGCGCAACACGCGGTGCATTGAGCGGCTCAACGCTCACCACGCCGCAGGCTTCCGTCATGCCAAACATGCCGCGCACGGCCACGCCGAACCGTTCTTCAAACGTCGTGGCGAGTTCAGGTGGCAATGGTGAGCCGCCTGTGATCAGAACGCGCACGCTTGAGATGTCTTCGCTCGGCTGCTCGCCATTCAGCAACGTTGTCATGAAAGTCGGGCCACCGGTAAGGATTGACACCTTGTGACGCTCGACGATCTTCCAGTGATCGGCGACGAAACGCTGGTTGCGCATTCCAAGCTTCGAGGGGATGAGGATATGTGCCCCGGCTGCGATCTCTGCTAGGCCGTGACAAAAAACGCCCGCTACATGGAAGAGCGGAAAGCCATTCAGAACGACGTCGCGATGGCTGAAACCATAGGCGAGACCCATGAGCCAGCTCGCATAAACCTCATTTTCATGGGTGTGGCGCACCAGTTTGGGGGCCCCGGTCGTACCACCCGTGTGGAACAGCGCTGCTGTGTGCGCCTTCGTCAACTGGGGATCGAATACGAGTTCGCCGGGCTGCTGTTCGAGAAGATCTTCGAAGTCGAGATGAGCCTCGTCTACGCGAACGCCGATCTGGACGACCGTGAGACGGGGAAGCGCCGATTTGATCTCCACGACTTTTTCCGTGATCTGGAAGTCGCTATCTGGACCAAGAGCGACCAGCACTTTGGCGTTGACGGCGCGTAAAAGCCCCACAATATGAGTTGGCGCCAACATATGATTGATGGGGCACACGACACCGGCGATCTGTGCGGCGAAAATCGTAACAAACGTATCCGGCAGTGTCGGCAGCAAGAACGCCACAACATCATCGCGCTCAATCCCTAGCGATCGAAAGGCGTTGGCGCAGCGCTTCACGCGGGCGAACAACTCTGCATAGGTGACGACGTGCGGATCATCCTCCGCGCTGCCTGTCGCCAGCAGGCTGATGGCCGGACGGGTTGGGTGCTCTGTCGCCGTTCGTGTCAGAAGTTCGAATATTGTCGCGACCGGCACCATATCCGCGCCGCCCGCTTCAATGGATCGGATATCGGCGCGGTTCGAAAATTGCGGACGCAATGGCGCTGGCTGGGTCACGTCAGTTCACTTCAGCTCCGGACGCCTTCACGATGGGCGCCCAACGCTCGACCTCCGATGCAACATAGGTCTTAAGCTCCCCATAGCCACGCGGATCGGGCGTGAGGAACAAGGCTTCAATACGTTTGCGACCCTCGGGGCTTTTGACCACCTCCAGCGTCGCTTGCGACAGGCGTTCAGCAATCTGCGGCGGCAGGCCGGCAGGCGCAACGAGACCGAGCCATGCGGCGTCCTGAAAGCCTTGGTAGCCGAGATCGGCGAAGCTTGGCACCCCAGCGAGCGCGGGGATGCCCTCAGGCGGCGCAACCGCAATCGCGCGAAGGTCGCCATTTTGCAGCAGTCCCAGAGCCGCGGCGATATGGGAGAAGCTGGCTTGAATGCGCCCGGCGAGAAGATCGCTCAACGCGGCCGTCACGCCCTTGTAGGGAACATGCGACCCCTTGATGCCGGTGGCGCGAACCAGCATGGAGCCAAGCAAATGATGCGGGGAGCCCGAGCCCGCCGACCCATAGGTAAACCACTCTGGGTCAGCCTTCGCGCGCGCCACAAGCTCCGCAAGCGTCTTTGGCCCATCCTTGGATACGAAGAGCGCGAAAGGCGACTTGGCGACCGTGCAGACGAGCGTGAAATCCTTGACAGGGTCATAGCGCAGATTGGAATAGAGGGCCGGGGCGACGGCGAGGCCTGTGGAGCCGCCAAACATCAACGTATAACCGTCGGGCTCAGCCCTTTTAAGGCTTGCGGCGGCCAATGTCGTGCCCGCGCCCGCCTGGTTCTCGATGATGAAAGTTTGCTTCAGTCGCTGATACAAAAGTTCGCCAAGCGCACGCGCGATCACGTCGGGGCCATCGCCGGGCGGATAGGGGACGATAATTTTGATCGGCCGATTTGGATAGTCGTCAGCGCGGGCATGGATGGGAAGTGCTGCGGTTGCGGCCATAGACAAAGCTGTGCGCCGAGAAATCAGCATCATTTCCTCCCAGAGTGTTATCGATCAATGTTATCGTGACGCCAAGCCTTGAGGCAAGCGACAAAACCCGCAAGGCTCATTGTGCGTCGTTTCCATCTGGTGTTTTGAATGGCTTTAGAATCCGCCTTCCATCTGTCGATCTCGCGGCGTCTCTAAGGCGGCGTCAGTGGGTCGTCATCATGGGCGAACAGACGCCGCCGCCTGGTCGGCGTTTGCGCCCGCGCAAGCGACGCCTCCGTGAAGGAAGGCGCCGCGCCGCGTCCGCTCTCAGGTGCATCTGCGCCATTCAGGGCGACACGTCTTCCAGCACCTTGCCCTTTGTCTCCGTGCCGAAGAGGAAGATGACGACGGCGGCGATCAACACCACGCTGCCGAACAGGCCGAACACGGTGTCAAGGCCTCCGGCCGCCACCAGCGTGCCCACGGTGATAGGCCCGATGATGGAGGCGATGCGCAACCAAGCCGTCGCGGCGCCCGTACCCAGTGCGCGCATGCGCGTTGGGTACATTTCCGACGTGTAGAGGTACAAGGCCAGCGACAATGTGCTGACGCACATGAAGCTCAGCGTCGAGCAGATCAGCACGCGCTCGGGCGTCGTCGCACCGATCGCCCAGAGGGTCAGAAGCGAGATCGCCGAACCGGCGAAAGCTGCGGTGAACCAGATACGGCGGCCGACCTTGTCGATCAGCAGCGCGCAGGCGACGCTGCTCGCGAGGCCCAGGATGTTCGCAATCAATCCATAGCTCAAAGCCTGTTCGATCGGCAGCTTGAAGACCTGCTGATAGACGCTCGGCAGCCAGGTCGTAAGGCCGTAATTGGCGAGGTAGGTCGCGAACCAGCAGACCCACAGCACGATCGTGCGCTTTGCGTAGATGCCTAGAAACAGGTCGCTCCAGCTTGCGCGCTTGGGAAAGAGATTGACGTCCATATCGACGACGGGTGGCAGCGGCTTGCCGGTGGCGCGCTCCACGCGGGCTTCGATGTCGAGTATTGACGTCTTGGCCGCATCCATGCGGCCGCGGCTGGCGAGCCAGCGCGGGCTTTCTGGCGTCAGGCGCATCATGTACAGGGCCAGAAGGGCGGGTAGCCCGCCAATATAGAACATATATTGCCAACCGAGATGCGGTACGATCCACCGGCCGAGAAGGGCGGCCATGAGAATGCCGACCGGAAAGACGAGCTCGAACAGCAAAACGAAACGGCCGCGCCCCTGCGCCCTTGCGAGTTCGCTGATGTAGGTCGCCGCCACCGGCACTTCGGCGCCCAGCCCGAGCCCCTGCAATGTGCGGAGGAGGAGAAGGGAATTATAATCCGTTGCGAAGGCGCAGGCGATGCTGAGCAGCCCGAACCACAGAATCGACGCAACGATCACCGGCCGACGCCCGAAGCGCTCCGCGAGCCAGCCGCCGACGAGCGCGCCGATCAATTGGCCGACATAGCCCATCGAGATCAGCCAACCGATGTCCGCCGGCTTCATCTGCCAGAGCGGAATGATGGCGGGCAAAATGAAGGCGATGGCGAGCGCGTCGAAGGCGTCGAAGAAGGTCGCCGTCCCGACAATGACGCGCGTCTTGACCTGCCAGGCTGAGAGCGGAAGGCGTTCAAGTCGCGACACGACTTCCCTTTGCGTGATGGCGTCGTCGTTGGTGTGCAGGGTCATGGGCGCGCTCCGTCCTTGTTTTTTTGCGTGCTGTTGATCAGCGCAGCGGCGTTGTCGTGCATGATGGCGCATTTCGTGGCGGCGTCGAAGCCGCAGGCGTCGATAAATGCGAGCGGGTCCGTTTCTCCGAACGGATAGTCGCTT
This sequence comes from uncultured Hyphomicrobiales bacterium, assembly GCA_903902915.1. GTDB lineage: Bacteria > Pseudomonadota > Alphaproteobacteria > Rhizobiales > Beijerinckiaceae > Terripilifer. Next base: position 43,707 of record CAIUWR010000076.1, on the reverse strand, counting down.
CCGAACATGATGCGGTCAGCGCCGACGCGCCGACGCAGGATTTCGATGACGAGCGGATCATAAGTCACCGTGTCGTAGTAGAATCGCCGAAGATATTCACTGGGCTTGCGGCTGAGGTTCTTCATGCTGGCGGGGTGGACGGTCGCGTTGCGGTCAAGCCGCGCGATATATGTTGGCAGAAAACCGCCAGCATGGGCCATGATGATGGTGAGTTCCGTATGGCGCTCCAGCACGCCCTCATAGATGAGCGACGCCATCACGCGCGTCTCTTCAATCCCTTGGCCGATGGCGTTCCAGAGGGAGAAATCCTGGAACGCCGGATCCTTGATTCCATCAGGATGAATGATGGCGATCAGGCTGCGCCGTTCAATCTCGGTCCAGAGCGGCTCGAAGTATGCGGCGCCCAGATATTTGCCGTTGACGCTCGCCGGCAGGTTTGCGATTTTCAGCCCAATGCTTGCAGCATGATCGAGTTCTGCAAGCGCGCGATCGATGCTCTGCAACGGCAGCGTGAATGTTCCGGTGAAGCGATCTGGATGCGCGCGTACCCAGTCGGCAATTCCCTCATTGGCCTGCCTGTCGAGTTCGGCGGCGAGTGCGCCGTCCGCGAAGAAAGTGCTCTGCGAGACCGTGCTGGTGGCGATCACGGCGTGCGAGACGCCGCGCGCGTCCATATCGGCGATCTGCGCTTCGGGGATGATCATTTTAGAAAATAGCGACCAGCGCGGCGAGTCCGGTGTCGGGCGTTCTTCCATGATGCGGGCGCCGAAGCCGCTGATGACATTCTTGTTGATTGTGCGCGCATAGACCGCCGGATGCAGCACATGTGCATGGATGTCGATCACTTGCGCTGAAGCGTCGGTCATTTGCGCAGCCTCGGAAATAGCCTCAGTGCATTTTCGCGCTCGATGGCCTGCATCGTCTGTGCGTCGAAGCCCATCTTCGCGAGCCCCGGCAAGGTCGCCTGCATGGGAAGGAACGGATAGTCGGTGCCGAGCAGGATTTTGTCCGGCCCCGACAATTTCATGATCGCGCCGAGATTCTCCGGGCTGGTCGATGTCGCGGTGTCGAAATAGAGCCGCTTGAGATCGGCGGCGGGCCCCTCGGGCATGCGGGCGAGGACAGCCTTGTCGATGGAGGCGAGGCGGATGATGCGCTCAACGATGGGGGCGGTGGCGCCGCCCGCGTGCGAGAAGATGAAATTCATGTTCCGCCAACGCGACAGCGCGCCGCTGAACAGAAGGCTGGTGATCGCCCGCGTCGTGTCGAACATATATTCGACCGCCGGCGCCGGAACGTCTTTGATGAGCGCCGAACAGCAATCGGCGGCGGTCGGATGAAAATAGACCGTCGCGCCGCGGCGGTTGAGCTCCTCGAAGACGGGCGCGAAGGCCTCGTCGCCTGGCCATTTGTCGCCATAGCTAGTCAACATCGCGACGCCATCCGCCTTGAGCACGTCATAGGCGTAGGCGATCTCGGCGAGGCTACCCTCGACATCGGGGAGGGACAGCGCCGCCAGCACGCCGAAGCGACCCGGATAGTCGCGCGCCATCTGCGCGGCATATTCGTTCGACATGCGCGCCAGCGCGCGCGCCTCGTCCGCCTTTCCGAACCATGTGCCGGGATTGGAGAGCGAGGTCATCGCCGTGCGGACGCCAAAACGGTCCATCTGCTCTATAGATTGCGCAGGGGTCCAGTTCAGCACCGAAGCATAATTCGGCGCGAAGGAGAGCAGTCGGTCGCGCGCCACCGCCACATATTGCGGTGGCAGGATGTGGTGATGGACATCGATGCGCGTCGGGGCGTTTTGTGAGGACGCTTCCGCCTGCGCAGCGCCTGCGCCGGCTCCGGCCGCCATCGCGCTCGCCGCCAGGGCGATGAAGCCCCGACGCGAAGGATGGCAAGCGCAACCGGACAGGCGGCATGTGTTGTCGAGCGACGCCATTGTCACCTCCCTTGTACGTGTCACGCCAACGTTTGCGCCGGTCGTGAGGTCCTCGCGCCGCGCGCGGCTCAAAGGTCGAGTTTCGTGTCCTTCTCGTCGATCAAACTGAGGTCGAGACGCTTCAGCAAGCGATACATCGTGTCGATTTCTATCTGCATGGGCTTGGGCATTGGCGGCCGCATGAACGGATTGGGAATCAGGCCCCGCAGCCAGGTCGCCGTCTTGTAGCGAATGTGCAGGCGACCCATGTCGGCCACATATTCATGAAGGTCGGCGAGGCCGCTGTCCCATATCTTGCAGGCGGCCTCGACGTCGCGGCGGTCCCATGCGTCGAGATGGGCGAGCATCGGCTCCTTCGCGAAATTCCAGAAGCCTGACAAGGTGCCGTCGAACATGTTCGTGAGGCGGTATTCATGGAAGCGAGAAGCGAGCGCGCCCATCACCGCCACGTCGCGGTCGAGGCCGCGCAGGCCCTTGGCGATCAGCCGGAATCCCTCGTAGGTGTAAGTCATCTTCCAGCCGACGATGTTCGGGATTTCCTTGCAGATGCGCAGCGTCGCGTTGAGCGGCAAGCCTGGATAGAAGGGCGGCTTGGCGCCGCCGACCGGATGCGTGACGATCGGCAGGTCGACCGCGCGGTCCTGCGCCTTGATCTGGTCCATCCAGATTTCCGGATAGGTGTCGGCGTCCCAGCAGGAGGTGACGTCCTGCGCGCCACCAGGCGGCGTCACGAAAATGCCATCGACGCCGAGCGCCTTGCAGTCCTTGGCGGTTTCGACAGTTTCGGCGGTGGTGATCGCCCATGTGCCCGCGATGATCGGCAGTTTGCCGTAGGCCTCTTCCATCGAGATTTCGAGCACGCGGCGTTTTTCCGCGCGCGTCAGATAGAAGATTTCGGCGGCTTCCGGATTGACGCAAAGCCCGCCCTCTTTGACGAATTCCTTGTCGTCCACAAAATGCCGGATGAAGCGGCGATAGGCCTGCTCGTCGATGGTCATGTCGCTATTCATGGGAAGGAGAGCCGCGACATAGCGGCGGTGCCCGACGGTCTTCATGCATTTGCTCCCTGATTTTTCATGTCTAGTATCGGGGCGCCGAGACTATGATTGCAAGGCTCTAATTTATCATATAGCCATGAATTTCATTCATGGAGCAGAGCCTTGAACATAGCTACGCTCGACCTTAATTTGCTGAAGGCGCTCGACGCTTTGCTACGCACCGAAAGCGTGTCGAAATCTGCGCAGCGCCTCAACGTCACGCAGTCGGCGGTCAGCCATGCGCTGAAGCGGCTGCGCGAAATTTTCGGCGATCCCCTGCTGGTTCGCGATGGCGCAGTGATGCGCGCAACGGCCTGCGCGCAGGCGTTGCGCGAGCCGCTCAAGCGCGCCATGGGGGAAATCGAGGCGCTGCTGTCTTCGGCGCGCGCATTCGATCCTGTTCGGTCGCAGCGCGTCTTTCGTCTGGCGATGAGCGATGCGATGACCGTCGAGGGCTTGCCGAGCATCGTGCGGCTGGTGCGACGCGAGGCGCCCAATGTCGACGTGCTGGTTGAGACCGGCGGGCCTGTGCATTCGTGTCGCCTGCTGCTGGAGGACAAGGCGGATCTTGTGCTTGGTGTTTTTCCGACCTTGCCGGAAGGGTTGCGCAGTGAGGAATTGTATCGTGACAAGCTGGTCTGCATCGCCGATCGCGCGAACCCGCGCCTGAGAAACGGCAAGCTGACGCTGCAGGCTTTCCTCAACTGTCCGCATGTAACTGTCGCGCCGAGCAGCGATTCGGGCATCCAGCTCGACGACATTCTCAGCGCCATGGGCATGACGCGGCGGATCGTGGCGAGCGTGCCGCATTATCTGGCGATTCCCTCGCTGATTTCGGGCACCGACCTCGTGGCGCATTCGCGGCGCAAGCTGATCGACGTTTTCCGTTCCGCAAGCAATTTGGTCGTCATGCCGGTGCCGGTTCCATTCCCCGTGCCTGAACTGGTTTTTTTGCAGGTTTGGCATCCACGCGCAGAATTCGACACAGCGCAAATCTGGCTGCGTGATGTCGTCCGGCGGGCGCTTGTTCCTGGCGCCGTCAAGGCGGACGCTGGCTAGATCGACCTCCCGCGACAGGCTGAACTCTGCTGGTGTGGTTAGTCGCCGTGACTGAAACTAAAGCTTGGCTTTTTTGGGCGATATGACCGTCCGCATGCATATTGACCAGACCGGCGAAAAAATATGGAGCGCGGCATGGCGGGTTGACTCTCTTCATCAATTGGAGATTAATAAGAACAAATGTAGAACACCTTTGGAGTAACAGACCGATGTCGCAGGGCGGCAGTTCGGAACGGATCGGCTTTTTGCGCGCGGCCATCGCGCGGATCGAGGCGCAGAACCCGGCGGGGGCGCTCGCCTTGAGCGTCGCGCGTGGGCGCGTATGCGAAATTGTGCCCGCCACCCCCGGCGATGGGGCGGCGGCTTGTGGCTTCGCTCTCTCGCTGGCCATCGCGGCGGCGGCGCGGCCGGGGTTGATCCTCTGGGTGGTGGAGGATTTCGCCTTTCACGAGACGGGGGCGCCCTATGGGCCGGGGCTGCATCACCATGGCCTGCCCATGGAGCGTTTCGTGCTGGTGCGGGTCGCGGGGCCGCAACAGGCCCTGTGGGCGCTGGAGGAAGCGTTGAAATCGCGGGCCTGCGCCGCCGCCGTGGGCGAGCTGCGCGATGGCGCCCGCCATTTCGACCTTACCGCCACCCGCCGCCTGACGCTGGCCGCCCGCGCCGGGCGCAGCGAGGCAATCCTGCTGCATGGCAAGCCGGCGCCAGCGCTCTCCACCGCTTCCGAAACCCGGTTCGAAGTGTCGAGCCTGCCGGGGCCGGGGCTGGCTTCTGCTGGCGGCCGACGGCCCATTCCCACCCATCCGGCCTGGGGCGTGCGCGTTTTGAAAATGCGCGCCGCCGAGGGCCAGCACGGGCGCCCCGACATGGAACGGCGCCGCGAAATGATCTGGGGTCGAGACGCCCCGCAACTGAAAGGACCCTCCGGTGACCCGCTATCTCTCGGTGCGGATCGGCGGCAAAAGCTCGCCTGACGCGCCCATTCTCAGCCCCATCCGCCTCGCCGACTGGTGCAGGCGCTTCACCCCGCTGGCCGCACCCGACGCACCCGACGGCGCGATGCTGGACATCGCGGGCGCGGCGCATCTGTTTGGTGGCGAGGCGGCGTTGGCCAAGGAGATCGAAACGCGGCTGGCCAAGCTCGGCTATGAGGCCAACGCAGCGCTGGCCGACACGCCCGAGGCCGCCTGGGCGCTGGCGCGCTATGGAACCGCGCGGGCGATCCCCGAAGGCGCGGACGAGAAGGGTCTGCGGCGTCTGCTGGGCGCCATGCCGGTCGAGGCCCTGCGCCTTGATCCCAAGACCGCCTATGCGCTCTCGCAAGCCGGGCTGAAGCGTATCGACGATCTCATTCTGCGCCCGCGCGCGCCCATCGCCGCGCGGTTTGGCGAGCAGGTCCATGCTCGGCTCGATGGGCTCATGGGCCGCGCGCGCAGCCCCATCACACCACGGTTCGAGGCGCCGGTCTATCTGGTGGAGCGGCGCTTCGCCGATCCCATCTCAAGGCGTGAGGATGTGGAGGGCGTGCTCGCAATGCTGGCGGGGGATCTGACCCGCTTGCTCGAACGGCACGGCGAGGGGGCGCGCCAGTTGGAGGCGACCCTGTTCCGCACCGATGGCGCCGTGCGCCGCATTTCCGCCGCCTCCAGCCGCCCCTTGCGCGACGCCGACGCCATCAGCCGCCTGTTCCGCGAGCGCATCAAGGCCGCTGGCGAGGCGCGCGACGAAGACCCGCTCGACAGCGGCTATGGCTTTGATCTGATGCGGCTCGCCGCGTTGGAGGTCGAGACCCTGGGCGCTCGGCAGGAGGCCCTCGGGCGGCAGGATTTCGCGCCCCTCGTCGATCTCTCCCCCGCGCCCATGCCCGCCAAACGCCGCGCGGTGGCCAATGGCGCAAGCTTCGCGGTGGATGATGAAATGGCCGATCTGATCGACCGGCTGGGGGCGCGGCTTGGCCTACGGCAGGTGATGCGCCTTGTTCCGCAAGACGCGCATCTCCCCGAGTTCGCCGTCAGCGCCCAGCCTGCGGCGCAGATGCGCGGGGCCGGCCATGCGCCATGGGATGCGCAACCGCCATTGCCGCGCCCCATCCGCATGTTCGAGCGTCCCGAATTGGTGGAGACCATGGCCGAAGTGCCCGATGGGCCGCCGCTGCGCTTTCGCTGGCGGCGCGTGATGCACGAGGTCGCGGCCATCGAGGGGCCGGAGCGCATGTCCTCCCAATGGTGGCGGCAGGAGGCGCATGCTCTCACCCGCGATTATTTCCGCGTGGAGGATCGCGAGGGCCGCCGCTTCTGGATGTATCGCGAAGGGCTTTACGGCATTGAAGCGCCGCGTCCGCGCTGGTTCATGCAAGGGCTTTTCGCGTGACGTCATGACGGGCTTCGTCGAATTCGGCCTCGCCAGCAATTTCACCTTCCTGCGCGGCGCGTCCCATCCCGAGGAGCTGATGGCGCAGGCCATCGCGCTGGGGCTGGACGGCGTCGGCCTCGCCGACCGCAATTCGGTGGCGGGCGTGGTGCGGGCGCATGTCTATCTGCGCGAGAACCGCGAACAGGCGAAGCACTTCCGCTTTTTCTGCGGCGCGCGGCTGGTGCTCTGCGACGGCACGCCCGACATGCTCGCCTATCCACAGGACCGCGCGGCCTGGGGACGGCTGACGCGGTTGCTGACGCGCGGCAATCTGCGCGCGCAAAAGGGCTCCTGCCTGCTGCGCTTCGAAGACGTGCTCGACTTCTGCGAAGGCCTGCGCTTCGCCGTCATGGCGCAAACGAGTCATGAGGCGCCGCAGACCATCGACGCGGCGGAGGCTTCCACGCGCATTCTGGCGCTGGCCCGCGCTGCGCCGGGGCGCGTGTGGCTGGCGGCGAGCATGCTTTATGGCGTGCATATACGCCGCGATCTGGCCGCGCGCGTTGCTTTGTCGAAAGAGTTGCGCCTGCCGCTGCTCGCCACCAATGATGTGATGATGCACAGCCCGCAGCGCCGCGCGCTGGCCGATGTGGCGATCTGCATCCGCGAGGGCGTCACCATCGAGGAGGCCGGGCGCTTGCTGCATGTCAACGCCGAGCGCCATCTCAAGACGCCCGGCGAAATGGCGCGTATCTTCGAGGAGGCGCCGCAGGCCGTCGCGCAGACCCTGCTTTTCGCAAAAGGGCTCACCTTCAGCCTCGACGAATTGCGCCACGATTATCCCGACGAATTGCGCGAGGGCTTCGCCAGCCAGCAAGAGGCGCTGGAAGCCTTCTCATGGGAGGGCGCGCGCCAGCGTTATCCCGTCGGGCCGCCGCCCCATGTGGAAGCCGCCATCAAGCACGAACTCGCCATCGTCGCGCAGCTTGGCTACGCCGCCTATTTTCTAACCGTGCATGACATCGTGCGCTTTGCGCGGGAGCGCGGCATTCTGTGTCAGGGGCGCGGCTCGGCGGCCAATTCCACCATCTGTTTTTGTCTGGGGATCACTGAAGTCGATCCGACGAAACATGCGCTTTTGTTCGAGCGGTTCATCTCGGCGGAGCGGCGCGAACCGCCCGACATTGATGTCGATTTCGAACATGAGCGGCGCGAAGAGGTGATGCAATATATCTATGCGCGCTATGGCCGCGAGCGCGCAGGCCTCACCGCCACCGTCATCACCTATCGCGCGCGCTCCTCCACGCGCGAGGTCGCCAAGGTCTTCGGCTTCAGCGAAAGCGAAATCGGCGCGCTGTCAGCCACCATCGCGGGCTGGTGGTCGGGGACCGTGGACCTGAACGAATTACGCAAGATCGGCTTTGATCCTGACGAGCACAGGCTGGCGCTGGCGTTGCAGCTCTCGCGCGAATTGGCGGGTTTCCCGCGCCATCTGTCGCAACATACGGGCGGCTTCGTCATCACCCGTTCGCGGCTCGACGAGGTGGTGCCCATCGCCAACGCCGCGATGGAGGATCGCACCACCATCGAATGGGACAAGGACGATCTCGACGCCTTGGGCATTCTGAAGATCGACGTTCTTGCGCTTGGCATGTTGAGCGCCCTGCGGCGCGGCTTCGATCTCTATGAGAAACACTATGGCGCGCGCCTGACCCTCGCCACCATTCCCGCCGAAGACCCTGCGACCTATCGCATGATCCAGCGCGCCGATACGGTGGGCGTTTTCCAGATCGAAAGCCGCGCGCAAATGTCCATGCTGCCGCGCCTCAAGCCGAAAGAATTCTACGATCTCGTCATCGAAGTCGCCATCGTGCGGCCTGGCCCCATTCAGGGCGACATGGTGCATCCCTATCTGCGGCGCAGGCAAGGCTTCGAGCGCGTCACCTATCCATCAAGGGAGCTGGAAGAGGTGCTGGGGCGCACCCTTGGCGTGCCCTTGTTTCAGGAACAGGCGATGAAGATCGCCATCGTCGCGGCGGGCTTCACGCCCAGCGAAGCGGACAAGTTGCGCAGGGCCATGGCGACCTTCAAGCGCGTCGGCACGATCCACACTTTCTTCGCCAAGATGGTCGATGGCATGTTGGCGCGCGGCTATACGCGCGACTTCGCCGAGCGCTGCTTCAAGCAGATCGAGGGTTTCGGCACCTATGGGTTTCCCGAAAGCCACGCGGCCTCTTTCGCGTTGCTGGTCTATGCCTCCGCCTGGATGAAATGCCGCTACCCCGACGTCTTCGCCTGCGCTTTGCTCAATTCGCAACCCATGGGCTTTTACGCGCCAGCGCAGATTGTGCGGGACGCGCGCGAACATGGGGTGGCGGTGCGGCCGGTCGATATCAACGATAGCGACTGGGACTGCACGCTGGAGCCGCTGGAGATCGCGCCGCTTGAGCGCCTGCATCCCCGCCACGCGGATATGGCTGATGATATCGGCACGCGCTGCGCGGTGCGGCTGGGCTTTTGCGAGATCAGCGGCGCGCGGCGGGAGGACATGCGCCGCATCGCGGAGCTGCGCGGGCGCGGCTATGATTCCGTGCGTGATCTTTGGCTGCGCACGGGCCTGTCGCCCGCCGCGCTGGAGCGCCTCGCCAGCGCCGACGCCTTCCGCTCGCTCGGACTTGACCGGCGCGATGCGCTATGGGCCGTGCGCGGGCTTAACCGCGCGGGGGACAAGGATGATCTGCCCCTCTTCGCCGCCGCCGCAGGCGCCGAGCGCGAGCCCGACGCCGCCCTCCCGCCCATGCCGCCGGGCGAGCAGGTGGTGGAGGATTACCGCCATCTGTCGCTGTCCCTGAAAGCGCATCCCGTCGCCTTTCTGCGCAAATATCTGGCGGCCAAACGCATCGCGCGCTGCGAGGATCTGGGGCGGCTGCGCTCCGCCACGGTGGCGGGCCTCGTGCTGGTGCGCCAGCGGCCGGGCTCGGCCAATGGGGTGATCTTCATCACGCTGGAGGACGAGACAGGCGTCGCCAACGCCATCGTCTGGCCGAAGATCTTCGAACAGAGCCGCGCCGTGGTGCTGGGCGGCCGCTTCATCGCCATCACCGGGCGGGTGCAGAACGAGGCGGGGGTGATCCATGTGGTGGCGGAAAGCTTCGAGGATCTGACGCCCATGCTGGGACTGCTCAGCCAGGAGGGTGCGCAATTGTCGAACCTCGCCCATGCGGACGAACTGCGCCACCCGCAGGACCGGCCCAAACAATTCGACCGCGCGCAGCGCCTTGCGCTGGCGGCGGAGGCGGCTGTGATGCCCAAGGGACGCAACTTCCACTAAATGAGGGCGAGGCCTTCGCCCGCCGTTGCGTCGTGGAGAATCGGTGCGAATCGCATTCGCAGCTCGTCGACTCATTTGTCCACACGCTCGCGATGAGTTCCTCGTGCGTAAGCTCATGCAGTGGCTTCAGGCAGCGCGCGTGACTGTAAGTGTCGTCTCAGTCGCGCGGGGCGATCCCGAGTAAAACTGGGCCTATGACGCCTTCCCGAAAATGCAGCGATTATGTTCATCGTCAATTTTCATGATGAAAAGTCATTTCGTTTACAAATCGTAAATGTTAGAACAATTCGTAGGCATAATTTTGTAACATGAAAAGTTACTAAATTGGATGGCGAGAGATCTATGCATATGATTGGCAGTGTTTGCTGTGCTCGTGTCCGCTTGAACGCGAAGCAATACTCAATGGGATAATCGACGCAGCTTCGATGCGCCGCCACCCTTGCCGTCCTTTTGACGGCTGCGTTCGCCCAGCCTGCATTCGCCACGGATCCCAGCTATTCGACGCCGACAATTCAGGTCGCAACGACGCCGACAGCCGCCCCCAGGACGGGCTCGCCGGGAACCGGGCCTGCCGGAGCGCAGGGCAGTTCCGCTGGATATAACTGCAACCAGATGTCCTGGGGCGCCGCTTGCGCCGCCATATACAGTTTCGGCTCGTACTCCACCTATAATGGCTCGAACGGCCAAGACGCCTTGGGTGGTTCCGCGGCGCTAAGCATCACCAACAGCAATAACGCCGTGTTGAGCGCCAGTCAGGTCGTGGGTACGACGCCCACGAATGGCGCCTATCCGATCACAGTGACCCAACTCGCCAGCGCAATGCAGCTAAGCGCGAGTCCAACCGCAGGTCAGGCGTTGAACGGGGGCAATGCGTTCGACGTCATTCTGACGCCGCAGGGGGGAAGCGCCACCGTTCTGAACATTCCGGCGGGCAAGACGCTTGCAGACGTCAGGGATGCGATCAACACGCAGACTGGATTTACCGCAACGATCAGCACGCGAGTCGGCAGCGATCCCGTGCTGACGGTTGTCGGTCCGTCAGGCTCTGGCCACGATTTTACGCTGGTCACGCAGGCGCGTGATGGGAGCGGCGCGCTTCTCGCTGGCCCCGTCGGTGTCACGGGTCTTACCTTCATGCCGCCTGCGGCGACAACCTACAACGGCGTGACCTACACCCCGCTCGGGGCGACCTCGCAGGATGCGATCTACACGATAAACGGCGCCCCTCAAACGCCGTCGCCCACCAATGTGGTGACGGTTGGCGGACTTTCGGTGAACCTTCTCACGACAGGTTCTTCGACATTGACCACCAGTCAGGTGAGCGGTCTTGTTCCGTCCGGCGTCAATGGACTGGCGGGCGTCGGTGGCGTTCCTGTTTCAATGAACATCAATGCTTCGTCCATCAACGTACCCGGCAACGGCGTCGTGGCGTTTTCTTTGCGTTCGACCGGTGGCCAAGGGGGTGACGCGGGGATCGGCGGCATCGGTGGATATGGCGGCGCGGGCGGCGCTGGCATAACCGGCTCAACCTGGGCAACACCATCAACGACATCCAGACAGATGGCGTGCCGAATTACCAGATCATCGCCAATCAGCTGTTTCAAATCTCCAACTGCGACGATCTGAAGAAGGCCTACGATTCATTGACTGGCGAGGGAACGACAGCGACCCAGCAAGCGACATTCGACATGCGGTCTCAATTCTTCGACGCGGTTCTGAATGATACGGACTCGTTGGCGAACTGCTCACGTGAACCCTATGAAGCGACGCGCGTGGAGTGCAAGAAGCTTGAACGCGTGTGGGCTTCGGCCTCGCGCCTGAATGTCTGGCAGGACGGCAACAGCAATTCTGCTTCCAGCTTCGCCGGCGCCTATAATCTAACGGGCGGATATGAGAAGCTTGTGCAGCCTTATCTGATGCTAGGCTTGGCGGCCGGGATCGGCTCGTCGAACTTCGATGTGGCTGACCGCTGGACATCGGGCTCCGTGACCGGCGCCAATTTCGCCGCTTATGGCGCCGTGACCTCTGACGTCGGCCTCTACTTGAAGGGCGCCGTTTCAGTAGGCGCTTTCGTCAATGACTACACACGCTACGCTTTAGGGAACATGGTCGCCGCGTCACATGACACTACAGCGCTTGGAGGCAAGAGTGAGGTCGGCATGCGTCGACAACTTGGGTTCCTCGGGATCACTCCTTTCGTCGCCGCGCAAATCGACGAGTTGAGCCAGCCCGCCTACAATGAAGACAATACGGTATATGGAAACCGCTTCGAAACGATGCGACAGATGTCGCGCCTCACGTCTTCGGGCATTCAACTGGATTCGTTATTCGAAGTGGCTGGCTACCAGATCAGCCCCATGGCGAAGGTCAGCTGGTCGCACGAAGCGAGCTTGCAGCGAAGCTTGATTGCGTCGTCGCTTGCGGCGCCGGGTTACTATTGGCGGGTTGACGGCATCTCGCCCGCGGCGAACCTGACCCGTTACGATCTTGGTTTGCGAGGCAGGCTAGATAATGCCGTCGAGCTGGGCGCGAAGGCGTCCTTCGTTCGCTCGTCAACAAGAAACTCCAATAGCGGCGAGCTGAGCCTGACCGTCAGATTTTAAGCCTCCCTCCTGACGACAGGTGGAGGCGGATCCGGGGATATTACATTCAAATCTCCGGGCCCGATGGGGCCCGGAGACGCATGTTTATTGCGGTGTTCGCTTAGGTCGCTCATATCCAGCTTTGGTGGCGACGTCATCATTATCGAATAGTTCCGGCTGCATCTTTCGATGAGCGCTCCATGGGACTTTGCGCCCTAATCGGCGGCGAACGCTACAAGCAGGCATTGACCACTGTATCTGCTCAGGCGCCTCAGCCATTGGGAACAAAGCTTTGGCATGAAAAATGCTGCGCGACGGACTAGGGTCATTCCAAGTCCGCCTGAAGGGTTCCGTCGTGACTGTTTCTTCCGTTACAAATTCACATTCGGGCGCTTTGAGTGGGGCGACCTCACTTAGTAGCTTCACGACGGAACAGTTCGCTTCCGTGTTGGCGGATGCGATTGCTCTGCTCACGACCACGCAAATCAGCACCTTGAGCACGGCGCAGATCGCCTCATTGTCGTCAGACCAAGAGGCCGCGCTCACCACGGCGCAAGTCGCGGCCCTCACCAAGATTGAAGTGGGCAGTTTGACGACGTCCGAGATCGGGGCTCTGACCGCCGATCAAGTCGGGGCGCTTTCGGTTGCGGGCCTCAAGGGGCTTACGACTTCGCAAATTCAGGCTTTAGGGGCGGACGAGGTTGCGGCCCTGAGCTCCGCGCAGATCGGCGCATTGACCGCGCCGCAAATCGTCGCCTTGACGACAGCAGAGATCGCCGGCCTGACGACGGGCCAAATCCAGTCCCTCTCGGCAGCTGCGCTTCGTGGTCTGACGTCGTCACAATTCGCGGCGCTCACGCCCGATTCCATCGCGGCCTTCACGGTCTCGCAAGTGGCCAGTTTGACGACCTCCCAGATCGCCTCCTTCTCCACCGACCAGGAAGCGGCCCTCACCACGGCGCAAGTCGGGGCCCTCACCAAGATGGAAGTGGGCAGCTTCACGACGTCCGAGATAGGTGCTCTGGCCGCCGATCAGGTCGGGGCGCTCTCGATTGCGGGCCTCAAGGGCCTGACGACATCGCAAATTCAGGCGTTGGGGGCGGACGAGGTCGCGGCCTTGAGCTCAGCGCAGATCGGCGCCTTGACCGCGCCGCAAATCGTCGCCTTGACGACAGCAGAGATCGCTGGCCTGACGACGGGGCAAATCCAGTCCCTCTCGGCGGCGGCGCTGCGCGGTCTGACGTCGTCACAATTCGCCGCGCTCACGCCCGATTCCATCGCGGCCTTCACGGCGTCGCAAGTCGCCAGTTTGACGACGTCCCAGATCGCCGCTTTCTCCACGGACCAGGAGGCGGCCCTCACCACGGCGCAAGTCGCGGCCCTCACTAAAAATGAAGTGGGCAGCTTCACGACGTCCGAGATAGGTGCTCTGGCCGCCGATCAGGTCGGGGCGCTCTCGATTGCGGGCCTCAAGGGCCTGACGACATCGCAAATTCAGGCGTTGGGCGCTGACGAGGTTGCGGCCTTGAGTTCCGCGCAGATCGGCGCCTTGACCGCGCCGCAAATCGTCGCCTTGACGACAGCTGAGATCGCTGGCCTGACGACGGGGCAAATCCAGTCCCTCTCGGCTGCGGCGCTGCGTGGTCTGACATCGTCACAATTCGCGGCCCTCACGCCCGATTCCATCGCGGCCTTCACGGTCTCGCAAGTGGCCAGTTTGACGACCTCCCAGATCGCCGCTTTCTCCACCGACCAGGAAGCGGCCCTCACCACGGCGCAAGTCGCGGCCCTCACTAAAAATGAAGTCGGCAGCTTCGCGACGTCCGAGATCGGGGCTCTGACCGCCGATCAGGTTGGAGCGCTTTCGGTTGCAGGCCTCAAGGGCCTGACGACATCGCAAATTCAGGCGTTAGGGGCGGACGAAGTTGCGGCCTTGAGCTCCGCGCAGATCGGCGCCTTGACCGCGCCGCAAATCGTCGCCTTGACGACGGCAGAGATCGCTGGCCTGACGACGGGTCAAATCCAGTCTCTCTCGGCTGCGGCGCTGCGCGGCCTGACGTCGTCACAATTCGCGGCCCTCACGCCTGATTCCATCGCGGCCTTCACGGTCTCTCAAGTGGCCAGTTTGACGACCTCCCAGATCGCCGCTTTCTCCACCGATCAGGAGGCCGCGCTCACCACGGCGCAAGTGGCGGCCCTCACCAAGATGGAAGTGGGCAGTTTGACGACGTCAGAGATTGGGGCTCTGACTGATGATCAGGTCGGGGCGCTCTCGGTTGCGGGCCTCAAGGGGCTTTCGACATCGCAAATTCAGGCGTTTGGGGCGGACGAGGTCGCGGCCTTGAGCGCCGCGCAGATCGGCGCCTTGACCGCGCCGCAAGTCGTCGCCTTGACGACAGCTGAGATCGCGGGCCTGACGACGGGGCAAATCCAGTCACTCTCAGCAGCCGCGCTGCGCGGCCTGACGTCGTCACAATTCGCGGCGCTCACGCCCGATTCCATCGCGGCCTTCACGGCGTCGCAAGTCGCCAGTTTGACGACCTCCCAGATCGCCTCCTTCTCCACCGACCAGGAAGCCGCCCTCACCACGGCGCAAGTCGCGGCCCTCACCAAGATGGAAGTGGGCAGTTTGACGACGTCCGAGATCGGGGCTCTGGCTGATGATCAGGTCGGGGCGCTTTCGGTTGCGGGCCTCAAGGGGCTTACGACATCGCAAATTCAGGCGTTGGGGGCGGACGAGGTCGCGGCCCTGAGCTCAGCGCAGATCGGCGCCTTGACCGCGCCGCAAATCGTCGCCTTGACGACGGCAGAGATCGCTGGCCTGACGACGGGTCAAATCCAGTCTCTCTCGGCTGCGGCGCTGCGCGGCCTGACGTCGTCACAATTCGCCGCGCTCACGCCTGATTCCATCGCGGCCCTCACGCCGTCGCAAGTCGCCAGTTTGACGACCTCCCAGATCGCCGCTTTCTCCACCGATCAGGAGGCGGCGCTCACTACGGCGCAAGTCGCTGCCCTCACTAAAAATGAAGTGGGCAGTTTGACGACGTCAGAGATCGGTGCTCTGGCCGCCGATCAGGTCGGGGCGCTCTCGATTGCTGGCCTCAAGGGGCTTACGACATCGCAAATTCAGGCGTTAGGATCGGACGAGGTCGCGGCCTTGAGTTCCGCGCAGATCGGCGCCTTGACCGCACAGCAAGTCGTCGCCCTGACGACAGCAGAGATCGGTGGCCTGACGACGGGTCAAATCCAGTCCCTCTCGGCCGCAGCGCTGCGCCGTCTGACGTCGTCACAATTCGCCGCGCTCACGCCCGATTCCATCGCGGCCCTTACGGCGTCGCAAGTCGCCAGTTTGACGACCTCCCAGATCGCCTCTTTCTCCACGGATCAGGAGGCGGCCCTCACCACGGCGCAAATTGCAATGTGGACGCAAAAACAAGTTGTGGCTTTGTCTCCACAACAGATACAGGCGCTATCGGCTTATCAGCAGATAGCGCTCCTTTAATCTGGCCTCTTCGAGACACGCTGTTTGGCGGGTTGCTTGCGCGCCATTTTAGGCGGTTGCTTGCGACGATAGCGCCTAACGGAGCGTGGGCGGGCCTGCGTGCTCGACCATGGTCTTTAGGAGCTATCGATATTGATCAAAGGCGAAGCTTGAGCCCTCTCAGGCTGGCGGCGCTCCGAGGTGCTGAATAACAGCGCTTGTCAAGAACGAGCCGCGGAGGCAAATTGTCGGTCCAATCGGCATTTCGTCAACGAAAGTCGACATAAATCGGGGAGAAAACGCCGTGCTGACGCGAGAGCAAAACGAACGCCTGGTCCGGGTGGGGCCGGGAACGCCCGCCGGGGAACTGTTCCGCCGCTACTGGCAGCCAGCCGTGCTCTGCGAGGAAGTCCCTGAAAAAGATGGTGCGCCGGTGCGCGTGCGCCTGCTGGGCGAGGATCTGCTGGCGTTTCGCGATACGGATGGGGCTGTCGGCCTCGTCGACGCCCATTGCCCACATCGCATGGCTCCCATGTTCTTTGGCCGTAATGAAGAATGCGGGCTACGCTGCGCTTATCATGGCTGGAAATTTGATCGCAACGGCGACTGCATGGACATGCCGACCGAGCCCGGCAACGAGGTGATGAAACAAAAGACGAAGATCAAGGCCTATCCCACCGTAGAACGCGGCGGCATAGTCTGGGCCTATATGGGGCCGCCCAACCGCAAGCCCCCGCCGCCGGACTATGAATGGACCCGCGTCCCGCACGACTTCCTGCATGTGTCGAAGACCTATCAGGAATGCAATTATTTGCAGGCGCTGGAAGGTGGGCTTGACACCGCCCATTCCTCCTACGCCCACAACAACAACATGGCCGCCAAGAGCGATCCGCGCCTGAAGGACAAGTCCCCGCGCCTTGACGTGAATCCGACGGACTATGGCTACAACTATGTTTCCACGCGCCAGATGGGCGGAGGCGACACCTATGTGCGCCTGTATCACTATGTGATGCCCTTCCAGCAAATGCGCGGCGGCATTCACGAATTCAGCGGCGAACGCCGCAAGTCTCCCGCCCTCGACGGGCATATCTGGGCGCCGATCGACGACTACACCACCTATGTCTACAATTGGCATCACACCTATGACGACACGACGCCCGTGGATCAGGCCCATCGCGACGCAACAGAAATTTTCTACGGCCGCGGCCCGGACGACATGATCCCCGGCACTTACAGGCTGAAGAAGAACAAGGCCAACGACTATATGATCGACCGACGGCTTCAGAAGGAGAAGGTCTTTACCGGCATCACCGGCATCAACACCCAGGATTTCGCCTTGCAGGAGGGCATGGGCCCTATCGTTGACCGTAGCCGCGAACATCTTGGGTCCACCGACCGGGCGATCATAACCATGCGCGCCATGTTGCTGCGCGCGATAGACGCCGTGGAAAAGGGCGGTGAAGCGCCGGGCGCCGACCCGCAGACCCATCGGGACATGCGGCCCTTCGATCATTTCGTGAAGGCGGGGCAAGACTGGCGCGAAGTGTTCGCGCCGGAGATCCGAGCCAAGTGGTGACGCATGACAGCATCACCCGCGCCATTGTCGATTTCGCTTTCGCGAGCTACGCGCTTCCGCTCGATGAGCTGCGTCGTGACGCCCTGACAGCGCGCATCATGGACGCGCTGGGTTGCGCCATTGCGGCCAGTGAGGACGAAGAGGTGCGCCGCGTCGCCGCCGCCCTTGGATTTGCGGGCGAGGCTGGCCCGTGCACGGCGCTGATGCTGGGGCGCGGCTCCGTGGAGACCGCCGCCTTTCTGAACGGCATGATGGTGCGTTTCCATGATTGGAACGACACCTATGTGGGCAGGAATGGGGGCCATCCCTCCGACATCATCGCCGCAGCCCTCGCGGCGGGCGAGGAGGCGCAGTGCGGCGGCGACGAGGTGCTGCGCGCCATCGGCGTTGGGCAACATGTCATGCTCGACATGTGCGACGGCTCCAACGCGCTGGCGCGAGGCTGGGACCATGCGACCTATATCGGCATAGCGGCCACCGTGGCGGTCGGCCTGCTGCGCGGCCTCAACCCCGCGCAATTCGCCCATGCGATTTCCATGGTGACCGCCGCGAACAACATGCTGCTTGCCCGCTCGGCGAAGGTCTCGACATGGCGCAGCCTCGCGTCCCCTCAGGCGCTGCGCAACGCGCTGTTCGTCACTGCGCTGGCCAAGGCCGACGTCTCCGGCCCCGATCCGGTCTTTGAGGGACGGCTCGGGTTTCTCGAGGTCGTCTGCGGCGATCTGCATCTGGAGCTCGACCGCGCGCGCGATCGAAGCGGCGACACCCATCTCAAACGCTTCCCCGCCGTTTTTCACGCGCAGGCGCCCTGTGAGATCGCGCTCATGCTGCGCGATGAGATGGGCGCCGATCTGGTGGCGCCGATTGACGAGATCGAGGTGGCGACCCATGCTTTCGGGATCCATTGGGCGGGCTCCATTCCGGCTCTCTGGGAGCCTGAGAATCGCGAGACCGCCGACCACAGCATCCCCTTCATGGTGGCTCTGGCGCTGTTGCGGGGGCAGGTGCGTCACCACGATATCGAAGCGGGCGTTCACGACGGCGCCGTGCGCGCGCTCACCCGCAGGGTGCGCGTAGTGGAGGATCCCTCCCATTCCTCCGCTTGGCCAAAACAGGCACCCGCGCGCGTTACAGTCATGGCGGGGGGACGTCGCTTCGAGGGTTCGCTGATAGCTGGCTCAGGCCATGCGGCGCGGCCGCTGCTCCGGGATCGGTCTGCTGACAAACTTATTCACAACGCTACCCCAGTCGTTGGCCGCGAGCGCGCATTTGCCTGGGCCACGCGTCTTGCTGACTTCGCCAAAGCAGAGGACATTTCCACCGCGCTGTCGCCATGAACGGCGCAATCCAAGGGACGTGCGGATCTGGCCCAGTGTTGATGATGATTGTCTTTGTATATCTCTCCACGATAGCTGAGCCCATTTGAAGGGTGGAGATTATTTCCTGAGCAGGATGGCCTCCGAGGGGATCTATCGTTGTAGCATTTATTAAATTTGAATTGCTCCCGGACGCCGTTCCAACGATGGCCCGACATCTAAGAACGCCAAGTTTATGATCGCGTTCGGAACTGCGACACCACTCAGAACTGGCTCGAACATCCAGATCGCGTCCGGGTTGTTTGGCGGAGGATCTTATTCCTTGCTTGTCAATGACGATTTTGCCAACCATATTGGGCGGCAAGGCCGGTGGTGTCGGCAGTTGACTGCTCGTCAATCGGCTCGGTCTTTGGGTGTAAGACGTTGATTGGGGGCTGGTCGTTCCGGCTTCGACGCCGCAAACTTGCAGATGTCGCCCAAAATGGCCGGGAGCAATCGTGGCGCTTGGCGGCGTCACGTAGCTATCTGACAAAAATATTTGATCTCGACAGGTGGATGATATGGACGGCATAGAGGACACAGCAAGACCATGCGATGGGGATCGACCCCGAAACGTTTCTTGTCTGGATCTGCTTTCGGGTTTTTTGACGGTGGGGATGATCGGTTTTGGCGGTATTGCGAACGCTCTGTTTCATGTCGTCGTAGATAAGAGAAAATGGCTCACGGCCGAGGACTATACGCTGACATTTGGCTTGGCCCAGATGCTGCCCGGGGCGGCACCCATCAATACGTCGATTATGATCGCTGATCGTTTCCAGGGTCTCGTCGGCGTTGTCTGCGCTATCGGAGGTCTCCTGTGCGTCCCTTTATGCAGCCTGATCCTGCTGGCGCTTGTCTATGACCGCTTTGCAGATGTTCCCGAGGTCCACTATGGAACCGTGGCCTCTGTAGCCGCCGCCGCTGGCTTGAGTCTGGGCACGGCGATGAAGGTTTCTGTTCGTGTGCTTCGAAGCGCGCCGAAGATTCTTATCGCCATTTTGTCTTTTGTCGTTATCGGTATCTTTCGCGCTCCCATGATACCCGCAATGATCTGTTTGCTGGTGGTCGCTTGTTTCTTCGATTATCTCTGGAGGAATAAATGAACTTTGGCGGCCTCGTTTCTCTGGCGGTATCCTTTGCGACGACCGCCATGGTCTCCTTTGGCGGCATTCTGGTGATGGTGCCGGAAATCCATCGGCAATCGGTCCAGGTCTTTCACTGGGCGAGCGACGCCGAATTTTCGAGCGCCTTCGCCGTGTCCCAGATGGCGCCGGGTCCAAACATCATGCTGATGAGCCTCATTGGCTGGCGCGCCTTCGGGATAGCCGGTTTATTGGTCGCGACCTTGGCTATCGTCCTTCCCACAGGCGTCATGGCTGTCGTCGCGAGGCGGACAGACGCCCGACTTTCAGCCTCGAAAAATTTCCAGATCGTGAGGGGAAGCCTTCCTCCCATCGTGGCGGGCCTGATGATCGCGAGTGGCTTCGTCACAGCGAAACTGGCTGTCGATGGCGCGGTAGGGGTCATCATCGCTTTGGGCGTGGCGATTTTCGTCGCCCTGACGAAGGTGAATCCATTGATAGCGATCTTGTTCGCCATCACCATTGGCGTGGCCGCTGGCAGGCTTGGCTATATGGCTTGATGGGGCGTTGCCGCCGCTTGTCGCCTCAGTTCGGGCGCTGCGCATCGACGCTGCTCGACACCGGCGGCTTGGATGCGCCGGCGCCGATGATGCGTGCATATCGCTGGGCCAAGGCGGCGCAGACCATTAATTGCACTTGATGAAAAACCATCAGCGGCAGGATGATCGTGCCGGCCTCCGGGCCGGGAAAGAGCACGTTGGCCATCGGAACGCCGCTCGCAAGCGTCTTCTTGGAGCCGCAGAACACGATGGTCACTTCATCGGGCTTGTTGAAGCCGAGCAGCCGCGCCGCCACGGTGGTGACTGTGAGCACAAGGGCCAAAAGCACCATGTCCAGCACCAGCACCACCAGCAATTCGGAGATGCTGAGCCGCTGCCAGATGCCGTTGACGACGGCGGCGCTGAAAGCGGAATAGACGACGAGCAGGATCGAGCCGCGATCGCTCATCGACAAGATCTTTTTGTTGCGCAGTACGAAGGCGCCAATCCTGGGCCGCAACACCTGCCCGAGGATGAAAGGCGCCAGCAATTGGAGGACGATCTTTCCAATCTGGCTGATGTCGCCGCCGCCGCCGCCGCCCTGTGTGCTGAGCAGCAGGCCGACAAGAACCGGCGTGATGAAAATGCCAAGCAGATTGGAGGCCGTCGCCGAGCATATGGCGCCCGGAATATTGCCCTTGCCGATCGACGTGAAAGCGATGGACGATTGCACTGTGGAGGGCAGGGCGCACAGAAAGAGAACGCCGATCCAGAGCGGTTCGCTGAGCAAGTGCGGCATCGCCGCATGCAGCGCCAGGCCCAGAACCGGGAACATGATGAACGTGCAGGCCAGCACCAGCAGATGCAGCCGCCAATGGGTGAAGCCGCTCACCACTGTCTCCGGCGCCAGCCGCGCGCCTTGCAGGAAGAACAGCATGGCTATGGCGAGGGTCGCCAATGTATCGACGATTTCGGCGCCCCGACCCGAGCAGGGCAGAACGGCCGCCAGCGCGACGACGCAGACCAGCGCCACGAGGAATGGGTCGGGGATGAGGCGACGGAACACGGGACACTCCAAGGCAGAGGGAACTGTCGTCCTATGCACGTTAAGCGTGGCGCGTGGCAAGCGCCGGGACGTTCGCACGTTCGCTGATGGCGGCGCCACGTCGCCGCACAAGCGCGACGCTCTTCACCTGCGCATAGACAGTCACGCCCGGGGCGAGACCGAGATTGTTCCATGATCGACGGGTCACGCGTGTGAGGAGGCGGGCGCCAAGCCCATCGTCCCCAAGGCCAAGCACAGCCGTCATCTGGTGATCTCCGGTCTCCTGCGCCGAAATGATCCGCGCGCGCAGAATGTTGAGGATGGTGCTCCGGTTTGGCGGCTCGCGCGCGAGGCTGACGTCTCCTGCGAGAATACGCAGGCGCCGGCGCTCACCCGCCAGCGCTCCTGCCGATGGGACCAGAAATCGGCCGCCCGGCACAACAAGGCTCGTCATTCCGTCTGACGGGTCATGCGCATCAACGGTAGCGTCGAGGCTCACGGCCGCGTCGGGCGACGAGACAAGCGGTAATTCGGGGTCGCTTTGCAGTTGGCTGATGGGGCCTGCCGCCAGCACGCGGCCGCTCTGCATAAGCACGAGTTGGTCGGCGAGCCGCTCGATTTCGCTCATGTCATGGCTGACATAGAGCACGGGCAACGACAGCGTTTCGTGGAGCCGTTCCAGGAACGGCAGGATCTCGTCCTTGGTCAGCTTGTCGAGGCCCGACAATGGCTCGTCCATCAACAGCAACTTGGGTTGGGAGAGGAGCGCGCGGCCGATGGCGACACGCTGACGCTCGCCGCCGGACAGATGGCGTGGCGAGCGATCCAGCAGCTTGCCGAGGCCCAGCAGGTCCACGACCTCATTGAAACGGATGGCGTTGGGGTCAAAACGCTTCGGGGCGCCGTAGACAAGATTGCCGCTCACGTTCAGATGCGGAAAGAGGCTGGCCTCCTGGAATACATAGCCAATCGGACGTTGATGAACGGGCCGAAAACGGGCCGCATCCTGCCAGACGTCGCCACCTATTGCGAAGTAGCCGTCGGCGACGCGGTTGAGTCCCGCAATGGCGCGCAGCAGACTTGTCTTGCCGCAGCCGGAGGGGCCGAACAGCGCTGTCACGCCACGGGCGGGAACTTGAAATTCCACTTCAAGCGCGAAGTCGCCTAGATGGGCGCAAAAACGGGCATGGAGGTTCATGAGGCGGTTCCGCCGATGCGTTTCTCGATCAGCATCATCGCGAGAATGGCGCAGAAGGAGAAGACGACCATGCCTCCCGCCAGCAGATTGGCCTGCGCCCATTGGGAGGTCTCGACATAATCGAAGATGGCGATCGACAGCACGTTCGTCTCGCCCGGAATATTGCCGCCGATCATCAGGACGACGCCGAACTCGCCGACTGTATGGGCGAAGCCAAGAATCGCGCCGGTCAGAAACCCGGGCCGCGCGAGGGGAACGGCGACGGTCCAGAACGCCCGCCAGGGCGAGGCGCGCAGGGTGGCGGCGACCTCCAACGGCCGATCCCCCATGGCCTCGAATGCGTTGCGGATCGGTTGCACCACAAAAGGCATGGAGAAGAGGACCGAGCCAAAGACGAGGCCGGGGAAGGAGAAGGCGAGGGTGCGCCCGCCCCAGAGCGAGGCGAGCCATCCGCCCGGACCATGTGGCCCGAGAGCGACAAGCAGATAGAAGCCGAGCACAGTTGGCGGCAGCACCAGCGGGATCGCGACGAGGGCGCCAACGACCTCCTTCCAGCGCCAGCGAGAGCGCGCCAGCCAGAACGCCAGCGGCGCCCCCATGAGGATGAGGATCACCGTCGTGAGCAGCGCCAATTGCAGCGTCAGGCGGACCGGCTGCCAGATTTCTGCGGTCAGGCCCAGCATCAGGAACCGGACTTCGGGGCCAGCGCATAACCGAACGTCTCGATCACGGCGCGCGCTTCGGGGCCTTTCAGGAAGGCGAGGAACGCTTTGGCTGTGTCGTTGTCGGCGCCCGTTTCCAAAAGGATCGCGTCTTGCCGGATCTCTCCGTAGAGGTTCTGCGGAACCATCCAGCGCGAGCCGCCTGCGTCTCCCGCCAGTTGAGAGAGCGCAACGAAACCGATTTCAGCATTGCCAGTGTCGATGAACTGGAACGCCTGCGCGATGGTCGCGCCCAAGACGATCTTCGGTCGCACAGCGTCATGGATCTTCAACGCCTTCAGCGTCTCGATGGCCGCCGCGCCATAAGGCGCCGCCGTGGGGTTGGCGATGGAGAGTTTTGAGAATGCGTTGGCCTTCAGCGTCTCTTCGCCCTTCACCCCGTTTGGATCCTTGCTCCAGAGGACCAGCTTGCCAATGGCGTAGGTGAATCGTGTATCGGAAACCGCGAGCCCTTCTTCGGCCAGTTTCTTGGGGCGCTCATCATCGGCGGACAGAAACACCTGAAACGGCGCGCCCTCCTTGATCTGCGCATAGAAGGGGCCGGAGGCGCCGAAACTCAAGATCGCGTCATCGCCGGTCTTTTCCTTGAATAGGGCGGCGATCTCCTTGGCGGCGTCGGTGAAGTTGGCGGCCACCGCAACATTGGCGCTTCCGGCCATGGCCTCGGTGGCGCCCAGCCAGACTGCGGCGACGCCAAAGACTGCGGCCATGAATTTCAGCTGCCTCATGGAAACTCCCGTTTCAATCGATGGCGAGGATGACGTGGCTGGCGTCGAAGAGCGCCTGCACTTTTGTCCCGGCCTCGATGTTCAAGGCTTTGGCGCTGTGGGCGCTGATATGGGCTGCGAGCGTCTTGCCCCCGCCGATGTCGATGACGACTTCGGCGTTGATCGCCGAGGTTTCACTGCGTAGCACCACCCCGGGGATGGCGTTGCGCGCCGACGTCTTCAGCCCCTCTTCGTCGAGCGCGACCATGACAAACGGCGCCTTGATCAGCACAATCGCCTCGCGCCCGACGCAAAGGCCAAGCGAGCGGACGCTTTCATTGGTCACGGAAGCGAAGATTGTCGTGGAGGCGGAGACCTCAACTGCGACCTCGGCGTTCAGTTGGTCGCTATTTACGGACGTTACGACGCCGCGCAAAGCGTTGCGTGCGCTGGTGCGCATGAGGAACCCCGACATGAGATTGAGAGGCGTGACCCCGCTGCCCGCCAGGTCTGGCTCAAGAAGGCGGACGACCCGCGCCATCTCCGCCTCCATGCGTGCATAGGCTTCGATGACCTTGACGCCGGTTGGCGTCAACACAGACCCACCGCCCGCAGCGCCGCCGCTTTTGGTCGTCAGGAGAGGCCGCCCGAAAAGGTTCGCCATGGCGTCAAGCGCATCCCACGCCGCCTTGTAACTAAGCCCGAACGCCTTCGCGCCAGAGGATATGCTGCCCTCCCGCGCAACAACCTGCAAAAGCCGAATGCGGTCCCTTCCCACACTCGCGGAAGACTCGCTTTTCAGCGAGACCGTGGCTTCGATCATCCAAGAGCCTCTCGACTTGGTTATGTAGTCAGCATTTATAACCCTAAATCAGCTGCGCACAAGCGTCAACTTTTAAGGAGGAACGGACGACGAAGATCAGCGCACGCAATCAGATCGACTAGGCCCCTCGAAGTGGTCGTCTTGTTTGAGAGGGCGCCGACGAATGCGTCATTGTCGCCGATTGCTCGCCACGTCGCTTTCAGATCGAGCCTTTCGACGGCGCCAGGTTGTCAATGTCCCCCGGAACCACCGCCATGCGCCTTCGGGCGACGCATCATGAGAGTCAAAGGCACCAAACACAGAAAAAGAACGGTCATAGTCAAGAACACGTCACCGAGCGCCATGACGATCGCCTCCCGCCGCACCAAAAGCGCCAGACGTTTCGTTGCCGCAAGTGGTGCGTCCGAGCCCAGAGGCGCATAAAGCAGCGTGAGATTTGCAAGG
The DNA here is from genome assembly GCA_903902915.1 of uncultured Hyphomicrobiales bacterium. Classification (GTDB taxonomy): domain Bacteria; phylum Pseudomonadota; class Alphaproteobacteria; order Rhizobiales; family Beijerinckiaceae; genus Terripilifer. The sequence continues at coordinate 18,429 of CAIUWR010000076.1, read as the reverse complement.
GTTTCCTCGGCGGCGTCGCGACCCCAAGCCATGCTTTCGTGCAATCGGTTCAGGTGGAGATCGGTTCGATCATTGAGGATCGTATTAATCAGCGCGAGTCCGAGGGCTCCACCAAGGTTGCGCGTCAGGTTGAAGAGACCAGAAGCGTTTTTGAGCCGGTCCGGCGGCAGGGTGCCAAGCGCCAGATTGGTAATGGGCACCATGCACATCATCAGCGCGACTCCGCGCAGAACCTGCGGAAATAACAAATCGTAGAAGTCCCAATCCTTCATCACATAGGAGAGTCGCCATGTGCTGGCGGCGAATAGCGTGAAGCCAATTCCGATCAATTTGCGGGAATCAATTTTCATCGCGAGGCGTCCAATGAAGGGCGCAGATAAAAAACTGCATATGCCGGACACAAACACCGTCTTGCCGATCATAAGCGCGGAATAGTCGCGAACGCGCGCCAGATAGACGGGGTAAAGATAGGTCAATCCATAAAGCCCCACGCCGAGCGTCATGGAGAATAGTGAACCCGTCCAGAAGTTGCGATCACGAAAAGCCGTCAGGTCGACGATTGGATTGATCGCTGTGAAAGCGCGCCAGAAGAACAATATTCCGCCGGTCAACGAAACAAGGGCTGAAAATACGACGATATTCTCGTCAAACCAGCCCTTCGAGGGCCCTTCCTCAAGCAGATATTCGAGCGCTCCCAAGAAGGCGGCCAAGCCCAAAAGGCCGGTCCAGTCGAAGCTTTTCAGCAGGGATAGATCGGGTTCATCGAAGTCGATCAATGCCCAGCACACTGTCGTCACGACCGCCCCCGGAAGCACGTTCACCAGAAACAGCCAGTGCCACGAAAATGCATCTGTCAGCAGGCCGCCGAACGTGGGCCCGATGGTTGGCGCCAATGTCGCCACCAGACCAATCACAGGGCCAACAATGGACTGCTTTTCGCGCGGAAAAATCGTGAAGGCCGCCGAAAAAACAGTCGGTATCATGCCGCCGCCAATGAAACCCTGGAGCGCCCGCCACAGGATCATTTCGTTGATGGAGCCTGCGGTGGCGCAAAGTATGCTGAACAGGGTGAAGCCGGCTGCGGAAGCCACGAACACGATGCGTGTTGAAAACGCGCGAGACAGAAAGCCGGAAAGCGGAATCATTACGACTTCGGCCACAAGATAGGCGGTCTGCACCCACGACACTTCGTCGGCGCTCGCCGATAGTCCGGCTTGAATTTCCGCGAGCGACGCCGACACGATCTGAATGTCGAGGATCGCCATAAACATGCCGAACACCATCGCTATGAAAGCAATGACCCGCCGCGCGCCAAACGAACGCCCGGGTGACGTGTTGAACGAAGCGGTGGACGGCGTGATTGCGGCTGACGCAGTCATAGGCCTGGCCGTTCAGCACCTAGTCCGAGGACGCTGGACAAAGTCGGTCGCTGCTCGCCCGCGGGCCATGTGTCCACGTCCGCCGTGACTGACAAGCCAGGACGCAGCACGCCTTCGGCCGCAAGCGCCAGCGGCACGTGGATCCGCACCGGCAATCGCTGGACGATCTTGGTAAAATTGCCCGTCGCATTTTCAGGTGGCAATAACGAGAATTGTGCGCCTGACGCCGGTGAGAGGCTTTCGAGAGTCCCTTCGATGGCGCGGCCTGGGAGGGCGTCGATATGGATCGAGACTTTCTGGCCGGGTTTCATGCGCGTGATCTGTGTTTCCTTGAAATTGGCCTCGACGTAAGCGCTTTCGAGAGGAACGATCGACAAAAGTCTCGTTCCGATTTGCACCAACTGTCCGGTTTCGATGGCCCGGTTGCCAATGACGCCTGCGAAGGGCGCTCGGATTTCAGTGAACGACAGATCGCGCCTGGATTTTTCGAGCGCGATCATCAGTTCATTGCGTGTTTGTTCCGCCTCGACCCGCTCGGCTTCGAGAACGCCCAGATTTGCTTGCGCCGCCAATTGCGCGGCTTGGGCATTTCTGACGGCAGCGACCGTTCGGTCGCGGTCCGCAAGGGCGAGGTCAAGTCGCTGTTGAGTGCCGGCGCCATTTTGCATCACGCGGGTGGAACGTTCAAATTCGCTTGCGGCCCGCTGTTCGTCAGCGCGCACGGATGTCAACTGTGCCTCAGTTTGTTCGATCACCGCGCGCTGGGCGTCCGCCTGCATGCGAATCCGCGCAATTGTCGCCTCTTGCGTGGCAATTTTGCTCTGGGCGGCATCCACGGCGAGGCGGTAGTCTCCACCGTCAATTGTCGCCAGAAGCTGGCCGGGCGAGACCATCTGGTTGTCGGTCACCGCGACGCTGGTCACATAGCCCGAGACCTTGGCTGCGATCACGGCGACATCTGCGCGGACATAGGCGTCGTCGGTGGAAACGACAAATCGACCGACCACATACCAGTCCCAAAGGTAATGCGCGCCTACGCAGAGCGCGGCGATGGCGCAGGTACGAAGGATGAAACGTTTCGGGTTGAGCTTGGGCTTGGGCGCTGTCGCCAAGGGAAGCGGAGATGCGCCGGAGGAGGCTATCGGCGAGATGCTCGCATGGGCGGCGTCCTGGGGGTCCACCAGAGGATGATGGGGAATTGCATTGTCGAGCATTTGAAAGTCACCATTGATTGAACCGAACGGTTCGGTCAATCAATTTGACATACTCATGATCGCAGACTATCTCAAGTGTAACTGAGCAGCAGGTTCAATATTTTTCGGGTGGAACATGGTCGCAACGGCGCGGATCCTCGATAGGGCCTCTGACCCGGAAGCCTCGCGGGATCAGGTCCGTGAAAGCGCCAAGTTGCATCAAATCCTCGATGGAGCCCGAAAGGTGTTCCTTTCCGATGGGTTTGATGGCGCGAGCATGAATGACATCGCCCGCGCGGCGGGCGTCTCGAAAGGCACGCTTTATGCGTATTTCGACTCCAAGGAGGCGCTTTTCCAGGCTCTTGTTCGCAATGAAAAGCATGGTCAGGCTGAGCGGGTGTGTTCATTCGCGACGGGCGAAGCGGATATCGTAACGACGCTGCGCGGTGTTGGTCGCAGGATGGTCGAGATGCTGACGCAGCCGGACAATGTCGCGATATTGCGCATGGTGATCGGCGTGGTCGGCAAGTTTCCGGAAATCGGGCGTGCGTTTTATGAAGCAGGCCCAAAATTTGGACTCGAAAAATTGACCTTATATCTCGACCAACAGGTGGCGGCCGGTTTGCTGAATATTCAGGACACGGCCACTGCTGCTTCAAATTTCATGAATCTTTCCCACTCCGAGATCGTCAAGTCGCAGATGTTTGGAATGGTCGAATCTGTTTCGTCGGAAGAGATTGGCAAGTCGATCGAGAATGCAATTGATATATTTATGCGAGCTTATGCACCAACGGATAAATAGTGCGCTGAGTTTTTTGCATAGGCTCGCGACAAGGAGTTTCGAGTGAACCCGGTGTGACGCTGCCGACAAATCGCCCAAGTTGCGCTCGGGAACTATTTTTATTTCATCCCGTTTTTCCGCTCCCTGGGGGGCGAGAGCGAGGAGGCCGAGATGGCTGAACAGCATGGTTCCAATCGAGGGTTTGCTTCGATGGACGAGAAAAAACAGCGTGAAATCGCGAGCAAAGGCGGACACGCGTCAGGTGGTAATTTCAAGAATGATCCAGAGCGGGCCTCCGAAGCTGGACACAAGGGTGGACAGGCTTCTGGTGGGAATTTCGCGCATGATCGGGAAAAGGCTTCCGAGGCCGGTAAAAAGGGCGGCCAGCGCTAACTCCCCCCGTTAGTCGCCAGTTGGCGCTAACCTCTCCAAGCAAGATCTGGCCCCCGCCGCATCGCTGTGGCGGGGGCGGGAAAGGGGGCCTGAATTGTCTATCCGGAAACAAGATAGATGGTCCGCCGAGGTCACACGACATAGCAACGCTCTGGATCTGGAGGAGGGCGTGTTCAAGAAATCGGCCGACGAAATCGCCGCGTCGCTGATGCGGTCCGCCAAGAACAGCACCCGCCGCAAATCAGAACCCTATCGTTCGGCACTCTCCATGCTGAATTTTTATATGAACCGGGCCGGGCGCAACTTGCCTGAAAGTCGTCGAAAGGTGCTTGAGGCGGCGAAGGTCCGGTTGAAAACGGCATTTTCGCGCAACCGCGAGTAGACGCGCGCGGCAGCTTTCGCTTTTGCTTCAATCACCGGGCGTGACCTTCCGCCCCTCACGTCCCTTGACGCGCCCTAAAAGGACGTATACTACGTATTTCAACAAGTCATTGTCTACGACCAGAAACGTCGTATCGTTTGTGAGGGAGCGAGAGATGCAATTTCACCTGAATGGTTTCCGCTCCGGTGACCCGTCGGTTCTGGAAGCTGCCCCTGCCGCTTCGCATTCGGACGTGATTGATGTTCTGATCGTTGGTTGCGGGCCTGCCGGCTTGACCTTGGGCGCTCAACTGGCGCGCTTTCCCTCTATCCGCACACGCATTGTCGAACAGAAGAAGGGGCCGCTCGAACTTGGGCAGGCGGACGGCATCGCCTGCCGTACGATGGAGATGTTCAACGCTTTCGGCTTTGTCGACCAGGTCATGAAGGAGGCCTATTGGGTCAATGAGACCAGTTTCTGGAAGCCAGACGACAGCGCGACGCGACAAATCGTTCGCCATGGCCGCATTCCAGACACCGAGGAAGGCCTTTCGGAGTTTCCACATGTGATCCTGAATCAGGCCCGGGTGCATGATTTCTATCTGGAACGGATGCGCCATGCGCCCGGCCGTCTCATTCCTGATTACGGCTTGCGCCTGCTCGACCTCACAATAGGCGATGACCCGGCGGAACCGGTGACCGTTCGTCTGCAAGCGGGCGATGAGGGGATCGAAATCGTCCGCGCGCGCTATGTGGTGGGCTGCGATGGCGCCAGAAGCGGCGTTCGCAAGGCCATGGGGCGCGAACTGCACGGGGAGTCCGCCAATCAGGCCTGGGGCGTGATGGATGTGCTGGCCTATAGCGATTTTCCCGACATCCGCCTGAAGTGCGCGATCCATTCGGCCAACGATGGCAACATCCTGATCATTCCCCGCGAGGGCGGCTATCTGGTGCGGCTCTACATCGAACTCGACAAGCTGGGCGAGGATGAGCGGGTCGTGGCGAAGAACATTACGCAGGATCAGCTGATCGCTGCGGCGCAGCGTATTCTCCATCCCTATGTGCTGGACGTGAAGCAGGTGGCCTGGTGGTCTGTCTATGAGATCGGGCAGAGGCTCTGCGACAAGTTCGATGATGTGACTTTAGGGCAGGAAGGGTCGCGTTTGCCGCGGGTCTTCATCACGGGCGACGCCTGTCATACCCATAGCCCGAAGGCTGGTCAGGGAATGAACGTGTCCATGCAAGACGCTTTCAATCTGGGGTGGAAGCTGGCCGCCGTGCTCCAAGGTTGGGCCATGCCTGCGCTGCTGCACAGCTATTCGGGCGAAAGGCAGTCAATCGCGAAGGAATTGATCGATTTCGACCGCGAGTTCGCCAGGATGTTCAGTGCCAAGCCGAAAACCGAGGCGGATGACGACGGCGTCGATCCCGCTGAATTTCAGCGCTATTTCGTCAAACAGGGCCGTTTCACGGCGGGCACCGCGACACGTTATGAGCCCTCCTTATTGACCGGTGCTAGAACGCATCAATATCTGGCGGATGGCTTTGTGGTCGGCATGCGGTTTCATTCTGCGCCCGTCGTCCGGCTTGCGGATGCAAAGCCGTTGCATCTTGGCCATGTGGCTGAAGCGGACGGCCGCTGGCGGATCTACCTCTTCGCCGGGGCGGACGGACTGGCGCCGGGCTCGCGTCTGGCGGGGCTTTGTGACTTTCTCGCCCACAATCCCACCTCTCCTGTGCGCCGCCACACGCGCGCCGATATGGACATCGACGCTCTGTTCGACATTCGCGCGATCTTCCAGCAGCCGCATCAGTCGCTGTCGATGGACGCCTTGCCGGAGCTGCTGTGGCCGACCAAGGGCCGGTTCGGGTTGCGCGATTATGAAAAGGCCTTCTGCGTCGATGCGAAGGCGGGGGATATCTATGACATGCGATGCGTCAATCGTCAGCAAGGCTGCATGGTGGTCGTGCGTCCCGACCAATATGTGGCGCAGGTTCTGCCGCTCGACGCCCATACAGAACTGACCGACTATTTTGCGGGGATATTGACGGCTGGCGCCTGACGGCGGCGGCCGTCGGCATCCTTGGCGGCCTCAGCTTTGGGAATGAGCGGATCATCATGAGCGAACTCGATATTTTGCCCGGCCATCTCATTCGCCGGGTCCAGCAAATTTCGGTTTCGCTCTTCGCCGCCCGCATGGCCGAGGCGGGACTGGACCTCACCTCCGTTCAGTTCGCGGCGCTGGCCACTCTGCGGGATCATCCCGGTCTCGACCAGCAGACGCTTGCGGGCTTGATCGCCTATGATCGCGTCACGATCGGCGGCGTCATCGACCGGTTGGTGCAAAAGAACTTCGTGGTCCGGGAGGTGAATCCCACCGACCGGCGCGCGAAGATTCTCATGCTGGGCGCCGAAGGGGCTGACATTCTGGAGCGTGCGCGTCCCTGGGTGGACCGGGTGCAGGACGATATCGTCGCATTGCTGTCGAAGGAGGAGCGTGAAACCTTCGTCGCTTTGCTGAGCAAGATGACGAGCGCAGGAAACGCCCGCAGTCGCGCCCCCTTGCGCGGGGGCAAACCGCACCGACCCGAGGATAGCTGACCGGCTGCGGAACGCCTTAAATACGACGACCCCTGTTGTTTGTTATTCCGCCGGATCCCAATAGGGCCGAGGGCCAAATCGACTGGCGAGAAAGTCGATAAAGGCGCGCACCTTGGGAGATAGGTGGCGCGCATGTGAATAGACAGCATGCAGCGCCAGCGTCTGCGGCACATAATCCTCAAGCACGCTGATCAATGTTCCTGCCTGAAGATCGCTGCCAACGATGAACGTTGGAAGGCTGATCAGGCCCAGATGATTGAGCGCCGCAACACGCAGCGCGTCGCCATTGTTCATCGTTATCCTGCCATCGACGGCCACCATGACGGGCTTTCCGTCGGGCATGGTGAAGCGCCATTCGTTCCCCGATGCGTTGCTGTTGCAAAGACACTGATGCTCGCGCAGATCTTTTGGAATTCTTGGCGTTCCATGCGCTTCGAGATATTGCGGGCTTGCGCATATGACGAGGCGAATGGGAGCCAGTTTTCTGGCGATCAGGCTTGATTCTGCCAGCGCGGCGATCCGGACCGCCACATCAAACCCATCCTCGACGAGATCGGCGAAGCGGTCGCTCATTGTCACGTCAACATCGAGTTCTGGATATGCTGTGAGGAAATCAGGCAACGCGGGCGCCAGATGTAGAAAGCCGAAGCTCATCGGCGCCGTGATCTTCAGGCGCCCTCTTGGGACCACCTGCAAATGGGTGACGGATTGTTCCGCTTCCTCCAGATCAATGAGGATTTGGGACACCCGCTCGAAGTAGCCTCGGCCCGCTTCCGTCAGGGTGAGGGCGCGCGTCGTGCGGTGGAACAGTCGTAACCCAAGCTCACCTTCAAGGGCGGTGACATGTCGGCTGACGACGGACTTGGACGTATGGAGCCGCGCCGCCGCCCCTGAGAAAGATTTCAGCTCAGCGACCTTCACGAACGATTCGATTGCGGAGAGGCGGTTCATATTGTTGCCGAATTAGGAACAGATAGGTTCCCATTATAAGAATTGTTCCTCGAAAGCGCCAGCTCTAAGTTCGGATGCATGGAAAGCGCAACTGTCGCGCTGTATGCCGGAGCTTCCAATGTCCTTTGCCCAATCCACCCCCGCTCAGCCCCTCATCCCGGCGCTTCAGCCTGTCACAAACCTCCTTGCGCCCTTGGGCGAGCCGCTTGTGCGTGTGACTACTGGCCTGCTTCTTGTTCCCCACGGTGCGCAGAAGCTGTTCGGCTGGTTTGGCGGCTATGGCGTTGAGGCGACCGGCCAGTTCTTTGCCACCACGTTGGGACTGCCCGCGTCTCTTGCCTTGCTGGCGGGTCTCATCGAGTTCTTCGGGGGCCTGATGCTTGCTGCGGGCTTCATGACCCGTCCTGTCGCAGCGCTGGTGTTCGGGATGATGGCTGTCGCCACGCTTTCAGTTCACCTGCAACTCGGGTTTTTCTGGACCAGCGGGGGCTTCGAATATCCTGTGTTCTGGGGCCTCACAGCGCTGTCCTTCGTGATCCGGGGCGGTGGGCGTTACTCGGTCGACGCTTTGATCGGCCGCGAATTTTAAGCCCTTTTACAGGTCGCGCGAAAAAGGAGCGTAGCAATGTCCACAATCATTCGACCGGCTCAGGACCGTGGCCATGCTGACCACGGTTGGCTGAACAGCTTCCACACCTTCTCTTTCGCCGATTATCATGATCCAAGGCATATGGGCTTTGGCCCGCTGCGCGTGATCAATGAAGATCGGGTGCAAGCGGGCGCTGGTTTCGGCGCTCATGGTCATCGTGACATGGAGATCCTCTCCTATGTCATCGAAGGCGCGCTTGAGCATAAGGACAGCATCGGCACAGGCTCGGTCATTCGGCCAGGCGATGTTCAGATCATGTCGGCGGGGACTGGCATTCGCCACAGCGAATTCAATCATTCGAAGGTCGAGCCAGTTCATTTCCTCCAGATCTGGCTGATGCCTGATCGCCGAGACATCGCCCCACGCTACGATCAGAAATCGTTTTTGGAGGCGGAAAAGCGTGGTCGTCTGCGACTGATCGCGTCAAAGGCGGCGCGGGATGGGTCGATCCTCATCAATCAGGACGCCGATATTTTTGCAGCCGTGCTCGACAGAGGCGACGCCATCGAACACCGCCTGCAAACCGGTCGCAAGGCGTGGGTGCAGATCGTCCAGGGCGGCGGTCACATCAACGGCGTGGCTGCGTCGGCAGGCGATGGATTTGCAATCGAGGCTGAAGAGGTCGTTTCGATGACAGCGAGCGACGAGAAAACCGAAATCCTGCTCTTCGACCTCCCCTGAATCTCAGATCAAAAGGAAATATCATGGCTAAGGTTCTCGTGCTTTACTACTCGACCTACGGACATATCGAAACGATGGCTTCCGCTATCGCGGCTGGTGCGCGCAGCGCCGGCGCGCAGGTCGACATCAAGCGTGTGCCGGAGACCGTTCCGCTTGAAATCGCGCAGCAGTCGCATTTCAAGCTCGATCAGGCTGCGCCCGTCGCCACCATCGCCGATCTTGAACATTACGATGCGATCATCGTTGGAACCGGCACGCGGTTCGGTCGCATGTCCTCTCAGATGGCCGCGTTTCTGGATCAGGCGGGCGGCCTGTGGGCGCGTGGCGCCTTGAACGGCAAGATTGGCGCGGCCTTCTCCAGCACTGCGACGCAGCATGGCGGGCAGGAAACGACCTTGTTTTCCATCATCACCAATCTTCTCCATTTCGGGATGATGATCGTGGGGCTGCCTTACAGCCATCAGGGTCAGATGAGCATGGATGAGATCGTCGGCGGCTCGCCCTATGGCGCAACCACTATTGCAGGGGGCGATGGTTCCCGGCAGCCTGTCGCCACCGATCTGGCGGGCGCCCATCATCAGGGCGAGTTGGTTGCAAAAGCCGCCATCAAGATCTTCGGCTGACGAAAGCGGCGCGCCTGGCATTAGGCGGTCCCCATGGTTCAGCTTTCGATTAGGAAAGCTTCCATGTTTCGGACTTTGGTCCTCGCCACGGCGCGCTGACCCTCTAGTTTCAGTAGCGTTCTGGCGAAGCGGTATTGGACCTCACGCCAGAAGGCGCTGGCGGACACATTCTATCGTCTGGCGCTGTGCGCGTTCGACTCATTTTGAATGACGGGGATGACTTGCAAATTTTGCCGCCATGTTGCGCAAATTTTCAAGAAACCGTGATTGCAGAGGCGTTGGCAGCCAATTCTTGCGGATGGTCAGCCCAACATGGCGTGGTTCGTGCTCAATGGGTGGATGATTCACGCTCGCCAGTCGTTGATCGGCCTCGACATGTTTCTTCGAGAGGATCGAAAGTCGATCGCTGGCGGATAGAAAGGACGTGATCGTGGAGAGGCAATTGGTTTCAAAACTTATGTTTTGATCGAGCCCCCAATCCGTTATCATTTTATCAAGCACAGTCCGCCGGGGCAGATCGGCGGTAGGATGCACCCAGGTGTACCGGGCGAGATCCTCCGCGCTGGCCTGAGGCAGACGCGTGAGCGGATGTCCGCGGCGGCATACTATCGTGTATGGATCTTCAAATAACGGCTCCTCGACAAGTTCTTCAAAGGGCGGCGGCGCTCGCAGGGCGCCGAAAATGAGATCAAGCGCGCCGTAATGCAGATCCTGGATGATCTGCGCATAAGGGCCTTCGACGATCTTGATGGAGTGCGTCCCATTGTCCGCCAGCACCGCGTCAGCGGCTTCGGCGAGGAGAGATCTGGGTGCGAGCGCAAGAACGCCCACGCGCAGACTCGCTCGCGAATGTGTGGCTGCGTCTAGCTCCTCGGCGCCCGCTCGGATTTCACCAATGGCGAGCGCAAGCCGACGGGCGAGCTCGGCGCCTGCCAGGTTTACCGTCAGGCCAGCCGCCGAGCGCCGATATAGCGGCGCTCCAATGATCTGCTCAAGCTCTCTGGCTGGACGTTGCAAGCTGGGATCGGCGAGCCCAAGGGAGCGGGCTGCTGCGCGAAAGGATCCCGAGCGCCAAATGGCGAGAAGGCTGCGCACCTGCGCGCTGGCGAGTTTCGACGCCTGCTGGTCAATCGCCGGGTCATCGAGCCCGAGCCCATTGGCGCCGCAGAGCGCCATGTGGACCTGATTGAAGAAGCGTTCCGACCGCCTGTGGAACACGCGCCCCGCCTCGTTCAGAAAAGCCCCTTCGGGAGTACGCTCGAAAAGACGGGCGCCAAGCCCGGCCTCGAGTAGAGCGATCGAATGCGTCAGGGCAGGCTGGCTGAGGCGCAGAGTCTGTGCGGCGGCTGACAATGAGGTCGCTTGCGCAACCGCCTGGAAGGCCCGCAGACGGCGCAAACTTGGAACAGCATCGCGATCGCGCATGGCCACCCTTTCAAAATAAGGGAAAATCTATACCCATCGCCGTTGATTGAATAGGGGCTGCGCAGGCGCTTGGCATAAGGTCGTCGCAGCGCAAGGCGCGAGGGCGCGCCAGAATTGTTTCAGCAGGGGGACGCCATGAGCGGGACTATTCCGATGATCATTGATGTTCATTGCCACGTGGTTTCGCCGGATCGCGAAACCTATCCGCTGGCGCCGATTGGCGGCAAACAGTCCGACTGGTCGTCGGAGCGCCCCACCACCCCCGAGCAGCTGCTCGCCGCCATGGACGCCGCTGGCGTCGCAAAGGCCGCCGTGGTGCAGGCCTCGACCGCCTATGGCCACAATTCTTCGTATCTCGCGGACTCGCTCAAACATTCGCCCGCGCGCTTCACGGGCGTCTTCTCGATTGATCCGCTGGACCCCAAGGCGCTTGAGCAAATGGACCACTGGGTCTCGCTCGGGATGACCGGCATGCGCGTCTTCACCACGGGCTCCACCATGCCGGGTCAGCAGACCTGGCTTGACGACGAGCGCGCCTTTCCGGTGTGGAAGAAGGCTGGCGAGCTGAAGCTGCCCGTCGCCATGCAGATGACCGCCGAGGGCATTCCGCTGTTGCTGAAAATCGTGAAGGCCTTTCCGGGCACGAATTTCCTGCTCGACCATCTCGCCCGCCCGGTCATCAACGATGGCCCTCCCTATGCGGCGGCGGACAGTCTTTGGGCGATTGCGCAATACAAGAATATCTATCTCAAGCTCACCAGCCGCACGGTCGAACATTGTCAGGCTGGCAAGGCGACGCCCGAGACCTTCATGTCCAAACTGGTCGAGGCTTTCGGCTCCGACCACATTCTCTGGGGCTCGAATTACCCGGCCCATGACGACACGCTGCCCAATATCGTGAAAGAGACGCTGCATGTGCTGGCGTGCCTGTCCGATGCGGATCGCGCGAATATCCTTAGCGGCACAGCGCTGCGCCTCTATCCCGTATTGAAGTGAGGCGACCCATGGCTGACGCGATCCCCACTCTTTCGACCGCCCTGAAGCGCTATCCGACCACGCAGGCGCTGTTGGCGGGCGAACTCACTTCGCCGAACTTCCATTTCGATTTTCATGAGATCGAGCCGATCCATGACGCCTTCAAGCCGATGGCGCGCGAGCAGCGTTTCGACGTGAGCGAAATGGCGGTCTTCACCTTCCTTCAGGCCTATTGCTTCAAGAAGCCCATCGTGATGCTGCCGGTGGTGCTCGCGTCCCGCTTCCAGCATGGCTGCATCGTCTACAACACCGACTTCCACAAGGAGCTGACGCCAGCCATGCTGGTTGGCAAGAAGGTCGGCGTGCGCGCTTACACGCAGACGACCGGCGCCTGGGTCCGCAACATCCTGTCGCAGGAACATGGGCTGGATCTGGAAAGCGTGGAGTGGACGATCTTCGAGGGCGCCCATCTTGCGGAATATCAAGAGCCATCCTTCGTCCAGCGCGCGCCAGCCGGCACGAAGCTTCTGCCCATGCTGATGTCCGGGCAGGTCGATGCGGGCATCCTTGGCAATGATCTGCCGGACGATCCGAAGATCAGGGCCGTGATCCCGGACGCCGCCAAGGCGGGCCGCGCCTGGCATGACAAGACCGGCTTGCTGCCGATCAATCACCTGCTCTGCGTGAAACGTGACCTGCTGCGCTTCCGTCCCGATCTGGTGCGCGAGCTCTATGGCCTGTTCAAGCAGTCGAAGGAGGCGGCGCCGCTCGCGCCGGGCGCCATCGACATGCGGCCCCTGGGCTGGGATGCCGTAGCGCCCTCCCTCGATCTGGCGGTTCAGCTCGCCTACGAGCAGAAGATCATCCCCGAGCGCTATAGCGTCGAGGAACTATTCGCTGAAGCGCGGGCCGTGCTCGGCGACGCGTAGTCAAGTCTCCGGGCAGGCGGGATCACCCGTCCTGCGCTTGAAAGGAAAAGCCTATGTCCAGTCTGCATCGAGGCGCGCTGCGGATCCTCGCCTTTTCCATGGCGCTTGCGCCAGCCTGCCTCGCGCAGGCGCAATCCCCGGCGGACTTCTACCGTGACAAGACGGTAAGGGTGCTCGTGGGGCATCCGCCAGGCGGATCCTACGACTTCTACGCGCGGCTGGCGGCCGACATGCTGCGGGTCTACCTGCCGCAGGCGAAGGCCGTCATCGTCGAGAACAAGCCAGGCGGCGGCGGGCTTCTCGCCACGAGCTACCTCTACGCTCAGGCGCCGCGCGACGGCACGGTTCTGGCCGTTTTGCCCGAGACCATAGGCAACACGCAGGTTCTGGAGCCTGATGTCGGCAAGTGGAAGGTGCAGGACATGCGCTACATCGGCTCCTTCGCCCCCGTGAACACAGCCTTCGTCCGGCGCAAGGATTCGCCCTCCAAGACCCCCGAAGACATGAAGCAAAAGGAGACCATCGTCGGCTGCACGGGCACGACGGCGCAGTCCTACCAATATCCGGCGCTGCTCAAGGTGCTGGGCGGCTTCAAATTCAAGATGATCTGCGGCTATCCCGGCGCGAATGAATATTCTGTGGCGCTGGAGCGCGGCGAGATCGACCTTGTCTCCTCCGCATGGAATTCATGGCGTGTGACGCATAGCCGCCAGCTTGGAAATGGCGATTTGGTCGCGGTCATTCAGACGGGTTTGAAACGGAACCACGAATTGCCCGATGTGCCGCTGATGCAGGAACTCGTCGATGATGCCATGGCCAAGAAGGTCATCGAATTTTCCTCCGCCGGCGCCATGATCGGCCGCGCCCTTCTTGCGCCTCCCGGCATTCCGGAAGATCGCATCGCCTATCTGCGCGAGCTCTTCGACAAGATGGTCGCCGATCCCGCAATGATTGAAATGGCCACCAAGCGGAACCTGGAACTCGACCCAACGTCGGGGACGATCGTGCAGGGCTATTCGGACGAAATCGTGAAGACGCCGCCCGACGTGGTCGAAAAGGCGGCGGTCGCATTCAAGGGATAAGGGCTTTTGAAATCGGACGCGGGCCGGTGGCCTGCGTCCGTCCGCGCGGACCGAACGACGCCGCGCCAATGCGGATGAAAAGGAGCTTACCGGAGGTTCGATCCGGCCCCGAGAGACGCTGAATGGGGACAAGTTCACGCCGCTTGTCGCCAGAATAAACTCGATGCTGTTCGTTTCTGAGTGCTTGAGATATGGCTGAACGCATAAGAGCGGCAATCGAGGGAGCGTCACACATGAAGACTTTGGGTTTTATCGGCACAGGCGGCATGGGCGGCGGCATGGCCGCCAACTTGATCAAAGCCGGCTATCGTCTGGTCGTGACCGACCTCAGACGCGAACAGGCCAAGGCGCTGGAGACTATGGGCGCGCAATTCACGGATACGCCCAAATCCGTCGCCGAGTCCTGCGATCTCGTGCTCTCGATGTTGCCGACCAACGAAGCGGTCAGAGCCGTCGGTCTGGGCGTAGGTGGGCTCGCCGAGGCGACGACCGGCGCGAAAGTATGGATAGATTTCAGCAGCATCGACAAAGAGACCATCGTCGACGTGAGCGGCCAGCTCGCAACGAAGGGCTGGAGCGTTTTGGACGCGTCCGCTGGAGGCGTTGAGGAGGTCGCGGCGGCGGGTGAGCTGGCGCTCTGGCTTTCAGGCTCCAAAGCCTTGTTTGACGAATGCCAGCCGATCCTCACGCCGATGGGCAAGTCGATCCTCCACGTCGGCGAACTCGGCAACGCCAAACTCGTCAAGAACGCCATGGCCATGTTGGCTGCCGTCCAGCACATGAGCCTGGTCGAGATCTGCTCGCTCCTCAAGAAGGGCGGCCTCAATGAGGCGACATTCCAGACCATTCTCAAGAATTCGCAGCAGGATTCAGTGGCGACACGGCGCATCATGGAGGTTGTGGTGAGCCGCAATTACAAGCCGCGCAAGTCCTGGATGCCGAAGGACGTCGGATTCGGGCTCGACATGGCGCGCCAGATGGAGGTGCCGATGCCGTTCGTCGGCCTCGCCCAGCAGATGTTCGCAATCGCCCAGGCGACGGGCGAGGACGGCTATGAGGCGACCGGCATCGCCTGCAACGTCTACGACGTCATCAACGGCAATAAAAAGTAACCCGCGTGTGAGCGGCGGCGCGCGAGTTTCAACGACTCGCGCGCTCTGCGCCGAGCGTGTCGCCAAAGCTATCCTGACACTTGCGACCATTGCGGGTTGTGCCAACATTGCCTTCGCACGATTCGGGGGTGGTTTCATGAGGTATGAATTATCTGGAACTGTAATGCAGACGCTGGCCATCGACCTGGCGCCAGGCGAAGTCGTCTTCAGTCAGACAAACAGCATGTGCTGGATGAACGACGCGATTGAGATGAATACGAATACCGGCGGCGGGTTCTTCGCCGGACTTAAGCGCAGCCTTGGTGGGGGCGGTTTCTTCGTCATCGATTTCACGGCGCGAGGGGAGGGACATGTGGCCTTCGCGCCCCGATTCCCCGGGACCATCATGCCCGTGGTCCTTGCGGCTGGTCAGTCGTTGATCTGTCGCAAGGAGACGTTCCTGTGCGCAGAAAAAACAGTGACCGTCGAAATTGCCTGGCAGAAGCGACTGGGCGCCGGTTTCTTCGGAGGTGAAGGCTTCATCCTGCAAAAGATTACTGGTCCGGGGACAGCCTTTCTCGACCTGTCCGGGGAGGTGGTGGAAAAAGATCTTGCGCCGGGTGAGCGCTTGCTTGTCCATGCGGGCCATGTTGGCGTGATGGATCCCACGGTCAGTTTTGACATTCAGATGGTGCGCGGCTTCAAGAATATTCTGTTCGGCGGGGAAGGGTTGTTCCTGGCGACGCTGACGGGGCCTGGCCATGTTGCGTTGCAATCCATGCCGATCATGAATCTGGCCGAGGAGATGAGCCGCTATTTGCCCAGGAATTCCGAGAACGCCAGCTCCGGTTCTGTCGGCGGGGCTGCGGCCGTCGCCGCCGTTGGCGGCATCCTTGGGGGCCTGCTTGGCGGCTCGAAGGACGATAGCGTCTGATGGCGTTGAAGAGCGGCGCAAGTGGGATGTCAGGTCGAGCGTACAGTGCCGACAGTCTCGATGCTGGCGGCGATGTCTGTGAAGCCCAATTGGCTTGACATGTTTGTGAACGCCATATGCGATAAGCAATGGATAGAGCGGGAGATCGGCATTGTTGGACGGCCAAGAAACGTCAGATGATCCAGACAGCCTGGAGCGGGCAAGTTTGCTTGCTCTTCTCATCGCGTTCATCAAAATCGGGGTAACGTCATTCGGGGGAGCGTCCCGGCCAATGATGCATAGGGAGGCCGTCGAGCGTCGCCGCTGGCTTCGTGAAAAAGATTTTCTTGCTGGTTTCGCCATCGCTCAGGTGCTTCCAGGCGCAAATCCGGTAAATCTCGCTCTCTATATTGGCCTGCGGACACGAGGCGCCCTTGGAGCGGCGGTCGCCGTTCTGGGCATGGTTGTGCCTGCTTTCTGCGTCATTCTGCTCATGGGCGTCGCTTACCGTGAGCTGGCCGGGTTTCCCGCCACGCATATGGTTCTGATAGGCTTGGCTGCTTCCGGCGTCGCCGCGACACTCTCGACTGGCGTAAAAATGGCCATGAGGCTCGACCAGAATGTATTGACGCTCGTCATCGTCCTCGCTGTCTTCTTCGTCATAGGCATTCTTCACTGGTCGATGATTCCCGTCGTAATCGTCGCCATTCCGGTCAGTTTCGCAGCGGCCTGGTGGACCGACAAGGAGCCAGGGAATGGAAGATAATCGCCTGCTTGGACTGCTGATCGTCTTCGTCCCGTTATCGCTTTTGTCGTTCGGCGGCGGTCAGGCGGTTATAGCCGACATCCAGCATCAGACCGTTATCCAATGGGGATGGTTGACCGGCCCGCAATTCAGCGACGCCTATGGCATTTCGCGAGCGGCCCCCGGGCCAAGCACGCTCATAGCGGCGTTGATCGGGTATCAGGTCGCCGGCTTCATCGGCGCGGTGGTCGCGACTTTGGCCATTTACATTCCTTCATCCATCGTGGTTTCAATCACTGCCTCGTGGTGGCAGAGAACCGGCGACACGCGGTTCAAACGTTCCTTCGAGCGCTCTTTGGGCCCGGTCGCCATGGGCCTGATGTTTGCGGGCGCCGTCGCTGTCATTGAGGCGGGGCCGATGACCTGGTTTACCCTCGCCACGACGACGCTTTGCGGCCTCTTGCTGTTTTTTACCAAACTTAGCCCATATTGGCTGGTGCTTAGCGTCGGGCTCATCTACCTGACTTTGAGTTTTGGAGGCCTGTCCGTATGATGAAATGCGGATGAAGTCGGGGCGATCAGGCGCAAAGTGTTGACGCCGAAGTTATGCCAGCGCGCCATATTCTCGAATGGGATATGTGGGGCGAGCGGCGGCATTGGCCGACGATGCGTTCCAGCCATGAACTTCTCAGCGCGTTTCGGTCGCGAGCGCAAGGAGCGCGGAGGCGTTTTCCGTGACGATGAGCCTCGTCACTTCTCCGTTCAGGAACGCATTGAGAAAAGCGTCGTAATCCTTGAAGGAAACGCATCCGTTGGAATCGCCACGTTCGCCCAGCATATAGGTGTGCGCCAGTATGCCGTCTCGACCGAACATCTTGTTTTCGTTGACCGGAACCAGCCGGATCGCGCGCACGCCATGGAACAGCGATTCACGCAGGCGCAGTGAATAGACGTTCGGCGGCGTCACCCCACGGCTCTTGATATGCATCGAACGTGGATCGTCCAGAAATTCGCCGAGTCCCGAATGCGCTTCCAGCCGTCGGCCGTTCGGCAAACTGACGGTTTTGGTGGAGATATCGTAGATCGCCGTTCTTTCGCCGACGACGCTGCGCTTTGGCGGGGCAGGCCAGCCATTCAAGCTGTCGGTCTCAACCGGCGCATAGGCGAGGGCAGGTTCGCTTCTACGCTCGCCAAACCCGAACAAGCGATGCAGGAACCCCGGTTTCTCCGGAGCGTCAGTGGGTGTCGAGGCCTGATTTGTCTGCTGAGGGTGCGCGGCCGCCCGCAATCGCTTGCTCGCGACAGCGGCAGGTTCGGGTGTTTCAAGGCGGAATGGGTTGGCGGGCGGTAAGGGAATCGCCGGGGGCTCCATGGACGCCTCAGCGATAAGCATGGGCGCGCGCTCAGGAACCGCCTTGAGCGCCTGTGCGGTCGACATAGCGAATTGGTTCGCGAGAATCGGCGCATGTGGCGACCCTGACGAAAAGGCGCCAAGAGCCGTCGGGCCGACGAAAACAAGATTGTGCAACCTGTCGTCTGGAAATTGTATTGAGCGTTGTTCAAGAATTCTGGCATCCCCACTTTATATATGCCTTTGTGTCAGCGCCCCACTTTTCATCGATTTCGACGAGGATGGCGCTAACGAGCCGCATGAGAG
>CAIUWR010000075.1 GCA_903902915.1 uncultured Hyphomicrobiales bacterium | reverse complement strand
TCTGATAACGTTCTTCTCGGCTGAGGTGGTGATAGGTCATCGTGCTTCTTCGACTGGCAGGTCAAGGGAACCGAGAGCTTATCGCAATCTCAGCCGCCTCAACAGGTTACAGGAAGTTGCACTTCGCAGTTGAATCTAGGTCTTGAGTAACTCAAGATAATTGAATCTAGGGAAATCGTGGGCCTCCCCGACGCGTCTGACTAGAGGCTCGAACGAGAGTTTTTAACGCTAAATTATCTTGAGTTACTCAAGATAACTTAAACTTAGGCGAGCATGTGTTTCTCACTAAGCTTACCGATGGCTACATTGCTATCAAGACTATCATGGAGCGGCAAGTCTTTGCTCGACTTAGCACGCACCGTCCATCCTTGCGGCCACCGCTTTTTCTAAGAAGAATGGATCCAAAACATTCCTCCTACGTATCTAACTGATTGCGTATTCTGTACGGAGTCTTTGAAATGCATCAGGAAACGCCTGCCGCCATATCCGAAGGGCATCCGCTTTTTGACCGTGACGGAAACTTCAATGCTGAAATGGCAATCGATCTGGCTTTGGAGAAGAGAGCTCTTGGAGACCTTGATTCAGCTGATGCTTTAGATCTGCTGATCGACTTTTTTGTCACGAGCCAGAACTATATCTTCAACGGCATCAGTGCTTTTAATCATGAGTTTGCCCTGGGTGGCAGGAACCTAATTTCTCCAGCGCCGCCTCCTTAATGAACAGTCCTTATGAGGAAGCGCTTCCTTCAGGCATACCGTGAGCGTAACCCACTTACGCGCGGCTTGCAGTCCCTTATCGGCGGATCTACGCAAGGCGATCCGATGGTTGTTAGGCCTTGCCAGAGTGGCTGCCACCGCGGGGTAAGGACGGATTTTGGGGGATGATCAAGTCGCCACTGCTGGCGACTTCACTCCGCCTTCAGCGGATAGCCCTGCGTGTCCGCCATCCATTGGCCGGGAACCAGCGGCCAGTCAATCTCCCTTATGGGCGAGCCCACGGGCTGGATCTCGTCGGCCGCACAAATCGGCAGCAAGAGATGGGTGGGATTGGCGGCGTCGTGGAACACGCGGTTCTCCACCGGCCATGGCAGCAGCTGCACGTCGATATTGCGCAGGGGATTGTTGAATTGGATGTCTTCGCTCGATATCGTCAGCTGCAATCGATGGCCCGCTTTCAGCGTGTGGAACACCGGGCGCATCTCGATCTGGAACTCGTGTATGCGACCCGGCTCCAGCGGCTCCATCCTGTCGAAGGGATGCCAGGGCTGACCCGGCTGCGACTTGGTCTCGTCCACAGCGCGGAAGGAGGCGCGCAGCATGCCCCGGCTCAGCGCCGTCGCCTTGCCTGCGGGGTCAATATCGAACAGCCCAATGAACCAGAGCGTATCGATCTGGCTTGAGGAGGCATGGAGCGTCAGGCTCAAGGGTCCCGCCAGCCGCATGGGCTGCGGCAGGGGGCCGGTCTCGTAGCTGAGCGAGGGCTTGCCCTTCACATGCAGCACATAGCTGTCGGGCAGGCGGTAGCTGTCAGGGGCCTGCGCGGCATCTGGCGGCGTTGCTGAAAGCGCAGCGCCGTCGACATAGAGCTTCTTCCACTGGGTGCGCGGACTGGGATAGGCGGCATGATGGCTCCAGCTGCGCGTGCCTGAATCGAAGATCGCAACCTCCGGCTCGTCCATTACGCCGGAGTCCTTGCCCTTCATCCAGTAGTCGAACCAGCGCAGCATCTGCGCATTCAGCGCGGGATGGGTGAGATAGCGCACATGGGACCAGAAGCCCGTGGGCGGCACCACCAGCAGCTTCTTCGGCGCCTTGATCTGCGTGAAGCCTTGGAGCTGTCCGCGAAAATGCATCTGCCCGCCCTGGGGCGCGATGCTCATCACGGGAACCCTGATCTGATCAATGTAAGTGATGGCCGACCGCTCCCGCCACCAAGGCCCGTCCACGGGATGATTGGCGATTTCGAAATGGGTGTTCATGGGCGGCTCTTTGCCCTCGACCTCGCCCGGCCACGCGGACATGGCGGTCTGATAGGCAATCCAGTCGGTCATGAAAGCCGCATTGAAAATGCCGCCGGGAAAGGCCGCATCGCGATACAGATCGGTGGTG
Organism: uncultured Hyphomicrobiales bacterium; assembly: GCA_903902915.1. GTDB lineage: Bacteria > Pseudomonadota > Alphaproteobacteria > Rhizobiales > Beijerinckiaceae > Terripilifer. The sequence continues at coordinate 19,459 of CAIUWR010000075.1, read as the reverse complement.
GCGTCGCACTGGCAGATGCAGCGCAGATGTGGCGGCTGGGCGGCGGCGGCGAAATACTGGCTCCAGCTCCAGTAGGAATCGCCAATCATGCCCACATTGCCGTCGCACCAGGGCTGGCTGGCGATCCATTCGATCAGATCATAGCCGTCCGTGCGTTCTTTCTCATCGAACCATTTCCACTGGCCCTGCGAAAGCCCGCATCCCCGGCCCTGCGCGATAACATGGATATAGCCATGGGAGACATAAAAGCCCGTCGCGCCCGATTCAATCGCGTGGCTCCACTGGGGCGGATTCTGCTGGATGTCCTTCGCATAGGGCGAGAGCGAGAGCAGCACCGGATAGGGCCCGCCCTGTTTGGGCGCATAGACGTCGACCGCTAGCGTGATCCCGTCGCGCATGGGCACGCGGATATTCTCCTGCATCAACGCATGATCTGGCGGGATCGGCGAGCGCAAGTAGGCGTTGGGATAATTGGGCTTCACGCTGACCATGAGGATGCTCGCCCGTTATTCCGGTTGCAGCCCGATGTCCCGCACCACGCGCCCGAAGGCGTCATATTGCGAAGCGAAGAAGGCGGCGAGTTCGGCGGTGGTTCCAGCGCCTGTGGTGTAAAAGCCGATCTCCCGCAATTTGGCGATGACCTCGGGCTGCTTCAGCACGCCATCCATGGCGCGGTTGAGCTTCTGCACGATGTCATCGGGCGTGCCCGCAGGCGCCACCACGCTCATCCAGCCGCTGAAATCGAAGCCGGGAAAGGTTTCGGCAAAGGGTGTGATCTCTTCATAGCCCGGCGCGCGGGCCTTCGTGCTGATGGCGATGGGCACGAGCATCTTGTCGTTCATGAAACTCGCCGCTGAGGGAATCGCCAGAATGATCAGCTGCACACGGCCCGCCAGCGTGTCCTGAATGCCCTGTGGCATGGCGTTATAGGGCACCATGTTGAAATCAACGCCCCCGAGCTTGCTGATCCAGGCCGCCAGAAGCCCCGAGAAATTGCGGGGACCATCGGTGGCGATGCTCAGTTTGCCCGGGTTCGCCTTGGAATAGGCGATGAGTTCGGGCAGGGTCCGGGCGGGCACGCTGGGATGGGCCAGCAGAACAAATGGCCCATCCGCCACCTTTCCGACCGGCGCGAAATCCTTCTGCGGGTTGTAGGGCAGCGTCTTGAAGGTGTGGGGGTTGGTGACAAGCGCGGCGCCGGTCGCCCAAAATAGGGTGTAGCCATCAGGCGCGGCGCGCGCGGCGGCTTGGGCTGCGATGGTGTTGCCTGCGCCCGGCTTGTTCTCCACGACGATGGATTGACCGATGGTCTTCTCCACCATACCCATCACAAGGCGGCACAGAATGTCGGGTGTGCCGCCCGCCGCTTGGGAGACGATGATCTTGATGGGCTGGGAGGGCCAGCTCTGCGCAAAGCCGGATGTGGATGCGAAAGGAAGCGCGCCAAGGGCGGCCAGAACATGACGGCGATCCATGTGTTGCTCCCAAAGTTTATCGCTTGCTTATATGGCAAAAGATAGCCATCCGCAAATCGCAGCCCCTATTCCGTATGCACGATCCGGCGCACCTTTCCGAGCAATTACGGCGGTTTCAACTCCGCTGCCCCGATGAGGGCTTGCAGCTTATGGCCAGCCAGCGGATCCATGTCCGGCTCGATCATGGCACCTTGCTTACTTAGCTGAATTATAAGTCACGTATGCGCACTGGAACCAGCCTTCAGCGACATGGGTGAAGTTTTCGGCATGAATTTTGCTACAAAGTCAATGCTGACAGATTGTTGGCAAATCGATCTTGGACAGGATCGTGATCATGCGCTGTTAATTCTGTCCATGAGAGTGCTGCGCGCTTCTTGAAGGACGAAGCCGAGACCGCAGGCCAAATAATTGCGACCGGACACGAGCCCGCGACTGAGCGCCTGCGAACCCTGCTGTCCACCGTCCATCATATGGACGCGGCGCGCTATGTTGAGGACTCGAAAATACATGAGATGGTCGCTGTGGTGATGGAGGAGAGCTGGGGTGTCTGCGAGGCCTATATCCTCCAGACCACCCTCCATATCGCACAGGTGATCGAAGCCGGCGCCCTGAGGCGACCGCAGCCGAAGGGGCGGGCCTTCGAGACGTAGATGCAACCTGTCGCCTACGCGAGTTGAGCAGATTTCCTTTGACTAGCGCCCTCACCAGCGAGCTCCGCTTGCCAGGGGCTCAGGAGTATGGAAAGCTTAACGGAAACTGACCAGATCGGGCGGGAAATGCAATTTACAAAAGGGATTGCCTCTTTCGTGGCGTCGATGGCCTTTGCGATCCAAGGAGCCGTCGCTGCAGATGAAGCCCTGATCGCAGCCGCCAAAAAGGAAGGCACGGTCACCTGGTACACGACCCAGATCGTCACCCAGTTCGCACGGCCGGCGGCGGAGGCCTTCCAGAAAAAATATGGCGTCAAGGTCGATTTCGTGCGCGGCGATTCCGTCGAAATCGCCTTGCGCGTCACCAATGAGGCCAAAGCTGGCAGGGTTTTCGCAGATGTCTTCGACTCGACCTCGGGCCTTGGCGCGCTCAAGCGCGAGAACCTGATTGAGCCCTGGATTCCCGAGGCCGCGCGCCGCCTGCCGGAAGCTTTCTGGGACAAGGACGCCTATTGGGTCGCCACAAACGTCTTCATTCACCAGCCCAGCTATAACACCAATCTTGTGGCGAGGGGCTCTGAGCCAAAGACCTATGAAGATTTGCTCGACCCCAGATGGAAGGGCAAGATGTCCTGGGCGGGCCATGCGACGCCTTCGGGCGGCCCTGGTTTCGTCGGGGTCATCCTACATGCCATAGGGCAGGAAAAAGGGCTCGCCTATCTGCGTCAGCTCGCCACGCAAAACATAACGCCTCTCAGCATATCTTCTCGCGCCGCTGTCGATCAGGTGATCGCCGGGGAATATTCGATCGTGCTGCAGGCGTTGAACCATCAGCCGGTCATCTCGGCCCGGCTCGGCGCCCCGGTGGACTGGATGCCCCTGAGCCCCGCGCTGGGCATCCTCTCGGTGGCGAGCTTGATGAAGAATTCACCCCATCCCAACGCCGGCAAGCTGCTGATCGATTATTTCATCTCCGAAGAGGGGCAGAAGCTTTTCCAGGTCGGCGACTATATCACGGTCGATCCGGCGATCCCACCGCGCGAGGCAAGCCTCAGTCCGTCAAGCGGCAAGTTCAGCGCCTTCTATCTTGCGCCTGAAGAGCTGGAGACGGCGCTGCCGAAATGGACGCAAACGTTCCGCGACATCTTTCGATGAGATGAGCCTCGCCATGACATCAAAGAAAGAAAAAACAGCTATCGGCGCAAGGAAACTCTGGATCGCAGCGCTTGTTATAACTGTTCTGGGGACTGCGCATGCGCCAGCCCATGCCCAGGGGGTGGAGGACTTCTATCGCGGACGACAGGTGAAGTTCATCGTCGGGTCCGCAGGCGGTGGCGGCTATGAGTTTTATGCGCGTCTGCTCGCCAAACATCTCGGCCGTTTCATACCCGGCAATCCCGGTTTCCTGCTGCAGACCATGCCGGGCGCAGGCGGTGCTGTCGCAGCGAACTATCTTTATAATCTCGCGCAGCAGGATGGTTCGGAGATCGCAATGCTCGGCCGCGCGACGATCACCCAGACGCTGCTTGAGCCCGACGACGCAAGCATCAAGTTCGACCCCCGGCAGTTCAAATGGATCGGATCGCCGCAGCAGGAGGTAGGCCTCATACTTGTTCGTCAGCCCTCGCCGGTGAATGGGATCGAGGATCTGCGAAGGCATGAGGTCATCGTCAGCGGCACCACCCGCATGGGCCCACCGTCATTTTATCCACGCGTGCTCAATCATCTGCTTGGAACCAAATTCGTGGTGATCGAGGGCTACAAGAGTTCGCAGGAAGCCCTGCTCGCGCTGGAGCGTGGTGAAGTCTCCGGCCATGCGTCCGGGAGTTCGGCGGCGCCTTTTCGCCAGCGCATAGCCCCCTGGGTGAAGGATGGGCTGGTCAAGGTCGTAGCGCAGATCGGTCTGCAGCGGGACGAAGACTATCCGGACACCCCGACCGTGTTCGAACTGGCGACCACCGATAAACAACGCAGCATCATGCAACTGCTGTTCGCACAGCAGGTCGTCGCCTGGCCGGTCGTCGCCCCGCCAAAAATGCCGGAAGTCCGCGTGGCCGCGCTGCGCGAAGCGTTCAACAAAGCGATGGTCGATCGCGAATTCCTTGAAGACGCAGCTAAGGCCGCGCTTATCATCAAGCCCGTGAGCGGCGCCGAGATCGATACGCTACGCGACAAGATTTTCAAGACGCCGGACGCAATCGTCGCTAGGACGCGCGACCTGATGAAATAGGACCTTTCCATGAGCTTTGATAACGACCAGTATAGGCTGGCTCTCGGCGATCTGCGCAAGTTCGTGGAGATCATGCACAAGCAGGGCGAACTTGTGCGCGTGCCAGAGGCTGATCCCTATCTTGAAGTCGGCGCGCTGTATGAGATGAGCCAAGAACATCTCTATCCGCCGGTCCTCATGTTTGAATACATGAAGGGATGCGATCCCCGTCACCGCATCCTCTGCAACGTCCGCACGACGAAGCTGATGGTCGGCGACATGAACCTGCAGGCGCTGATTGATTATCGTAGAAAGCCGAAGAAGGGGCCCTCCCAACCCATTGATCCCCATGTCGTGGAAACTGGTCCCGTGTTCGAGAACCATCTTGAGGGAGACGCCGTCAATTGCCGCAAGTTCCCGGCTCCGCGCTGGCATGAAGGCGACGGCGGCGATTATATTGGCACGGAATGTCTGGTGATCATGCGCGATCCCGGTTCCGAATGGACCAATCTTGGCACCTATCGGGTTATGGTGCAGGACGAAAAGACGCTGTCGGTCTTCATCGAGCCCGGCAAGCATGGGGACGTCATCCGCAGGAAATACTGGGCGCGCGGCGAGGCCTGCCCCATCGCCGTCTGCGTCGGCCAGTCGCCCATTCTTGGCATGGTCGCCTCGACCGCGGTGAAGTCCGGCGTGTCCGAATACGCCACCGCCGGCGGACGGCTGGGCCGCCCTGTCGATGTGGTCGAGGGACGGCTGACCGGACTGCAATTGCCTGCTGATGCGGAGCTTGTCTTTGAAGGCTTCATGCCTTCGCCGCAAGAGGCGCAGATGAAGGAAGGGCCATTCGGTGAATGGCCGGGCTACTATTCCCATGACGGGATGGAGCCCATCGTGAAGGTCGGCGCGATCTCGCATCGCAACGATCTCATCGTCGTCGGCCAGCCCCCCACCAAGCCCAATTATATCGGGCGGCAAGTCAAGCTGCCGAGCCTCGCCGCTTTCTGGGATGCGCTCGAAAATGCAGGCGTGCCCGAGGTTCGCGGCGTGTGGAATCTGCAGGGCGGCGGGTATCGCTTCATTCAGGTGGTGGCGATCAAGCAGCTTCATCCCGGCCATGCGAAAATGGCCGGGCTCGTCGCGGCCGGCTGGGGCGGCTCCTATATGAACCGCATGACCATCATCGTCGATGAGGATGTGGACGTCACCAACCATGCGGAAGTCATGTGGGCGATGGCGACGCGCTGGGATCCCAAGACGCAGACCGATGTCATCGACGGTTGCTGGACCGGCTATATCGACCCACGTCTGTCCCCTGAAAAGCGCGAGAATGGCGATGTCACCATGAGCCGCATCATCATCTACGCCGTGCGCCCCTTCCATTGGAAAGAGGAGTTTCCAAAGCCTAATGAAGTGGCCCCGGACCTCGCCGCCGACGTTCGCGCCAAATGGAAGGATCGCCTCTCCTTCCTGCGCACAAAACAGGGTTGAGAACGATTTCAGGAGGAACCATGGAAACGTCGCTTAGAGAAGAATTGCTGGCCCTGCTTGGCGGTGAGGATGCGGTCTCCCGCATGAGCCATGAGGATCGCGCCGACGCGCTTGAGCATTTTCAAGCCGAGAAGCTCGAAGCCGCCATCGTCGCGCGAAAGGCTGGCAAGCCCAGCGTGCAGGAACTGGCGGACCTCATCGACACCCGTGGCTATCGTCGCGGCATCGGCAACATCTTCATTCATACCCGCAGCAACAAGCGTCCCTATGAGGACGCCACGGGGCTGAAGGTGAAGCGGCTTGCGCCTATGCCGAAGGCGCCGACCCTCGTGGATTTCCTTGAGAAGCGCATCAACCCCTCGCAGCATCTTCTGCAGAGCGCCAATCTCGCACGCAAGCAGGGCGCTTCAGAGGAAGTCGTGCTGGCCTGCCTTCTGCATGACCTCGGCGTGAGCCTGATCCGCGCGGAGCATGGCTATTGGGGGGCGCAGATGATCGAACCTTATGTGTCGGAGAAGGTCGCCTTCGCGGTGCGCTATCACCAACCCCTGCGCTTCTTTCCCGATCCGGCTTATGACTATGAATATCCCAAGGGCTATTTCCTGACGTTCGGCGTCGACTATGTCCCGCCGCCGCATGTGATCGACACCTACAAAAAGGTGCGTGATCACAAATGGTATGAGGAGGCGCGCCTCGTGACCTGCAACGATCTTTATTCCTTCGATCCGGAGGTCGTCGTCACCGTCGATGAGTTCCGCGACCTCATCGGCAAGCACTTCCGCCAGCCCAAGGAAGGGCTAGGGTTCGATGGCTCCCCGGTCGCGCATATGTGGCGCACCTTCATCAATCCCGACGCCCCCCTCTGAGAGATTAGGAGACACCATGGCCCGCCCCCGCCATCCCGGCCCCTATAACGACTGGGTCAGGGACACGCGTCTGCCCGATCCGGCGCCGCCTGAAGGCAGCATCGATTGCCAGTTCCATATCTATGATGATCCCGCGCGCTTCCCCGCGCGCAAGGATGCGCCTTATCCGCCGCTTGACGCCACCTTCGCCCATGCATGCGAGATGCACGCAAAGCTCGGCTTTCGACATGGCGTGATCGTGCACAGCGCCATTTACGGCAGCGATCACTCGATGCTGCTGCATGTCCTCAACAATCAGCCGATCCCCGGACAATACAAGGGCACCGCCAATCTCGCCGACGATACAAGCGACGCCGAGATCGCCGAACTCACCAAGGCGGGCGTCAATGCTGCGCGCATCAATTTCGTGAAGTATCTAACCATGACGCCTGGCAAGAAGTCGGTGACTTATGTGTTCGACCGGCTGAAGGAGATTGGATGGCATGCGCGCCTCCATGTTGTGGCGGAAGACTTGCTTGAGCATGCGGATCTCTTGAAGAGCATAAAGGACGTGCCCATGCTGATCGAGCATCTCGGCCATGTCGAATATGAAGGTGGTCTTGACCAGCCCGCCTGTCGCTTCATCATCGACATGTTGAAGCATGAGAACTGGTGGATGATGGCCTCGAACGGCAACCGTGATTCAGCCATGGACGCAGGCTGGGACGACGCCGTGCCTTTTGGCGCCGCCTTCATCGCAGCAGCGCCGGACCGCACGGTCTGGGGCACGGACTGGCCCCATCCCATGTGGCACAAGCCCATGATGAACGATGCGGATGAGGTCGATCTGCTTTACCGCTATGTCGACTATGACGCAGACATGATCCGCAGGGTTCTGGTCGACAACCCCAGGCGGCTCTACGGATTTGTTTGAAGCCTTGCTGCTGATCACCCTTCTTGAGCTCAAAAAAGCGAGCAACTCGCTCCTGATTGGATTGTCCTCGTTACTCTTGGTTGGGCGGCTAGTGCACGCTTTTGGCGTGTCGATGGAGAACGAACGCTTCATATATAGAGTGAGTGGGATGGCAATGACATTCACGGAAATCTTGATTGCTGCCTTGGCGAACCTGGCGGTTGTCATTTTGTAAACTGGTCGGCCACCCATCGTGGAACAAGGGCGAGCTATGAAGCCCGCCCCTATCCAATGGTCCGGGAACTGGGCAAACCACGGACCGCCAAACCAGACATATCCAGCGCTTGAGGCGCTTTAGAGTGGCAGCTTGCTAAGTGACGCGTTATTTGCGACCCTGAAAAAAAAGATTTGACCTCGCCTTGGCGGCGTAAAGGTCAGGTTCGAAAAGGGAGGGGACCAGTGAGACATAGCTCACGCGCGCTGTTTACGATCCTGTTGACCCTGGCTGGCGCTGTGACGGGGGCGGCCGCGGATGAGAACGTCGCGCGCTTCTATGCAGGCAAGAAGATAAGCATCCTCGTGGGTTTCGGACCCGGCGGCAGCGCCAGTCTTTATGCAACCGCCTTATCGCATCATATGGGTCGCTTCATCCCGGGCGCCCCGACGATCATAGTGCAGCACATGCCAGGCGCCGGCGGGTTGGCGGTTGCGAACCATATCGCAAACTCCGCGCCCGCTGATGGGACCGTCTTTGCGATCACCGGCCGCACCGCATCCATCGAACCGCTGATGGGCAATTCCAACGCGAAATTCGATGGCCGGAAATTCAACTGGATTGGTTCGACCAATGTCGAGAACACGACTTGCCTGGCCTGGCATACATCCGGGGTCAAGACGCTTGCCGACGTCATGCAGCGGGAATTGATCATCGGTGGAACCGGTGCGGACGCGACCGAGGTCATCTTTCCCAAGGCGATCAATGAGGTTCTGGGAACAAAGTTCAAGTCCGTGATGGGTTATCCCGGCTCAACAGAAATGGATCTCGCCATGGAGCGCGGCGAACTTCAGGGCAATTGCGGGCTCGGCTGGACCGTCATCAAGAACCGCAGGAAGGACTGGGTGAAGGAAAACAAGATCAGCATCTTGTTCCAGATGGCGCTGGAGAAGCACGTTGAGTTGCCTGATGTGCCGTTGGTGCTGGACTACGCGAAGACGAAGGACGATCGCTTCTTGTTCGAATTCCTCTTCGCGCCACAGAAGATGGGCCGCCCGTTCTTCGCGCCGCCCGATGTCCCGCAAGAGCGGGTGGAGGCCCTTCGAAAGGCTTTCTCGCAAACCCTCAAGGACACGGCGTTCCTTCTGGAAGCCGAGAAGTCCGGCCTCGAGATACAGCTTGTCGAGGGCGAGGAGGTGCAGAAGATCGTCGGGCATATGTACGACACGCCTGCCGTCGTACTTGAAAGGGTCAAGCGGATCGCCGGGCACTAGCCCTTCCGGAAACCAAAAATGGGATGAATCAGTGATGCCTGAGACCTGTGTTGCAAAGTCGGATGATCTGAAGGATGGGGACCGCGTGATCGTGCGGATCGGCCGGGACGAGGTTGGCGTCTTCCGTCATAACGGCAGCCTGCGCGCCTACAGCAATTATTGCCTCCACGCCGGTGGGCCCGCTTGCGAGGGTTTGATCATCGCCAAGGTGGAGGAGCGGATCTTGCCGGACAAAACGTCTGATGGTCTATATTTCTCCAAGGATGAAAACCACTTTGTCTGTCCATGGCACGGCTATGAATATGATTTGAAGACTGGGGAATGTGTGGGCAACCGCAAGCTCAAGCTGCGATCCTATGAAGTGATCGAAAGAGGCGGGGACATTATTGTCGTAAGTTGAATGTCGATCGCACGTCACCCTCACAACGTTTTATGAAGGATAGTAGCCATGGATCTAATCTCGGATCGCGGAAACCGGATAACGGTTGAAGAACTCAACACTTCGAACCTGCTGAAACACGCGCGCGAGCAGGCTGACAGGTTCGGGCTAGACGATATTCTGGTGGTGGACGTCGATAGCCATCATTATGAAATGGAGCATCTGGACGAGGTTTTGCCATTTGTCGAAAACGATGTGCTGAAGCAGCTGTTGATGTCGAACCGCGCCAAGGGTCGTGGTTCGCTCCTGCCAAGCGAAACTTCTTTCCAGGACATGGGCGGGCGCATCACGCGCTATCCCCTTCGCCATTCAGAGAAGACCGGGCCCGGAAAGCATCGCGATGTGCAGCTGGGCAATCGCTGGATGGATGCGCTGGGCGTCGACTACGCCTGCCTGTTTCCTACGCAGATGTTGCATGTCGGGCTGACCACCCAGCCCGATCTCGAGAATAATCTGTGCTGGGCCTATAATCGCTGGCTGACCGAGAAGATCCTGCCGGAAACCGATGATCGTTTTTTCTCGATGTTGTGTCTGCCATTCAACGACCCCGACGCCTCGTTGCGTCACGTTGAGACATTCGGGGGGCGCAAGGGCGTGAAGGGTTTCTGCGTGACAGCGATCCGCACCCTTCCCGTGCATCATAATTCCTACATGAAGGTCTATCGGGCCATCGAGGAACGCGGGCTGGCGTTGTCATTCCATTCAGGAACCAACTCCGCCGAGCCCTTGTTCAAGAGCCTGAATCGCTTCGCAACGGTTCATGCGCTGGGCTTCCCCATGTATAATATCCTGCATATGGCGAATTGGGTCACCAATGCGCTTGGCGAGCGGTTCCCCAAATTGCCGGTCATCTGGATTGAGGCGGGGTTGGCCTGGATCCCCTTCCTGATGCAGCGGCTCGACCATGAATATATGTTGCGCACTTCGGAATATCCGGGCCTCAGGAAGCCGCCCAGCGATTACATGCGGGACATGTATTATTCGTCCCAGCCGATGGAGGTGACGGACATGATTCAGCTGGAGAGCACATTCCGTATGATCAATGCAGAGACTCAATTGCTCTATGCGTCCGACTATCCGCACTGGGACTTCGATGTGCCAAGCTCGGTCCTCAATCTGCCGTTCCTATCGGAGCGGGCCAAGCACAATATCCTCGGCGGCAATGCGGCGCGCCTGTTCGATCTAAAGCCCCGCACCGCGGCGCAGAAGAAGAACTTGGAGCTGCACAGTTAGGCGTAGAGCCGTCCCGAACACGCTGTCCTGCGGCTTTGCTGGGCGGCGTGCTGCCGCCAGCGCCTGAACACGTCACCCGGCTTCCAGTCGGCTGCGTCCGCCCACCATCTAAGCGCGTCCTATCCCGGCATGGACCTCCAATGTGAGCATCCTTCAAGACCCCATGCCATTCATAGGCATGGAGGCAGACTGACAGGACCGACGAACTTCTGCGCCGCGATCAAGAGGCGAAAAGCCATTTCGGTCATCCATAACAGGATTGGCGCATAAGGGGCTGAGTGTGAGGGTGCTTGCAGTGCTGGCAGTGTACAGGAACATAGAAACGACGCAGCGCTATATCGACCTAAACGACCATGTGCTGCGGGCTGCTGTGGAACTGGTCTAACAGGCGCAGCTGTGCCGGGACCAATGCATCCGCTCTGCTCCCGCTACGGGGTTCAAACACCCGCTGGAAATCCAAGCCAGACCGGAGGCAGGGACAATTATTTTCGGCGCAAAAACATCTTGAGTAACTCAAGATGATAGAAGCTTGATACGGGTGCGCTCCTCACCCGGCGTGCCACCCGCGACATTGGCATCACGAGTGCCATGGCATTAGCGTGGAACCGTAAGCGTGGAACGAACCGAGACATTTCAAGGCGCGGCCACCCAGTGCATGCCAGACCGGTCATCAAGAGCCTTCATCAAGCGCTGACGATATGGCGGCTACGGAAGAAATTCCAAGACGAAGGGATACGTCGCCCCCTGTATCTTCTGGCAGATGATGCCAAACTGCCCATCAGCATTCAGAACAGGGAGAATGACACTGCAACGAAGAACATCAAATCCGTTACCTCCAGCAAAACCTTGGCAAAAGCAGAGGCGTTGATAAGGAACGTGGCAAGGGGGAGGTTCCCTGATGACAGGTAGCCCGTTGCGTTTGGGGTAATCCAGCTGTTCTCAGATGGTTCATCCTGATTAACTCAGGATCTTCTGACTTAAATGCTATGGTCATCTTTATTTGGCGCTTGCTGTCTTAAGCCTTAGCGTTCGCCGGTTTTCGGGAAATTGGCTCTTGTTGAGTAACTCAGGAAGGGTCAGGTTGCACAAAAATATTTGCCGCCAACATCCAATGCCTGTTATCTTTCTGAAGCAAATGGGGAGAAACAGCTGATGACCATGAGTTTCAGCGATCCGGACCGACCAGTGAGTAGGCACCATATCGAGACATCTACAAGGTTTGGGCATTCTCCGAGGAATTGGGTCGGCACTTCCAGCTACCCCCAAGGTCGACCCGGAGCCTTTGCAGTCAATTCAAAAGCTTTTTCGAATATTTTCGAGCATCTAGGTTATCGAGCGGGCAAAAAGTGAGCGGCCCCATTCATCGACGCGCTCACGCTGAATAAAGTGATAGCACCTTGTATCCAAGGCCTACGCTGTCCCAAGAGACACTACTGCGCCTGCCGTCGAATTTGGCGGGGCTGAATCAGAGAACTGGCGCATTCGTATCATCGGGGTAGCTCATGCAGTTGGGAATTTGGTGTCCGGCGCCACTCAGTATCCGGCCTACCGGGGTATTTGCACCCGCCTTTGAGGCTCTGGTCCAACAGGGGGGCGGGGTCGATGCTAACTATCTGGGATCTCTCGAATATATCAAGCGTGCTGAGAAGCTCGGGTTCTCGATCACGCTCATTGCTCAGAGGTTTCTGGGTCCAGATCTCGATTCCTGGATCCTTTCGACAGCGATCGCTGCACATACATCGACGATTGAGATCATGGCCGCCGTACATCCGGGTATCATCGATCCGCGCGTTGTTGCCAAGCAGGCTGTTTCGATTGATCGCATCAGTGGTGGGCGGTTTTGCGTGAACATCGTCAATGGTACGCGCCCCCATGAGTTTCATGCTTTTGGTGAGTGGATCGAGATCGGTGCTGCGCGATACCGACGTATGGAGGAATTCATTCAGTGTCTGAAGACGCTTTGGACCGGAGCTGAAGTCTCCTTTAAGGGCGAATTCTACTCATTCGAGAATTGTGCGGTTCCTACACGGGCGGTTCGCAAGCCTTATCCCCCGATCTATGCGGCAAGCCGCGCAGAGGACGGAATGGATGTTGTCGCTCGTGAGGCGGACGTTTGGTTCGTCAATCCCATCAATGACTTTGAGCGTTATGACGAGAGCTTGATGAAGGTTGAAGCCGAGATACATGAGATGAGGCGAAAGTGCGCCACCCTTGGACGTTCAATGCGATTTGGTCTCAGCGCCTGTGTCGTTCAGGGGGACACAGATAAGGAGGCGATTGATTTCGCTTCCGACTACAAAGCGGCGGCGATGTCAGATCCTACCCTGAAATCCGCCTATAACGGCTTGAGCGCGGGTGTCATTGGCAGTGCGAAGACGGTGGTAGACCGGATGAAGCGATGGAATGACATGGGTGTTGACCTCTTCATGCTGCAATTCTATCCCTTGCAGAATGGCATGGAGCGGTTCGCAAGAGACGTGATGCCTGAGCTCACGTTGACAGGTCGTTAAAATACAAGCGACCGGAAAATCGTTATGTCTTGGCCCACTTATGACGACCTCATGCGTCCAGAGACTTGGTGCTGAATTAAGCGCCAATCGCTTTCCTGCATGGGTTTCTCGGATGGGATGGCATGTCCGCGCTCACTGCGTGAACCCCCTGATGGCGAAACCTTCGTGCGTTTCAACGCTTGATAGCTTTGTCGTGTTGAAGGCTTAGGCCAAGGCAGGCGCCGCTTCATCGTGGACAAGGGACCAGACTTCGTCCTCAAGCGCATGAAAGTGCGGGTCGCGCTTCAGACGCAGCTTGCGCGGGCGCTCGATGGCGATCCGCACTTCGGCCTTCACCCGTCCCGGACGGGCCGAAAAGACGATGACGCGGTCGGAGAGATAGACCGCCTCATCAATCTGGTGTGTAATAAACAGCACGGTCTTCCTTGCTTTCACCGTGATCTCGATCAGTTCCTCCTGCATGGCCTCCCGCGTTTGCGCGTCGAGCGCGGCGAATGGCTCATCCATCAGGAGAAGCTGCGGGTCCATAACCAGTGCGCGGGCCAGATTGACGCGCTGCTGCATGCCGCCGGAGAGTTCGTGCGGATAATGCTGCTCGAAACCATGCAGCCCCACCATGTCGATGAAATGTAATGCGCGTTCTCGTGTTTCCCGCTCCGGACAGCGCTGGCATTCGAGCCCATAGGCAACATTGCCCAGTACCGTGCGCCACGGCAGCAGGGAAGCGTCTTGAAAAACCACGGCGCGGTCGGGGCCGGGCGAAGTTACACTGCGGCCATCTACGATGATCTCACCGGATGTTGGACGCAGGAGGCCATCGACAATGGATAAAAAGGTGGTCTTGCCGCAGCCGGAGGGGCCGACGATGGAGACGAATTCGCCTTCATGGATTTTGAAGCTCACGCCCTCCAGCGCCACCAGACGCGTGTTGCTGCGGAGCTGAAAATAGGAGAGGCCTATGTCCCGTGCTTCAAGCTTGATCGTCACTCACTTTTCCCCCGGGCACTGGTCTGCGCCAGAGATTAGTGTCTAGCATGGATCTGGACGCTTGTAACGGTAGGCTGGGTCACTTGTCAGGCGCTAGAGGGGCATGAAATAGACGGCCCAATCATCAATCTGCTTTTCATTTTGTTGAAGATTGGGCCTGCCCCCTTGATGCATTCACAGCAACAGGATCGCGAGGCGGCGGTCCTTATGTCGAAGATGGTTGTCAGCTGTCGCGCGATAGTGACGCCTTATTTCGGTGTGTCTGCCCGGCGTTCCATGGAAGTCTGTCGGTGCGCATTTTGTAGGCTGGACGCTGCCCCCTTTAACGTGGAATATTACCCCCGCGAAGGGACAAGCTAACATGTCCCGCGCAGGGTCCGCATCCCCGGGGAGTAATTCTTGAACGCCATCGATCTTGAAGTGACCTATCGGTGCAGGCCGCAGATCGCCGGCGGGCTCAACACGAACGGGGGGCTGACGCCGCTGTCCCGACCCTCTAGCACCACACCCGAGCCACTGGATACCCGCCGGGGCTTCTTTAAGTCTGCAGGTTTTTTCGAGACGCCGGCGTATCGGCGTAGCGATTTGGCGCCACGCGGTCGGCTTATGGGTCCGGCTATCGTGCAGGAACAACCGTCAACTATCGTGCGCTACCCCGGACAGAACCGGATGGTGGACGGTTATCTTAACATCGAGATCGACGTCGGGCAGGCCTGAGCATGCGCCCCTCGGTTGAAAAGGCTATCATCAGCGGCGGCTCGCTTGCTCTGTTCCTGGGGATCTGGGAATATTCCTGCGGGCGCTTGGTGGACCCGATGTTTCTCTCTTCGCCCAGCCGCGTGGTTGCGGCGGGGGTGGATCTGGTTCGCACAGGCGAGATCTGGCCGGATGTGTTGGTCAGCGCTAACGAGTTCATCTGGGGCTATCTGGCGGCAGTGGCGGTGGCGATTCCGCTGGGGCTTTTCATCGGCTGGAACCGGCGCGCGCAATATATGGTGCAGCCGTTCATCGACGTGATGAACGCCGTGCCGCGAATCACATTCCTGCCCATTCTCGTCATCTGGTTCGGCATCGGGATCTGGTCGAAACTGGCGGTGGTGTTTCTGGGGGCGGTCATCCCCGTCACCATCGCCGCCTATTCGGGGGTGAAGACGAATGAGGCACGGTTTCTGCGGGTCGCCCGCAGCTTCGGTGCCTCGGGCTTCAAAATCTTCACTAGCATCATCCTGCCGGGCACGGTGCCCTTCATCTTCACCGGGCTCAAATATGGGGCGGGCAGGGCGCTGTTGGGGGTTGTGGTGGGCGAGCTTTACGCCTCGACCGCTGGCGTAGGCCATATGATCGCGGAAGCGGGCAACACCCTGCAAACCGATGTGGTCTTCGTAGGCGTGCTGATCTTCACGGTGACGGGCCTCGTCATCAACGGTCTGCTGGACCGGATCGAGAAGCGCTTCGAGCGCTGGCGTCCTGCGGGAGCGCGCCAATGAACGGGGCGCGTGCTTTTTATCGACGAAATGAGAGACTGATCCTCGGCCTCGCCATGATCGCGCTCTTTCTGATCTTCTGGGAGGGTCTGTCACGGGGCTGGTGGGCGGATCTGCTGCGCCCGCTCATCCGCTCCAGCGCGGACAAGCTGAAGATCAAGCACATTTTCGTGTCCTCGCCAACGGCTGTCGCCGTCGCCGCCTGGCGGCTCTATGTTGTCACCGGCGAAATCTGGCCCCATCTCGCGATCAGCGGCTTGGAGCTTGTCGCGGGCCTTGGGAGCGCGATCCTCGTGGGGATTCCGCTCGGGCTGGCCACCGGGCGCTATCGGCTGTTGTCCTATGCGGTTGAGCCCTTCATGGCGGCGCTGAACGCTACGCCGCAGGTGGCCTTTCTGCCGCTTATCATCCTGTGGATGGGTACGGGCTATGGAACGCGCGTCTTCATCATCTTCCTGCTGACGATCATTCCCATCTTCATCAGCGCCTTTGCTGCTGTGCGCACGGTCGATGCTCGCCTCTTGAAGGTGGCGGCGAGCTTTGGCGCCTCCGAGGGCTTCCTGTTTCGATCCGTAGTTGCGCCGGGCTCGGTGCCCTTTTTGCTGGCGGGGCTGCGGCTCGCCATCGGCCGCGCCATGATCGGCATTGTGGTGGGGGAGCTTTACGGCTCGGCCATCGGCCTTGGCCTGATGATCAACCGTGCGGGCTCGACCTTTCAGACCGACACTGTTTTCGTGGGCGTAATGACCATCATATTTGCGGGCATGGCGTTGACGGAATTGGTGAGCCGCATCGAGACGCGGGTGGAGATCTGGCGGCCCAATGCGCGGGATGCCGTTCAGTAGGGGCGGGTTGCGCGCGGCAACTGAGCCTGGAAGCTAATGACAACGAAAAAATGGAGGAAGACGATGTTTAATTGGGCCATCGTGCGCTCGGGCCTCGCAGCGCTCGCCACCCTGGCGGCGGCGAGCATGGCTCACGCTGCAGATCTCAAACCCTTTAAGCTCGGCATTTCCGCGCCCGTAGTCACGGTGCTTCCGGTATGGCTGGGAGACGCTGGCGGCTTCTTCGAGAAGCAGGGGCTCAAGGTCGAGGTCGTCTCTATGGAGGGCGGGTCGCGCGGCACGCAGGTGCTGCTCTCCGGCGAGATCCAGGCAATGCATGTGGGCCTATCCCCGGTGGTGCAGGCGAACGGGCAGGGGGCTGATCTCCGCGCCGTAGTCGCCAGCGCCAATATCCTGCCAATGACTATCTTCACCGCCAAAAAGCTGGAGCCCGCGCTGCCCAAGGGCGCGAAGGTCGGCATCAGCACCTTCGGGTCGGAGACCGACATCGCCTTATCGATCCTGCTACCAAAACTCGGCATGAGCCGTCAGGATGTGGAGATCACCCAGGTCGGCGGCACCGGCCAGCGCTTCGCAGCCCTGATCGCCGGGCGGCTTGATGCCGCGCCCCTGTTGGAGCCCGCCATATCCCAAGCGAAGGCGCGGGGGTTCATCCCGATCTTCGATCTTTCGGAGGCTGGCGGCGCGTGGATCTTCGACTCCGTGGTCATGACCGCGCCCTATATCAAGGCGAACCGCGACACCGCCCTGCGCTTCATGCGCGCCTACATCGAAGGCGCCCAATGGGGCCTCAAGAACGAGTCGAAGCTGCGCGAGGTCATCGGCGCGAAGTTCAAGACCCAGGACAAGGCCGTGATCGACGCCACCGTGGCCGACTTCATCAAACTCATGCCGCTGGATGGCCGCCCTTCGGTCGATGGCGCGAAAAATGTCATCGAGCAGCTCGAGGGGCTCAAGGTGCCCATAACCAGCCGCAAGGTCGATGACTATCTGGACCTCAGCCTCGCTGATGACCTACAGAAGCAGGGCTTTTATGACGAGCTTAAGACAACCTACAGACTGATGAAATAACGGAGAGAAAGAGTGGCTGACGAGCATGTTTGCGAAGTGGCTGCGCCGTGTTTTGATAAGTCTTGTAGAGCGTGATCATTACCCGCAGAAGCAAGTGCAGCGGTAGTAGCTATGCCCGATGAGATCATCAAGCCCATGCTCGCCACCTCCAAACCACCCCCACATTTCGCCGACGCCGTCTTGCAGGCGCGCCTGGCGGCGCTCGCGGATCCCGAGGGCAAACGGCTGGAAGCCCTCAGCGGTCTAGCCTTCTTGCCCGAACATGTAGTTCCTTGCTCTGAGTGCGGTGATTTTGGGTCAATCCAGCCATGCGATGGCTTAAGGGCTCAACCCGCTTCCGAACCCAGGAAAGTCGTCTCTCAGTTAGACATGGCGAAAATGTTTGCCTGGAGTCTCCAGTGCAAGCCAAGGTCAGGAAATCGGATCCACACAAATCAAGAATTCTCCCCCACTCTTCAAGGATGGAAGTCGCTAACAACAGACTTTCCGTTCAATGAGGCAAACACCTCACTTGGCTGACTTAAATCTCAGCCAGCACTTGACCTATAGAACGGCCAAAATCAGGCTGCCGTTTCGCTTGCTATTATGCTCGGTGGCTGCGGCGGTGACCTTAAGTGCTGCAACGGGGCGGTCGAATTGGGTCATTGATCCAAAGAAAACCAAAATCTCTTTCGCTGTTGATGCTACGGGTTGGCCAAAGACAGTTGGAGTCTTCCACGAGTTTGACGGAAAAATTATCGTGGATTTCGATAAGCCAAGACAGAGCCGCGTGACGTTCACCGTCAGAACAGGCTCTGTAGATGTTGGCTCTGATCTTCTGGCTGCGTTGATACGAAGTTCAGCTTTTTTCAATTCTGACAAATTTCCAGAGGCGACATTTGCTTCAACGGCGATAGAGAAGACCTCTGCAAAGACTGTTCGGGTCACTGGAAACATGACAGTACTAGGTGTCACCCATCCAGAGACCTTCGATGTCCTTGTCGAGGCTGGGCTCGCCGAGAAAGGCCGTCTTGGCTATAAAGCCATAGGTACTTTCAACCGATCCAAATATGGCATGACTACCGGCATTCCAGTCATTGATGATGCTGTAGGGATTGAAATCACAACGGAACAGTATGAGCAACCAAACTGAAGAGCCACCAGACACATGGGACGCGGTCTCGCGTTTGCTTCATTGGCTCAGTGCTGTTTGGATCTTTGCACTGATCGGGGTTGGCCTTGTGATGGTGAATATAATCAGAGATAGCGGTCCGAAATTCGAATTGTACCAACTTCATAAAAGTTATGGATTTCTCTTTGGCTTGCTTCTAATCACCCGTGTTTTATGGAGGCTGTTCGCTCAACGACCCAAGATATTGGGAACCGGCTTGATGATCTGTGTATCACGTGCAAACCAGCTTCTTATGTTATTCCTGCTTATTCTTCTGGTAGCCTCTGGTTATGCTATGGCGTCTCTGTCGATAATTCCAATTCCAATCAACATTTTTGGGTGGAGTATTCCATCACTGCTTACACCCGATATAGTGATGGAGCAGCGAGCGACCGCAGCACATCATTACGTTGCCTTTGGATTGATGACACTGATAGTTGTTCATTCGACCTCAGCTCTGTTTCATCATTTCATATTGAAAGACAGGACGCTAATAAGGATGCTCACCAAGAAAAGCGGATAAAGTAAACCTAGATTCACATTCGAAGTGCAACACGGTTTAATGACTGACTGAAAAGTTCGTGTGGTGTTTTGAACGCCAGTCGTTTCCGAGGGCGATTATTCAACAGGTCTTCAATTTGAGCAAGTTCAGTATCTGTCACTGACGAT
>CAIUWR010000074.1 GCA_903902915.1 uncultured Hyphomicrobiales bacterium | reverse complement strand
GTCCCGCAGCTTCTGAACAATAAGATCGCTGTCGGCTATCAGGCCGCGGTCACTGATGGACTGGACTACAGCTCCCCCACAGATGCCATTACCAAGGGGATGGCAATTGCCCTAGCTGTGACGCCCACAGATACGTCGGCGGCTGTGGGGTTGATTGGGGTGGGAGCGAATATTCATTTGTAGGGGGTTAGACAGGACTCGGCATCCGGAGCTTTCGTCTTCTTGTTCAGATCCGATCGATCCATACCGCCGAGAAAAGCGGGGATGAAGGAGGGGACAAAAGATAACAGCTATTCTAAGTAGCTGTTATTCCAAGTTATCTGGCGGACACCCCTTCCGCCATTACGCAGCGTTGCGAACGAACTCTCTCTAGCCCGAAGACCCTCCCTGGGATCCGCTGGAATCGACATTCCAGCCTAGAAAAACTCTTCTCTTCTAAGCAGTTAGATGCGATCCGCCGCTTGGGTACGCTTGCGTCCAGCCCAATTCGAGCGACCGTCACCCGCCCCTACTCTAGATCCCGCAAGTTGGTAATGCCCGCCGCCTACCAGGAACGATAAAACCCGAGGTTGGGTTAGCGGATCGAGCGCTATGTAATATTTTTCGACACACGGCATCGGAACGACTGTCGCAGGCCTAAAGAGGCGATGACGAAGGCTTCAATGTCTTCCAATCGGTATATGTCCCCCAAACGAATCTTCCGATTGACGGGGCGTGCCAGGAGCGTAACAGCGCTCAACCAGCACGCCCACATACCTTACGGCTGACGAACCTCAGCCATACGGCCAGCGAAAGCTCATGCTGGCCTAGTGGGCTCTGAACGGGTTCGCCGTCGTCCCCACAGCCGCGCTCGATCCGCCCCACCGTGCGGCGTCTCCTGCGGTCCCCGCGCTTGTCGGGTCCGGGTCCCCATCCTGCACTAGCCCGTTTGCAACGCTTAAGGGGGGAGTGTCGACGTCATCTCTGCAATGGTCTGAAACTCTGCCATGAAATCCGGCCGATTCTGCATGAAGTATCGGACTATCCGGGCGTTGCCGAGGAGCTTGGCTACGTATCCCTTGATGACGGTTAGTTTTAAGTGATCCTGGCCGTAGGAGTCCTGTATGGACGTGAAGCTCTCCTGCAACCGAGCAAGCTCCCCCTCCATCCGCGCCATTGCCTCTGGCGTCATCCGTTTCAGCAGCTTGGGCTTAGAGCTATCGACCAACTGGGCCTGTGGGGTTCCGGCGAGAATGGCTGACGCATAGGCAATGGAATAATTATTTGCGTTTACAAGTAGCTCGGCGGTCTCGATCTGCCGAAGAATCTTCATTTTTCGGAGAATTTCGAAGACACCAGTTGGGCACTGCTTGTCCTTCAAGATACTGGCGACCTCATCGCTGATCCCATCCAACATCTTGGTCTTTCGCCTGACGCTTTGGGGTAAGATGTCGAGCGCTTTCGCAATCTTGTCTTCCGACACCCCGCGCTCAATCGCCTTTACGATCATCCGGTGTTCCTGCACGGGCGACAAGCGGCTGATCCGCTTGTTGTAGGTGAAAGCCTCGTCATCCGTTGATACAAGGCAATCGACCTCCAAAATCCCGAGGTCCTTCAGAACTTCGATGCGAAGATGGCCATCCAGCAGTAGGAAGCTTCCTGGTTGGCCAGGGCTACGCGCAATGACAGGTGGTTCGACGAGCCCGACTTCCCGCACTGAAGCAGCGATTTGCTTAAATTTTCTGCTGATCCTAACTGCAGCTGGAAAGGAACGGATTGGCAAAATGGAGTCGATAGATAATCTGATGAAATCGCCTTCGAAGCCCACAGATACGTCAGCGCCATTGGATTGGGTGTTCTTTGTCATGCTGGAGACCGAACCTGGAGTGAATCTTCGAGATAGGTGGGCATCATTTCCAGTCCTTCAGCGCGCAGTAGCGTCAGAAAATTCTCATCATCGCGCAGCAAGCGGAATGCTTCCACAACAAATAGCAGCCGGCCCTGCGTAAGTTCCGCCTTCTTGATCATTAGCTTCTGGCGGTCTGTTTCCTGTCGGTAAGCCCGCACCAAGGCATCGCTTGTAAGCGGCCGCTTGTAGCCTTCCTTGCGCCCCATGCCGGTATCCCTCAGATGACGCCCACGCCGTTGGCGCTGCTGCAATAGCCGCAGCACGGTCGCGAGCTTTTTCCCGCGCAACTTCTTTTCCGTATAGGCCTCTACCAGGGCGCGCTGTGCATTCTCATCTGCGGCTTTTGATATGTCGACTGCGAGACCGAGAGGTAGGACACCCATCTCGACTGCTGACACCAAGCGCTCCTCCCCACGGTCGAGGAGACCGGCGATCATATTCACATATTCCGACGAAAACCCGATCTTATCCCCGATCTGCCGGATACTATAGCCACGCTTTCGCAAGGCACCAATTTCGCGCATAATGTCGATAGCCTTGTGCTGGCGCCGCGCGCAGTTTTCTACGAGACTCATGACAAGGCATTCGCGTTCGTCGGCATTGATGATGATGGCGGGGATCGTCCCTTGGCCTAGTTTTATAAAGGCCTCAAGGCGGCCCTGACCGCATACGAGATCATATTGGACAGGGTCCGTATCAGCGCGTCGACTGACGGTTATTGGCCGCTTCAAGCCAACCCGAGAAATATTTTCTACAATCTCGTCGAAGGTGCGGCGATTACGAACCCGAGGATTGAGTACTCGAATCTGCTCGGGTGGAATATGGACAATGCGTTTCTCTGAAGTGACATCATTTCCATGGTCCATCATGCAGCCTCCGCAATTCGCGCGCGTCCAGCAAGCGCATAGAAAAAGTCGAGCGTTTCGAACCGATAGGCGTCGAGAGAGAAGCCGTTTTGCTCCGAGAGCCGAAGGCGATCGCGCGTCATATCGATGCTGGGGAGGAGGTAGTAGTCCCTCGGCGCTTCGTTTGCTTCGTCCATGCGGACAGCAATCGTAATGTCGGGAACAAGACCTGTATCAAGCCGAATTTTCCATCTCAAAGAGCCTGTCCGTGTTTCTTGACAGCGCGATAAAACGACCGAAATCGTGAATTCGTCATTGACGCGGATATGATCGGTTTTGGGATCGGGGACTACGCTACCGCCGGAACGAGCGATGCAGTTAATGATCTCCGCGACGACCTTAGGGTGGCTTTTCCTAAGGGCCTGATTGATTTCGATGTAGCGATAGTCGCGCTCCGGTTCATATCCGATCAGTTGATAGGCACGCAGCAAGCTCCCAAAGCGGCTTTTGTAGGCGCTTGAAGAGGGGACGTGGTCCTGCTCGTCGATAGTGAGGCCGGATAGCATTCCCTCTCGGACGAGAATATCTCGCAAAGTAGCGAGGAGCTCCTCATCTGTGAAATGTCGGCTCCGTGCATCGACGATCTCTCGGGCGCGAATGAACAGTGTGGTATCGACGATGGCGGGATAAACACCCTGGGCACGAATCCACATCTCCCTCGAATTCTGGACGCGGCGCTGCTTCAGCTTGAATGAGAATTTGGCGAAAACGTTGTTGCCTATGTATTTCTCGTTCGTCAGGACTTGGTGAACAGTGGCTCGCGTCCATGGTCGGTTGAGATCCGTGCGACATCCCTGAGCGTTCAGGTGTTCGGCAATTTCACGTTCGGGCCGGTTCTCGTTGACGAACATCTGGTACATCGACTGCACGATGCGCTGCTCTTCATCGGGGCCGGGGAGCAGAATGACGCGGTCGGTCTGTAAGCTTTTCTGTTCGCCGCGCGAGAGCTCGCCTTTGGGCGTACCATGTTCATCGATGAGGACGCGGCGGAGCCCATAACCAGCAGCACCTCCCTGTCTGAAACCGAGTTCAACGAGGCGACACTGACCCGCGAAGACCTTGACGGAAAGTTCGCGGCTGTACTCGCCCGCCATCACTCGCTTGACGGTTTTCAATAGGTTTGAACCGATGCTACCATCGTTTTCGAATTGCTCACCGCAGTAATGGACCCGGATTCCTGCCCGTGAGCATACATGCTCATGATAGGCACCCTCATCAGCGTCTTGAAACCGACCCCAGCGGCTTACGTCATAGACAAGGATGGCCTTAAAGTCCGCTTGGCCGGATTTTACCTCTGACATCAGTTTCTGAAGTGCTTCGCGTCCGTCTAATCGTAGCCCCGAACGGCCGGAGTCCTCGAATACCCGCAAGATGGTCAGGCCGCGTGTGTTGGCATAATTCTGGATGACGTCGAACTGGTTCTCGGTCGAGTACTTCTGGTGATCGGTGGACATGCGGACGTAGGCGACAGCGGGTATGTCCTTGTCGGCATCTTGTTCACCTGTCTGCGGAGTTTTCGCATATCGTCCACTCAACCGCCCATCCTCTCGTTTTCACGGCGGCCATCGTGTGCCCCGCATCGTGATCCCTTCAAATCTCCTTGCTTATGTAGAGCCAAGGAGGATGGAATGTCGTTTCCGAAAAAGGGCAAGTTCTTTCCAGGCCGAAACGGGCATGCACCTGCCGTCGCAGTTCAGCATGCTGGCAGTTTTGCTGGTGAGATCGCCGCTGCGTTGCGCCGGTCGGCCGGGAAAGGCAGTGCAGGCATAAAAATCGTAGCCAATTGGACTGGGGCCAACGAGAAGACCGTGAAGAACTGGTTTTCCGGGCGCTATGGCCCGAGTGGAGCGCACCTTGCGGTCCTCGTACAGTGCTCGGATGAGGTTTTGACAACATTTCTGGTGATGGCCGGCCGTCAGGATCTCATGGCGGCCCTGAAGTTGGCTGCGGCGGAGGAGGCGATAATCGAGCTGCTGGCGGCTGTTCGAAGTATCACACGGATTGACGAAGGCGTAACTGACCTTTCCGACAAAATTGGTGAGTAACCCTCTGAAATTACTAAACGAAGTGTAATTAGCCGTTTCTGGTGGCGCCGTTGATAGCTTCCACCTGAAAGCATGGAAGCAACCCGCCAGTCGCCAACGCCACTTGCGGGTTGCCGGCGCCTATTATCTGAAAGGTCTGATTATGGTGTTAGCCGGTGGAGTCGTTTCGAAAGTTGTCCTTCTGATGACTTCGTCTTCGTACGCCTCGACATCCTCAACCCTGTAAACCACCCTGCCCCCAATTTTCAGGTAGTAAGGCCCCGTTTTGAGGAACCGCCAGCGCTCTAAGGTCCGCGGCGATATCGTCCAGCGTTTGGCGAGTTCGACCTGATTAAGATGCTTTACTAACATGCTAACCTCCGTAAAGACCTCGGGATTGAGGCGGGGCTAGTTTGTCTCGGTGAGCTTTTCAGATACCCATTGGCGGCCCACAGCGTAAACGCACAGGTTTTCGGCGGGCTGGAGCGCAAGTCAGCGGGGCCAGTATCTGGACAGGCGGGGGCGCTGCGCAGGAGAGCGGGGCGTGACCGACGAGGGAGTACACGAGCTGGTGGGTTGAACCCAAGATCCAGCCCGATGACACAAATCCATCGGCCTGTACGGCTCGCGACCTAGGCGGCATCAAATCGTGATGCCTGGCAGCATCGACGGGATTCGCAGGTTTTGCTCCGATTTCATCACGATAAACGGAGTTCCTGGGACTTCGGGGAGAAACAGGCTGTGAACTTCCACATTATTGTTTTTCGGTATGTCGGGAGAAAATATCCAATTTTCATGGCCAGTCACTGGTTTTCACGATCATCGCCCACCAGCGAAGCAGTCTTGGCTAGACAATGCCCAGACATGATCTTAGCTTTTTGCAGCATAATTGACCTGGGCGTGACCATTGTTCAGTTTTATGGATATTATTGACTTTTACGAGAAATATGAACATATGGCTGGTCGAGGGGATAGCAATCATGTCAGAGACATCAACCGCCAAGGCGCTTGATCGCAAGGACCTTACAGGACCTGCTTTACGGACCTTTTTCCGCATTGCAGAGGTTTGGAGCCTCAAAGAACAGGAACAGATGCGCCTGCTTGGGCTTGAGAGCCGGTCCACATTCCAATCGTGGAAGCGCGGTGCAGTCGCGGCCGTTCCCAAGGATACTTTGGAGCGCATCTCCTACATCCTGGGCATATACAAAGGACTGCAAATCCTTCTCCCCAAGACTGCAGATCAGTGGTTACGTAAGCCTAACAAGGCAGGGATCTTCGGTGGACGTTCCGCCATAGAACGAATGGCTTCCGGCAATGTCTCGGATCTTTATGTCGTGCGCCAATACATTGATGCGCAGCGCGGATAATGGCGGCAATCCCCAAAACACACGTAGCTTGGCGTCCTTGCTTCCGGATCGTGCCGAGCAGATTCCCGCCGATCAGTCTATTTGAAGACGTCACGGATCCCCGCGATCTGGAAGCCATCTATCAGATCGAAGCAATGACGAACGACCGACTCCGGGAGGAGGTTGGCGACATCTTCCTTGTTGCGCCGGAGGATCGGGTCTCTGGTCCCGGCACGACGCCAATTATGGCTGCATTTACGCACTTAAACCCAGAAGGAGATCGCTTCACAAACGGCGACTATGGGGTTTTTTACGCCAGCTTGACAGTGGAGACGGCCGTTGCTGAGACCCGCTACCATCGTATCAGGTTCCTCCAGGCAACTGATGAACCAGCACAAGAACTCGACATGCGTGTCTATGCCGTCGATCTGAATGGCGAGTTCCATGACATCCGCCAGATGCGAGAAAGTCACGCTGCTTATTACCACCCCAGCAGTTACGGCATGTCGCAGGCACTTGCCACTGAACTCCGGGACGATGGATCCAACGGAATTCTATATCTAAGCGTGCGTCATGAAGGTGGCGAGTGCGCAGCTGTGTTCCGCCCACGCCTTCTGTCAAATTGTCGCCAGGAGCGCCATCTCTGCTATGTTTGGGACGGCAAGAAGATAGTCACGATTTATGAAAAGAGGGACTTCGCCTGACGTCTGGTTGTGGTCGTCTCTACCCGGCGGGCCCCATCGAAAACCTGCGCGCTTGCCCCCAATTTAACCTCCCCGCAGGACCCCGAAGGGTTTCTCGGCTCCCCGCCAAGCGAGTTCAGTTCGCGTCCCCCTTCCCCCGCCATATGCCTTGACACATAATTATTGTCTGGCTTTCCCCATTTCCCGCCCGCCAAATCGTCTGGCTTTTTACGTCGCATGGACCGGAACTCAAGGGCGCAATCGGGGACAGGAACTCTCCCGCCATGAACCCGCTCAAGGATGGATTTTGGCGCGTCTGCGGGGGCGAAGAGCGCGCGCAAGGACACGGATGGGCGGACGGGTCGCGGCGGAGGCTGCAAATCTGGCGGTCCCGGGAAGACTCGAACTTCCGACCTTCGGTTTAGGAAACCGCTGCTCTATCCTGCTGAGCTACGGAACCGCGCTGCGCCTTGTAGCACCACCTGCGGTCCCCCTTCAACGGGCGCAGGCGCCGCAATTTGGAGGCGCCTCGTCCAATCGGCGCATGACCGCACCCTTTCCGGCCATCCAGTCCAGCTTGCGGGAACCGTCGTCTGGCTTGGCCATTGATTTCCCGTCAAGCCACTCAGCCGGGATCCACTCCATGACGTCACCCCGCAAGTCCCTCTCTTCGCTTTCCCTGTCCGCGATCGCCGGACTCGCCGTCCTGCTCGCGCTTCCCGTCGCGTCGCAGGCGCGGCCCGCCATGATGCGGGCACCCGCCGAAGAGGCCGGTTTGCCCGCAGGCACGCTGGTGATCAGCCAGAGCCAGCGCAAGCTGTTCCTCCTTCAGGGCGATGGGATGGCGCTCGCCTATCCCATCGCCGTCGGCATGTCCGGCAAGGCCTGGTCGGGCTGGGCGCGAATCAACGGAAAGTTCGTCCAGCCGGACTGGGCGCCGCCAGCCATGGTCAAGCAGGCCAATCCGCGCCTGCCCAATCTGATCCGGGGCGGTTCGCCCGGAAATCCCATGGGGGCGCGCGCCCTGACCCTTGATCGCGACGAGATCGCCATCCATGGCACCACCAATTCCATGCGCGCCTCCATCGGCTCGGCGGCCTCGTTCGGGTGCATCCGCATGTATAACGAGG
Organism: uncultured Hyphomicrobiales bacterium; assembly: GCA_903902915.1. GTDB lineage: Bacteria > Pseudomonadota > Alphaproteobacteria > Rhizobiales > Beijerinckiaceae > Terripilifer. The sequence goes on along the minus strand of CAIUWR010000074.1, from coordinate 40,777 downwards.
ATGTGGTTGATCTTTTCGACCGCGTATCGGTGGGAACCTCGGTTGTGGCCGTGCGATAGGCGCGGGCGCGCAAACAGGTCCGCAACGGGGCCGTTGGCCCCCTTGCGGGCCAGCCTTGTCGAATTCTTCGTCTTTCCTGCGTCGCATGGCGCGGTATGGCTCCCGTCACGCTTGCCGGGCGGTCGGCCCTTGCCTATACGGCTCTCATGGGGATGGTTGCGCGCAAGCCCGCCATCGAGTTGAGTAGTCGCGTTGCAAAGCCCATGACCTGCGGCGCTGAGAGGGATTGATGCCATTGCGTGGCGCACTTGCCGGACCGCGGCTGTTGCTGCGCCGTCTCCGCGAAGTCATGGCGGAGCCGGTCAGCCCACAGGCGCGTCTGGACAAAATCGTCGTTCACATCGCATCCAACATGGTCGCCGAGGTGTGCTCGGTCTATGTGCTGCGGTCTGACGGACGGCTGGAGCTGTTCGCCACCGAGGGCCTGAACCGCGAGGCGGTCCATCTGACCACCATGCGCGCGGGCGAAGGCCTCGTTGGCCTCATCGCCGAGAGCGCCGAGCCGTTGGCGCTCGCCGACGCCCAGTCCCATCCCGCCTTCTCCTACAAGCCGGAGACGGGCGAAGAGATCTACCATTCCTTCCTCGGCGTGCCGATCCTGCGGGGCGGCAACACGCTCGGCGTGCTGGTGGTGCAGAACCGCGCGCGCCGCACCTATTCCGAGGAGGAGATCGAGGTTCTCCAGACCACCGCGATGCTCATCGCGGAAATGATCGCCTCGGGCGAGCTGCAATCCATCGTGCGGCCGGGCGCCGACATCGCGCTGCGCCGTCCCATTGCGCTGAAGGGCTCCGCCATCGCCGAAGGCGTGGGCCTTGGCCATGTGATCTTGCATGAGCCGCGCGTGGTGGTGAAACACATCGTTGCGGAAGACCTCAAGAAAGAGGAGGGGCGGCTCGCAGACGCCATCAGCGCCGTGCGCGACTCCATCGACAAGCTGATTGATCGCGGCGATCAGGCAGGCCCTGGCGAGCATCGCGAGGTGCTGGAAACCTTCCGCATGTTCGCCCATGATCAGGGCTGGCTGCGGCGCCTGCGCGAAGCCGTCATGACGGGCCTCACCGCCGAGGCCGCCGTGGAGCGCGTGCAGAACGACGCCCGCGCCAAGCTGCAACGGCGCACCGACCCCTATATGCGCGAGCGTCTGCACGATCTCGACGATCTGGCCAATCGCCTGTTGCATCAGCTCACCGGCCAGCCCTTCGTCACGGCGAACGACGATCTGCCCGACAACGCCATCCTCGTGGCGCGCACCATGGGCCCGGCGGCTTTGCTCGACTATGATCGCAAGAAGCTGCGCGGCCTCGTGCTGGAAGAGGGCGGCCCCTCCAGCCATGTGGCCATCGTGGCCCGGGCGCTGGGCATTCCGTCCGTCGGCGACATCGCCAACATCACGGACCTTGTGGAGCAGGGCGACGCCATCATCGTGGATGGGTCCAGCGGCGAGGTGCAGCTGCGTCCGCCGCCGGACGTGGAAACGGCCTATGGCGAAAAAGCCCGCCTGCGCGCCCGTCGCCAGGAGCAATATCGCAAGCTGCGCGACGCGCCGTCTCAAACGCTGGACGGCGTGACGATCGACCTGCACATGAACGCGGGGCTGATGGTCGATCTGCCCCATGTGGAGGAGACGGGAGCCGCCTCCATCGGCCTGTTCCGGACCGAGCTTCAGTTCATGGTCGCGTCCACCTTCCCGCGCATGAACGCCCAGATCGCCCTCTACCGCGCCGTCATGGATTCGGTGGGGGATCGGTCCGTCACCTTCCGCACCCTCGACATCGGCGGCGACAAGATCCTGCCCTACATGCAGACCTTCGAGGAGGAGAATCCGGCGCTGGGCTGGCGGGCCATCCGCATCGGGCTGGACCGTCCGGGCCTGCTGCGCTCGCAGTTGCGCGCCATGCTGCGCGCGGGCGCGGGCCGCGAATTGCGCATCATGTTCCCCATGGTCGCCCATGCGGCGGAATTCGACGCCGCCAAGGATCTGGTGCAGCGCGAGATCGCCCATCTCACGCGCCATTCCTACGAGCTGCCCAGCGCCCTCAAGCTTGGCGTGATGCTGGAGGTGCCCTCGATCCTCTGGCAGCTCGACGAGATTCTGGCCCGCGTCGATTTCATCTCGGTCGGCTCGAACGATCTGATGCAATATCTTTTCGCCGCCGACCGCGACAACAAGCGCGTGTCGAGCCGCTTCGATCCCCTGTCAGCGCCGGCGCTGCGGGCCTTGAAGCTGATCACCGACAAGGCCGCCGCCACGAATACGCCGGTGACCCTGTGCGGCGAGATCGGCGGCCATCCGCTGGAGGCCATGGCCCTCATCGGCATCGGCTATCGCGGCCTGTCCATGACGCCCTCCTCCATCGGCCCGGTCAAGGCGATGGTTCTGGCGGTTCACGAGGGAGAGTTGCGCGCCCTCATGGAGCAGCTGCTGGCGCACAAGGATGGAGCGGCCTCGATCCGGGACGAACTGCGGGCCTATGCGGAGGCCAAGGGCGTGCCGCTTTAGCTGCGGCCCCGCCTTCGTTCACCCTCCGCCTCCCCGCCGACCCATCGAGCCCATCATGCTGCCAGACGACAAACTCAACCTCATCCTGCGTCGCCACGAAGAACTGTCGGCGCGCCTCGCCGAGGGCGTCAACGGGCCGGAATTCGCCACCCTGTCGCGCGAATTGTCGGATCTGAACCCCATCGTGGACGCCATCCGCGCCTGGCGGCAGGCGCAGGAGGATGCGGCGGGGGTCGACGCCATGCTCGCTGACCCCGCGCTCGACGCGGAGATGCGCGAACTCGCGGAGATGGAGAAAGGCGGGGCGCAGGCGCGCATCGCCGCGCTTGAACAGGAAATCCGCATCGCGCTGCTGCCAAAGGATGCGGCGGACGAGGGCGGCGCGATTCTGGAGTTGCGCGCAGGCACGGGCGGCGACGAAGCGGCGATTTTCGCGGGCGATCTCTATCGCATGTATGAGCGCTATGCGCAGGCCCATGGCTGGAAGGTGGAACTGCTTTCGGCGAGCGAGGGGACCGCTGGCGGCTTCAAGGAAGTCATCGCCAGCGTCGCGGGACGCGGCGTCTTCGCCCGGCTGAAATTTGAATCGGGCGTGCATCGGGTGCAGCGGGTGCCCGATACCGAAACGCAGGGACGCATCCATACGTCGGCGGCGACGGTCGCCGTTCTGCCCGAGGCGCAGGATGTGGACATCGACATCAACGAGGCCGACCTCAAGATCGACACGATGCGGGCGCAGGGCGCGGGCGGGCAGCATGTGAACAAGACGGAATCGGCGATCCGCATCACCCATCTGCCCACCAACACCATCGTCTTCGTGCAGGACGAGCGCTCCCAGCACAAGAACCGCGCCCGGGCCATGGGCCTGCTGAAGGCGCGGCTCTATGACATGCAGCGGCAGAAGCTGGATAGCGAACGCGCCGCCGACCGCAAGTCGCAGGTGGGTTCAGGCGACCGTTCGGAGCGCATCCGCACCTATAATTTCCCGCAGGGGCGCTTGACCGATCACCGCATCAACCTCACCCTCTACAAGCTCGACAAGATCATTACCGGCGAGGCGCTCGACGATGTGATCGACCCGCTGATCACCGAGCATCAGGCGGCGCAAATGGCGGCGAGCGACACGTAGCAGGAAGGCGAGCGGATGACGCAGACTGTTCAAATCCCCAGCGTCGTCGCCGTGAGCCGGGCGCGCGGCCATCGCTTCAGCAAGCCCAATGAAATGTCGATCCGCCTGCTTGAAGGGCTGGGCGTGGAGGGCGACGCCCATCTGGGCGTCACCGTGCAACACAGCTATCACGTGCGCAAAAACCCGCACGCGCCCAATCTGCGGCAGGTGCATCTGATTCACGCGGAACTGTTCGACGAACTGGCTCTGGCGGGCTTCGATGTGAAGCCGGGCGAGATCGGCGAAAATGTGACGACGCGCGGCGTCGCCCTGCTCGATCTGCCCACCGGCGCGCGCCTGCGCATCGGGGCTGCGGTGATCGAGGTGACGGGCTTGCGCAGTCCCTGTTCGCAGATCGACAAGTTCCAGCCGGGGCTGATGGAGCGGCTCATCGACCGCAGCGGGCCGCAGGCGCGAATGAAATCCGGCGTCATGGGCGTGGTGATTGCGGGCGGCGACATTGCGCCGGGCGACGCCATCGACGTCGAATTGCCGCCGCAGCCTCACCGCCCGCTGGAGAAAGTTTAGGCGGCTTTCGCCAGCTTGACCGCGATGCCGGTGGCCGACACGCGGCGCAGCTCGACGGTGGCGAGCTCCGCCAGCTTCACCGCGTCATAGCCATAGTCCACGCCGATGATGGCGTCGGCGTCAAACTCCCGCGCCATTTCGATCAAGGCCTGAAGGGCGGCTTTCTGGTGGTCCTGCGCGCCCTCGGGCTGTGCGGCCCCATGCCAGGAGGAGGCGGCCTGAACGCGGCCGATGGGGGTGAACTCGCGCCCGCCCTCGACCTCGTTGGTGAAGCTGATCTGCATTGATTCCAGTCCTGTTCAGTGCGGCGGTCCCTCCCGCCCGGTTCACTTGTCGCGCAGCATCATGGCCAAGCTTCGCCGCAATTAAGGTGAAGCTTGGCCGATCCGAAGGCCCGAACCCACGAATATGCCTTGTTGGTGAACGCCTTATGAACAGAATGGTTCTTCTGATCAATGCCGGAAGTGGCGATGTCCCGTCAGAACCATGGCGAGCCCGGCCTCGTCGGCGGCCTTGATCACCTCGTCGTCGCGCATGGATCCGCCGGGCTGGATCACAGCCGTGGCGCCCGCTTCCGCCGCCGCCAGCAACCCATCCGCGAAGGGGAAGAAGGCGTCGGAGGCCACGACCGAACCCTTGGCGAGGCTCTCGGTCAGGCCGGCCGCCTTGGCGGCTTCCGAGGCTTTCCAGGCGGCGATGCGCGAGGAATCGACACGGCTCATCTGGCCCGCGCCCACGCCCACGGTCGCGCCGTGACGGGCGTAGACGATGGCGTTGGATTTGACGTGCTTGGCCACGCGGAAGGCGAACTTCAGGTCTTCCAGTTCCTGCGCCGTGGGGGCGCGTTTGGTGACGACGCGCAGATCCATGTCGTCCACCACCGCATTGTCGCGGCCCTGCACGAGCATGCCGCCAGCGACGGTGCGCAGCACGAGCCCCTGCGCGCGCGGGTCGGGAAGGCCGCCCGTCAGCAGCAGACGCAGGTTCTTCTTGCCCGCCACGATGCGGATCGCCTCTTCGTCCGCATCGGGAGCGATGATGACTTCGGTGAAGATCTTCACGATCTCCAAAGCCGCCTCCGCGTCCAGCGTGCGGTTCAGGGCCACGATGCCGCCGAAGGCCGAGGTCGGGTCGCAACGCAGCGCCCGCTCATAGGCTTCGCGCAGGCTGGCGCCCTCCGCCACGCCGCAGGGATTGGCGTGTTTGATGATGGCGACGGCGGCCGTGCGCGCGGGGTTGAATTCCGACACGCATTCGAACGCCGCGTCGGTGTCGTTAACGTTGTTGTAGGACAGGGTCTTGCCCTGCACCTGACGCGCCGTGGAGACGCCGAAACGCTGCTCGGGGGTCTTGTAGAAGCCCGCCGCCTGATGCGGGTTTTCGCCATAGCGCATCTTCTCCGCCAGATGCCCGCCCATGGCGCGATAGTCCGGGGTCGCCTCGCCGATTTGCGCAGCGAACCAGTTGGAGATCGCCGCGTCATAGGCGGCGGTGCGCGCATAGGCCTTCTGGGCCAGATGTTTGCGCAGGGCCAAGGTGGTCGCGCCCGCATTGGCTTCCAGCGTCTCCAGTACGGATGCGTAATCACTGACTTCGACCACCACGGCCACATCGCCGTGGTTCTTCGCCGCGCCGCGGATCATCGCGGGGCCGCCGATGTCGATATTCTCGATGCAGTCGTCATAGCCGGCGCCCTTGGAGACGGTGGCTTCGAAGGGATAGAGATTCACCACCAGCAGGTCGATGGGGCCGATGCCGTGGGCGAGCATGGCCGCCTCATGCTCGGGATTTTCGCGGATGGCGAGCAGCCCGCCATGGACCACCGGATGCAGCGTCTTCACCCGCCCATCCATCATTTCGGGAAAGCCGGTGAGGTCGGAGACGTCCTTCACGGGCAGGCCGGCGTCGGCCAAGGCCTTGCATGTGCCGCCTGTCGAGACCAGTTCAACGCCAAGCGCATTCAGCGCACGGGCGAAATCGACAAGGCCAGCCTTGTCGGAGACGGACAGAAGCGCGCGCGAGACGCGACGGAGATCGGTGGCCATGGAACCCTGCATTCTGTTTGAGCACGCGGGCGCTTACCACGATGTGGCGCGCGACAAAAGGCGAGACCAGCCGATCGCCACGTCAGATCATGCTAATGATCTAAATCAATTGAGGAAAAAATCCGTCAGCTAGGCTGGCGCATGACGCTGCGGCGTGGCATTCAGCTCCGCTCATGCCGATTCGCCTGGATTATCTTGCCTTGAAGGGCGGATTGCTTTATTGTGCACTGCACAAATGACCTGCTTCCGCGACTAGCTTCAGCCAACCTATAAAACCGGAACAAGCCGATGCGCCCCACCCCCTCCAAGGCGAAGAACCGTCCTCCCGTTCGCGTCCGCTACGATCCCCCCACCCTTGAGGAGGCGGTTCTGGCTGCGCAAGGCTTCATGGATGACGCCGAGCATCAGGCGGAATTTGCGGCCGAGCTCATGGGCGCCCCCATTGAAGAAGCTCGCGAGATGGTCGCCAAAATGGCGGTGCGGGCCGCCGCCGCCAAGCGGACGCCGGCGCCTGAGGTCACCTTCGCCAGCAATCGTTCAGGTGGTCAGCGGGCTGTGGTGGTGGAGCGCAAGCCCTCCGTCACGGTTGAGCGCAAGAGCGGGGGGTTTGCGCCCCGTTTCGAGCGTGGCGAGGGCGTCACGGTCGAGCGCAAGCCTTTCCGGGGTCTGGGCGTCGCAGGGGCGCCGCGCACGCTGATCCGTCTCGGCGGTCGCTGAAGGCGACTGACGCGCCGCCCCGCTCAATCGCCAGAGGTCATTTCCAGCGTCCAGTTGACGCTGGGGTTGTCCGCAAGTTTCGCGTGGATGACGATTTGCTCCGCGCCCCGCACGCCCTCCGCGCTGGCGAAAGAGATGCTCTCCTCAATGGCCAGCGGAAATCCTTCCGCCTGAAAGAGCCAGGTTTGACCCGAGGCGGTCGATAGCTGAACCGACAGACGGTCATCCAGCAGGCGGGTCCGCACGGTCGGATGCAGATGAAACCGCACCGCGTAACTGGCTGCTTTGGCCGCCTTGCTCCCGGATCCTGTCAAACGGTCTTCCCCTTCGAGCCGGTCGCCTTCGGTCGAGAGGAAAATGCTGCGGGAATGGACAATGCCGAACTGGCGCGCATAGCCATCGTGGCTGCATTCGAGCGCGATGCAATCCTCCGCCGATTGCCGCTTCACCGGAACCTTGACCGGGCCGCTGATGATTCGATCCTCCAGCAGGCTTTTGAACCCGGAGCCCTTGGCGAAATGGCACGACGACGTGTCCGCCAGCGTCACCGTAGAATGAGCGGCCGTCGCGCGGGCTGCGTCGCGCATGGAGGCGCGGCTTTCGTTCGGGCTGCCGCAATTGACGATGAGCCGCTGGCCCCCGGCGGAAAATTCGAAGGAGAGGCATCCCGCATGGGCGCGATCCGAGAAATCGCCGGGCGGCGAGGCCCCTGTGTCCATGATGAGAATGGTCGAGCCCGCCTCCATGCGCTGGTAGCCGCTGTAGGGCGCGTTGATGAGAGGCGCCGTGCGCGCGTCGTCATGGGCGAGAATGGTGGCCAGGTCATGGGGCGCGGTCGGGCCCATGCCGTTGAACAGGGCGAGCGATCCGTCGCCGAGCCTGAACATCCGCAGCATTGGCATCATGCGGTCGATGGAGTTCAGCAATTGCGGGGGCGCGCTGACGCCGCGCGCCGCATAGACCTGACGAAGGGGCAGCAGATCGAGCAACAGATCAATGATCGTTTGCGGATTGCGCCCGATATGTCCGCCGTCGCCGAGCACCTGGCGCCCAAGCTCGTCCCCGAGCAGACGGCTCATGCGCTTTTGCAACCCATCCAGCCCTTCGCCGCACAGGCCGAATTCCGCCAGCGCGATCAAGGCGAAGAGGCGCGGCTCCCCGGCCAGCCCTTCGTTCAGTCGGCGTTGCAGAAACGCGGACTGCCGGGTGATGCTTTTCATGAAGCGACGATAGAACTGCCTGTCCGCGCCTTCCAGAATGAGGGGCGACTGGCTCAGCCAAGACAATAGGCGCCGGGTCACGACCCGCGTCTCCCAATCGCAGGCGTTCGAGCGGCGCCCGCTCAGATTGATCCAATCCTCCACCAGCGCTTGCGCGTTGGCGCGCGCCAGCGCCGTGTCAGCGGCGCGCAAATGACGCAACCACCCAAAGCCAGCCAGCGTCGCCGCCCATGCGGGCGATGGCGCCGCGACGTCGAAGGGCGAACGTCCATGGGTGTTGATCATCTTGCCGGAGAAGGCGAAATATCCAGCATATATATCGGTGGCCATGGTCGGATCTGCGGTTCGCATATCCTGTGGCGCGATCAAAAGGCGCTCAGGGCCGCCCAGACCCCAAAGGTCGGCGAGACGCATGGGAAAGCCGACGCCGCGGCGCAGCCACCCCATTCCATGGCCAGCCACCAAGCGGGCGAACTGAACCCGTTCCGCGACCGATTGCGTCACTCTCACTTGCCCCCGGGCGCTACTGATTCAGTTGCCGACTCAAACGAGCCGCATGACGCGCGCCGCGAAGAATCCATCAAACCCACTTCGCCGCGCATCTTCATCGTAGAGATGGCAGGGAAGCGTCCGCAAGTCCCCGACAGGGGATATGCACACATTTGGAACGCCGAGTTCGTCAGCGGTGATCGGAACGCGCGCGACATCAGGATTGCGACGCAATAGAGCGCTGATCTGCAACTCGCCTTCCTCTGGCTCCAGCGAGCATGTGCAATAAACCAGCGCGCCGCCAGGCTTCAGCAAATCAATCGCATGGTCGATCATGCCAGCCTGAAGCTTGGCGAGGCTTGCGATGTCGCTCGCGCGCTTTGTCCAGGCCACATCCGGATGGCGCCGAATGGTCCCGGTTGAGGTACAGGGCGCGTCGAGCAGCACTGCGTCAAACGCCGGAGCCTCAAAGCTCAAGGCGTCTCCGATGGACAGGTCGGCTTGCAATTTCAGCCGCTCGAGATTGGCGCTGACGCGCTTCATGCGTTCGGCGGAACGGTCCAAGGCGATGACTTGCGCGCCCGCATGGGCCAGCTGCGCGGTCTTGCCGCCAGGCGCCGCACATAGATCGGCCACGCGCATGCCTGGCTCCGCGCGCAACAGCCGGGCGGGCAGGCTCGCGGCGCCGTCCTGCACCCACCAGGCGCCCTCTTCGTAACCCGGCAGATCGGCGATGGGCGCGTGGTTCAAGAGGCGGATCGAGCCGGTGGGGAGCACGAAACCGCCCAGCTTTTCCGCCCAGGCCTGCGCATCCTGCTTCACGGTCAGGTCGAGGGTTGGCTCGAGCTGATGCGCGCGCACGATGGCGGAGGCGATCTCGTCCCCATAGGTCTTGCGCCAGCGGGCGGCGAGCCAGGCGGGCGTATCGATGAAGGGATCTGCGGGCGAAAGGAGTTCCTCGCGCGCGCGGATCACGTTGCGAAGGACCGCATTCACCAGCGAGCCGAAGGCCGCCGTTCTGGGGTCGCGCCGGATCGCATGAACCGCCAGATCGACGGCCGCATGGTCGGGCACGTCGAGAAACAGAATTTGCGCTGCGGCGGTGATCAGCGTCCATTCGACGGCGGCGGCCTTTTTCGGAAGGCCCTTTTCCAGAAACCGCGCCAGCGCCGCGCGAATCGTGCCCAGCCTGCGCAGGGCGACCGTGGTGATGGAGCGCACCAGCGCGCGGTCGCGCGGGTCCAGATCGGTCATGCGGGTCGAGGTTTCGGCGCCGAGGCGCTCGTCGAGGGTGGAACCCTGTCCCGCCACATCGGCCAACACGCTGGCGGCCACCAGTCTCGCGTTCAGTCCGGGCGGCGGGGGAACGGGGGCCTGAGCCTGACGCTGCTGAAAAGATCGGGGCGGTTTCGTCACGATGCAACTTTTCTGATTGGAATTTGAAAACGGTGCTCACACGCGCCGAATCACATCCGCCATTCGTGAAGCCATTGGCTGATTCATAGGGTCGCCAGCAGGGTCAGGCAAGGGAAGCGTGGGAGATCGCGCTTGAGCGCCGCTTGTTCCTTGGCCTGAATCAAGGCTCTGTGCAGGGCGGCCCCTGCGCCGGCGAAGCGAATGGCTGAACTTTTCGCCGCGATCCATTATATGGGGGACAGACGAATGAGCACATGGGGACAGCGATGCAGACCGACGAGCCGAAGCAGGACGCGTCCGGACCGGCTCAAGAGAGCGGCCAGCCCGAAAAGCAACTTTCCCCGGCGGCCCGGCGCGCTCTGGCGGAAGCCGCCGAACGGCGCAGGCTCGCTGACGAGGCCCGCGCGGCGGCGCCCACCGAAATCAACGGGCGCGGCGGGCTGGACCCCTCGCGCTTCGGCGATTGGGAGATTGATGGCCGCGCGGTCGATTTCTGACCGCGCTGGAGCGCTCAGGCCTTGTCGAGGCCGTAGAGCGTGTGGAGCGTGCGCACCGCAAGCTCCGTATATTCGGCGTCGATCAGCACCGAAAACTTGATCTCGCTGGTGGTGATGGCGCGGATGTTGATGCCCTTGTCGGCGAGCGCCTTGAAGGCGCGGGCCGCGACGCCCGCGTGACTGCGCATGCCGATGCCGATGGCGGAAATCTTCACCACGTCGGTCGCGCCCTGCAAGGTCGTGTAACCGATATCCCCATGCATCCCCTCGAGCATGGCGCGCGCCCGCTCGAAATCCGCCTGCGGCACGGTGAAGGTGATGTCCGTGGATTTCGCGTCGTCGGAGACGACCTGAATGATCATGTCGACGTTGATGTTGGCTTCGGCGAGAGGCACGAAGATCGCCGCTGCGACGCCCGGCTTGTCGGACACGCGGCGCAGGGTCAGTTGCGCCTCATCCCGCGAGAAGGCGATTCCGGTGACGACCTGCTGTTCCACGATGTCCTCCTCGTCACAAATGAGCGTGCCGGGCCTGGGGTCCGCCGGATCGTCGAAGGAGGAGCGCACGAAGGTCTTCACCTTGTGCACCATCGCCACTTCGACGGAGCGAACCTGCAGCACCTTGGCGCCGAGCGACGCCATTTCAAGCATTTCCTCGAAGGCGACGCGGTCGAGCCTGCGCGCCTTGGGCACGATGCGCGGATCGGTCGTATAGACCCCGTCCACGTCCGTATAGATGTCGCAGCGGTCGGCCTTGATGGCGGCCGCGATGGCGACCGCGCTGGTGTCGGAGCCGCCGCGTCCGAGCGTCGTCAGGCGGCCCGTCGCCTCGTGAATTCCCTGAAAGCCCGCGATCACGGCCACTTCCTTGCGGGCGAAGCCCTCGCCAAGGCGCTCGTCGCCGATCGATTCGATGCGGGCGGAGCCGTGGGCGTCGGAGGTGCGGATGGGGATCTGCCAGCCCTGCCACGACCGGGCGTCGATGCCGATTTCCTGAAGCGCGATGGCCAGAAGGCCGGACGTGACCTGCTCGCCGGACGCCACGACCGCGTCATATTCGCGCTTGTCGTAAAGCTTCGAGGCGTCGGCGCACCAGGCGACCAGCTCGTTGGTCTTGCCAGACATGGCGGAGACCACGACGGCGACCTCATGGCCAGCGTCGACCTCGCGCTTCACATGCTGCGCGACGTTGCGGATGCGTTCGATGTTGGCGACGGACGTGCCGCCGAATTTCATGACGAGGCGAGCCATTGATCCCGAACGCTTGTCTAGATTGCCTGGAGCAGGTCAGTCGAGCGCGGCGCGAGGCGCCGACTCGTGTTGAGCCGGTTCTATGACGGCCGCGTTCGCGCCTGTCAACGCGGGGCGGCGCTGGTTTTTCGCTGGCGACGCTCATAAGCGAAGAAGGCGGCGCCGCGCAGGCGCCGTCTCCAGCGCTCCCCGGCGCGGGGACGCTGAAGGATGGCCGCCAGAGCGGCAGGGTCGTCCTGCGCCGTTTCCATGGCCAGGCGAATCAGCCGGGGAAGAGTGTCGAGCGGGTTCACGGGCCGCAGGGCTGGCGCGGGAGAGGCCGATCCTGGCAGGGTTTCTGAAGCTGCGTGTCGGGGGGCCGAGTGGCGTGGAGCGGCGGTCAATGCCGGTTTCAGTTTCGCTTCCCTGGCCTGCCGTTTTGCTTCCCTTGCTTGGGATTTGGCTTCTTTGATTTGTTGCTTCGCTTGCCTGACCAGTAGTTTGGCCTGCCGCGCCTCAGATTTTTCAGGCTTCTCGGGACGCGGCTCCCGCTTCGGCCTGCCGGGGCTGAGCGCCGCCCGACCTTTTTGCGCCGACATGATTGGCGCCAGAGGGCGCGTCACGCCCGCCCTGGCGATGCTTTCGAGCGCGGCGTTGGCCAGTTCGGGCGTGAGTTCGACCTTGCGGACCGACCCTTCGAGAATGCGTGGGGGACGGCCCCGGCGCTTGGGCGCGGCGGGCGCCTCGACGATGACCTCCTGCAATTCCTTTGGTTTGTTGCGCGACCCGGGCGGGCGGCCCCGTCGCTTCGTCTCGACCTGGAGAGCCTCTATCTCCGGCTCTTCCAGAGGAATCGTTTCAAGGATGCGGCCGGATCTGCCTGACGCGGATGTGTCCGCCTTTGCCGAGCCGCCGAAAAGGGCGGCCTCAGCCCGGCGTAGGGCGTCGCTTTCACGGGGTTGTTCGTCGGCCAGGCCCACCGGAAGCAAATCCACCACAGGGGTTTTCTTCTTCTGGGTCTTCTGGCTTTTCTGGCCCTTGCGCACTTCGACGACGAAGGGCTTGATTGGACGCTTCATGATGCCTCTGCGTTCCAAAGCTTGTTTGCTGGATGCGCCTTGTTCCGACCACTCACAGCCTGAAGGGAAATTCTGAAATCCGATCAGCAATACAGGTCAGATAACGATTCGTAGAATATAACGCGCAATAGCAGAAGACAACCGCCTGTTTGGCTGCGCAGGCGAAAGGAAGTAAAAGCCGCTCTCCATCCGGAGCGGTTCCCCATGCAAGCACAATCAGCCTCCATCGACCCTGCCGACGTCGAGCGGTTCGAGCTGCTGGCGAAAAGCTGGTGGGATCCGCGCGGCCCCATGCGGCCGCTGCATCAGATCAACCCTCTGCGCCTGCGCTTCGTCGAGGAGCAGATCGCGGCGCGGGGCGAGGCGCGCCTGTCCGGACTCGATGTGCTTGATATCGGCTGCGGCGGCGGGCTGTTCAGCGAAGCCTTGACGAAAGCGGGCGCCAGGGTCACGGGCGTCGATCCCTCCGCGGGCGTGATCGGCGCGGCCCGCCAGCATGCCGCCGAAAATGGATTGACCATTGATTATCGTGGGCAAACCGCCGAGGCGCTGGCCGATGACGGGGCGCAGTTCGACGTGGTCTGCGCCATGGAGGTGCTGGAGCATGTGGTCGACATGCCAGCCTTCGTCGCCACCGCTTGCCGCATGGTGAAGCCCGGCGGCTGGTTCTTCGCCGCCACCCTCAACCGCACGTTCAAGAGCTTCGCGCTGGCCATCGTGGGCGCTGAATATGTGTTGGGCTGGGTGCCGAAGGGCACGCATCAATGGGAAAAATTCATAACCCCGGCCGAACTTGAAGACGCGATCGAAGACGCCGGGCTGGCGGCGCAGGCCCGCGCGGGCGTCGTATTCCAGCCCCTGCGCAACAAATGGTGCGTCTCGCGCGACACCGACATCAACTACATGATGTCCGCCCGCCGCTTGTGAGCGATCGCACTGAGGCGGATTAACCACGCTCCGGGATTTGTCTCCCGGCAGGGGTGACGCCCAAGCTTCTCTCGTTTACGGTTTCTTAACCAATGGCTTGTGCGCAAGCGCAACCTGGTGGCCCTGCGGCGTCAGCTGCGGGTCCGGGAGCCTGGAAATCAGGGCGTAGTTTGAGCGTGGGTAAAGTACATGCGTGTGCTTCTGGGTCGCCCCGCGCTGGCGGGGAGCGTTGTTGCGCTGTCCTTGCTGCTGTCCTGCCTGGGCGGACAGGCGGCCTCGAACCAGCATTCGCACCCTGAGCGGCTCGCCCACGCGACCTCCATTCCCGTTGGCGACCAGACTCTGACCCCCTGGGGATGGGCTGACTTCTGCAACCGCTACGCTTCCGAATGCGCCTCGGGCGTCCTGCCCGCCGAGGATCTGGAGCTGACGACCCAAAGCTGGGGCGAGCTTTTGCGCGTCAATCTGCTGGTCAACGCCCTTATCCAGCCCCTGTCCGACATGGACCACTGGAACGTCGTCGACCGCTGGGACATCCCCACCGACGGCTACGGCGATTGTGAGGATTATGCGCTCCTCAAGCGCAAGCTGCTGATGGCCGAAGGGTTTCCACGCCAAGCCTTGCTCGTCACCATCGTCAAGGATGAAAATGGCGATGGCCATGCGATCCTGACCGTGAAAAGCGACCGGGGCGATTTCATCCTCGACAATATGCGCGATGAGGTGAAGCCCTGGAACGAGCTGCCCTATCGTTTCGTGAAACGCCAGTCCCAGACCGATCCCAATGTGTGGGAACAGATCGGCGAACCCATGAGCGCGCCGTTGATCGTCTCGCGATAAGCGCGTCTAATTCCATTCATCCGGCAGGGTCGGCAGCGGCATGACGGGCACGCCTTCCTCGATCAGCGCCTTGGCTTGCTCCAGCGTGGCGCGGCCATGGATCGGACGCGCGGGAGCCTCGCCGCTCTGCATGTCGCGCGCTTCGCTTGTGAAGCGGTCCCCCACATCGGTGGAATTCTCGGTCAGCTTTTGATGCAGCTCGCGCACCATGGCGCGCATGGCCTGCTGGCCCTCGTCCATCAGCGCCATGGGCTGCGCGGGGGCGAGGGGCGGCGCCGGGGCGGTTTGCGGCGCGCTGGCTTCGATGGAGGCCGCTTGCGCCCGCATCGCTTCCTTGCGCCGTGAGGTCGAGACCGAAGGCGACATCATGGCCTTGGCGACCTGCTTCGACTGGCAGGCCGGGCATTCCACAAAGCCGCGCTTGACCTGGGTTTCATAGCCGTCCACATTCGAGAACCAGCTCTCGAATGTGTGGCCCTGATCGCAAACGAGCGCATATTTGATCATGAAGGGGGCTCAGGCGAGCAGGGAATCGAGCTGGCCGGCGGTTTCCAGCGCATGGAGATCGTCGCAGCCGCCCACATGGCGCTCGCCGATGAAGATCTGCGGCACGGTGCGCCGACCATTGGCCCGCTCGGCCATGGCGTTCTGCGCCTTGGGGTCGCCATCGACGGAAATTTCGTCAAAGGCGACATTCTTTCTTTGCAAGAGCGCCTTGGCGGCGTCGCAATAGGGGCACCAGAGTTTCGTGTAAATTGTGACGGCGGGCATTGGCGTTCCAGGATCGTTGCAAGGACAATTTCTTATATATGGTCAGTCACGCCTACGTCACAATGCCCCTTCGCCGGTGATCACCCTTGCGAAGACCAGCAGATCGACCTGAGCGGCCCCTGCGCGCAGCAAGACGCGGGCGGCGGCGTTGCTGGTGGCGCCGGAGGTGAGCACATCATCGACAAGCACAATGCGCCGACCGGCGATCAGGCGTCGCTTCTCCTCCGGCGCCCTGAAAGCCCCTTGCACATTCGCCGCGCGCTGAATGCGCGAGAGGCCCACCTGGGGCTGTGAGCGCTTCGCCCGCTCCAGCGCGAAAGCCTCGACCGGCACGCCGCAGACCTGCGAAATCGCGCGCGCCAAACTCATCGACTGATTGAACCGGCGGTTGGCGAGGCGCATCCGATGCAGGGGGATGGGGACAAGCAGGTCCGCCTCCTCCAGCAGTTCCACCCCCACACGCGCCATCCAGCGGCCCAGCGGGCGGGCGAGCTCCATCCGGTCGTAATATTTCAGCCGATAGACCAGTTGGCGCACCGGGCCTTCGTCAAAACTGGCGACAGCCCGCGCCCGGGCCCAGACGGGCGGATCCGCCATGGCCTCTGGCGACAAAAGCCCCGGCCCCAGATCCCGTGCGAAGGGCGTGCCCAGACGCTCGCACCAGGGCCGCTCGATAAAGCGCACCTGTCGCCAGCAGGCGGCGCACAGCGTATCGGGCGCGCTGGCGGCGGCATGGCAGGCCAGACACGAGGGAGGATAAAGCAGGTTCAGTCCCGCGCGCCCGGCCACAGTCAACGGCCGCCAGACGCCGCGCGCCAGCGTCCGCATGCGTCCGGCAGGCGGGTCGGCCGCATGTGGCGGATCATCCGCGCTGACGGGAAGCCACCTCATCGCCCTGCCTCCTGAAGCCAAGTTTAAGCAACAAAAGCAACGACCGCAACAGGCCACTGTGGCGCGATCTCCACATGTTCAGGTTTCGAAAAGGAATCTGAAGGAAGTCTTCGCACGCCCGGCCCCGATTAACGGTCCGTTAACCATGTGAGGATGAATTGGTTAACGAACACGCAACGGGATCAACCTCGTGACCCTCCATCCGCGCCAGCAGCAAGCCATCAGTTTCCGGGGCCGCTCCCTCCTCGCCTTCGTGCTGACGCCCAGAGCTCCGGTGGCGGCATGGCTGGCGGAAATGGACGCCTGGCTGGACCGTTCCCCCGGATTCTTCAACGCGAAACCCGTCATGCTGGAGATTTCCGGCCTGACGATCAGCGCCGAGGCCTATCGGGCGATGATCGGCGATCTGGCCCGTCGCAATTTGCGGGTGATGGCGGTAGAGGGGGCCGCGCCCGAGCATCTGGGCGATGATCTGCCCCCGCTTGTGACCAGCGGGCGACCGGCGAGCGCAACCGCCCTGCTGGACCAAACGGCAAGGCCGGACCCGCAGGCGGAGGCCAGACCGGAGGCGAAGCCAGCCTCGCTGGTCATCGACGCCAATGTGCGTTCAGGCCAGTCGATCTGCTTCCCGGAGGGCGACGTCACCGTGGTCGGGGCCGTCGCCTCCGGCGCCGAAGTCATCGCGGGCGGCTCCATCCATATCTATGGAGCCTTGCGGGGCCGGGCGATGGCCGGCGTGTCGGGCGCACCCGGAGCGCGCATCTTTTGCAAGAAGCTTCACGCGGAATTCCTGTCCATAGGCGGCGCCTACAGGACCGCTGAACATATGGGATCGCTTGAGGGCCGCGCCATCCATGCGCGGCTGGATGGCGCGGACATGCACATCGTCGTTTTGGAATAGAGTCGGGAGAGGTCGGGAACATGGGTAGGGTCGTCGTAGTGACGTCAGGCAAGGGTGGCGTGGGCAAGACCACCTCAACGGCCGCCATCGGCGCGGCGCTCGCCAAGGGCGGGCAATATGTCTGCGTGGTCGATTTCGATGTCGGCTTGCGCAATCTCGACCTCATTCTGGGGGCCGAGCGGCGGGTCGTTTATGATTTCATCAATGTCGCCAACGGAGAGGCCAAGCTTTCGCAGGCCCTCATTCGGGACAGGCGGGTGGAGACGCTGTACCTGCTGGCCGCTTCCCAGACCCGCGACAAGGACGCCCTCTCGGAGGAGGGCGTGGCGCGGGTGATCGGCGAATTGCGCGAGATGTTCGACTGGATCATCTGCGACAGCCCCGCCGGGATCGAACGCGGCGCGACGCTGGCCATGCGCCATGCCGATCAGGCGATCGTGGTGACCAACCCCGAAGTGTCGTCGGTGCGCGATTCCGACCGCATCATCGGTCTGCTCGACTCCAAGACCCTGATGGCCGAGCGTGGCGAGCGGATGGAGAAGCACCTTCTCCTGACCCGTTACGACGCAGGCCGGGCGGCGCGCGGCGAGATGCTGGGCGTGGACGACGTGCTCGACATTCTCTCGATCCCGCTGCTGGGCATCATTCCCGAGAGCGACGAAGTGCTCAGGGCCTCCAACCTCGGCGCCCCGGTGACGCTCAACGAGGCGGTCAGCGCGCCCGCCCGCGCATATCTCGACGCCTGTCGGCGTCTCATGGGCGAGAGTGTGCCCATGGTCATACCGGGGCAGAAAAAGCCGTTCTTCAGTCGGCTTTTCGGCAGGAGGGCCGCATGAAACTGCTGAGCTTCCTGCGCCCGAAATCGACGGCCCCCGTCGCGCGCGAACGGCTGCAAATTCTGCTCGCGCATGAGCGGCTGGCCATGGGGCAAACGGATCTGGTGGCGATCCTGCGTCAGGAGATCCTCGCCACCATCGCCCGCCATGTGGAGTTTGATCCTGAAAGGGTGAAGGTTCAGCTGGGCGGCGCCGGCTCCATGTCGACGCTGGAGATCGACATCGAGCTTCCCGCGACGCCCATGCCGCCTGCGGATCGTCTGCCGCCGCGCCGCTCCAACGCCGCCTGACGCGCCGGGCCCTTCGGGGCCCGGTTCCATTTTCGGCCCTGTGGCGCCCAAGCTCCCGGTTTTGGTTGACATATCCGGGGCTCTGAGCCATTAGAACCCGTCTCCCGCGCGGCTCCGGCCGCGTGTTTTCGTTTGCGCCGGTCTTTCCGGCGGCGAAATGGAGGCATTCGCTGGTCAACTGCAAAGAAGCCGGCCGCCGGGATTCCGGACAGGCTGGATCGAACACGAGGATGAAAGATGTTCGCAGTCATCAAAACCGGCGGCAAACAGTACAAGGTTGCCGCTGAGGATACCATTACAGTCATGACTCTTGTCGGCGAGCCCGGCGACAAGATCACGTTCGACACCGTGCTGATGCTGGTCGATGGCGAAGCCACGACCGTCGGCGCCCCTCTCGTTGCGGGCGCGACCGTCTCCGCCGAGATCGTCGAGCAGGCGCGCGGCCCGAAGGTCATCGCCTTCAAGAAGCGCCGCCGCAAGAACTCGAAGCGCAAGCGCGGCCATCGTCAGGATCTGACGATCGTGCGCATCACGGGGATTTCGGCGGCCTGAACGGGTTCCGCAATCGTCGAAAACAGGGTATGAAGCCCTTCATCAGGTTCATCAGTCCGGTCTGGCGCATGGCGTCGCGGGCGCGAGGTTTGGAGCAGTTCCATGGCTCATAAAAAGGCAGGCGGTTCATCCCGCAACGGCCGCGACTCAGACGGCCGCCGTCTTGGCGTGAAGAAGTTCGGTGGCGAGAGCGTCATCGGCGGCAACATCATCATTCGCCAGCGCGGCACGAAGTGGCATCCCGGCGCCAATGTTGGCATCGGCGTGGACCACACGTTGTTCGCCCTGACCGAAGGCAAGGTCGAGTTCAAGAAAAAGGGCGCTCGATCCTACGTAATGGTCGTACCGGCCGCCAAAATGGCCGCCGAATAAGGTGGAGACCAGATCTTCTCCACCGGTTTTCAACCCCGGTGGACGAGGTCCTGTCACAAAGGACTGCTAGTCCAAGCTCTGAGAGCGAAGGGGTTGAGTCATCAGCCCCTTTTTTCACGCGCCCAGGTTCTCTCGCCTGCCGCGTATCTCGATGGAGCAAGGACATGTTCCCGGATTTGTTGCGCGACGACGTCTTTCGGCTGGAAACCCGGCGGTTGTGGCTGCGCTGGCCGCGCGCCGCCGACGCCGCGCTGATCGCGCGGCTTGCGGGCGACCGCGAGCTGGCCGAAATGACGGCCAATATTCCGCATCCCTATCCCCCCGGGGCGGCTGCGGAATTCGTGCTGAAGGCGCGTGCCGCCAATATGGGCGGGACCGGTCTTGTTCTGGCGCTGGCGCCCAAGGCCCGACCATCGGAGCTGATTGGCGTCATCAGCCTGAATTTGAGAAGCGATGGGCAGCCAAATCTCGGCTATTGGCTTGGCAAGCCTTTCTGGTCGCGGGGGCTCATGAGCGAGGCGGCCCAGGCTTTCCTCGACATGGTCTTTTCGCTCTCGGATCTGGCGGAAATCCATGGCTGCGCGCGGCAGGACAATGCGCCTTCGAAGCGTGTGATGGCGAAATGCGGTTTTCGCCCTGTCGGGGCGGGGGTCGATTTCGCGCCTGCGCGTGGCGGCTCGATCGCCGTCGATCGTTTCCTTCTGTCCCGGGGCCAAGCGGCCATTGCCGAGGCGGACACAACCGGCGCGGATTTGTTCCCGCCCCAGATGCAGACCGCCTGACCGGACCCAGCCCGGCCGGGTCCGCGATTGAAGCGGATGGCCGACTGGGGTAAAGGCAGAGGCATGAAGTTTCTCGACCAGGCCAAGGTCTATGTGCGCTCCGGCGACGGGGGCGGCGGAGCCGTGTCGTTCCGCCGCGAAAAGTTCATCGAATTCGGCGGTCCCGATGGGGGCGACGGCGGACGCGGCGGCGATGTGATCATCGAATGCGTCGATGGCCTGAATACGCTGATCGACTATCGCTACCAGCAGCATTTCAAGGCGCAGACCGGCGTTCACGGCATGGGCCGCAACCGCGCGGGCGGGCGCGGCGCCGACGTGCGCATGAAAGTGCCCGTGGGCACGCAGGTCTTCGCCGAGGACAACGAGACCCTGATCGCCGATCTCACCGAGGTCGGCCAGTCCTATGTGGTGGCGCGCGGCGGCAATGGCGGCTTCGGCAACCTGCATTTCACCACCTCCACCAATCGCTCGCCACGGCGCGCCAATCCCGGCCAGGTCGGCATCGAACGCACCATCTGGTTGCGCCTGAAGCTGATCGCCGACGCGGGCCTCGTGGGTCTGCCCAATGCGGGCAAATCGACATTTCTGGCCTCGGTCTCCGCCGCACGGCCAAAGATCGCCGACTATCCCTTCACCACCCTGCATCCCAATCTGGGCGTCGTGGGCGTGGACGAGCGCGAATTCGTGCTCGCCGACATTCCCGGCCTCATCGAGGGCGCTCATGAGGGTCTGGGCCTCGGCGACCGGTTCCTCGGCCATGTGGAGCGCTGCCGCGTGCTCCTGCATCTGATCGACGTCGGCGGTGAACATGCGGGCACGGCCTACCGTGTCGTGCGCCATGAGCTGGAAGCCTATGGCGGCGGCATTTCGGAAAAGACCGAGATCATCGCCCTCTCCAAGGTCGATACGGTGGATCCCGACACGCTGAAATTGCAGCTGGAGCGCCTGAAGCGCGCGGTGCGCACCTATGGGCCGCCCGTGCCCGAGGGTGCGAAGCGCCCGGCGCCCATGCAGATCTCCGCAGCTTCCCACAAGGGCGTGACGGAGGCCCTGCGCGCGCTTGTGTCGGTCATCGACGCGGCCAAGGTGGCCGAAGGCGACCAGAGCACCGAAGCCTGGCATCCCTGAGGACCGCCCCTTGAGCGCAACGCCCTCCCTCGCCTCGTTCCGCCGCATCGTCGTCAAGGTCGGCTCATCCCTGCTGGTGGATCAAGCGGCGGGACTGCTCAAGCATGAGTGGCTTGAGGCGCTGGTGGACGATCTGGCGGAGCTGCATGGGCGCGGGGCCGATGTGCTGGCGGTCTCCTCCGGCTCCATCGCGCTTGGGCGCGGCGTGCTGAAGCTGCCCAAGGGCCCGTTACGGCTGGAAGACAGCCAGGCCGCCGCCGCCGTCGGGCAGATCGAGCTTGCCCGCACCTGGGCGCAGGCTCTGGGCCAGCGCGGCATCACCGCGGGTCAGATTCTCGTCACGCTCAACGATACCGAGGAGCGGCGCCGCTACCTCAACGCCCGCGAGACCATCGG
The DNA here is from genome assembly GCA_903902915.1 of uncultured Hyphomicrobiales bacterium. Taxonomy (GTDB): domain Bacteria; phylum Pseudomonadota; class Alphaproteobacteria; order Rhizobiales; family Beijerinckiaceae; genus Terripilifer. The sequence goes on along the minus strand of CAIUWR010000074.1, from coordinate 19,137 downwards.
CCGCCTGCTCGACATGCGCGCCGTGCCGGTCATCAACGAGAACGACACGGTGGCCACCACCGAGATCCGCTATGGCGACAACGACCGGCTCGCCGCCCGCGTGGCAACCATGGCCAGCGCCGATCTGCTGATCCTGCTGTCCGACATCGAAGGCCTCTACACGGCGCCGCCGAAGGACGACCCTTCGGCGAGGCTGATCCCGGTCGTGCCGCGCATCACGTTCGAGATCGAGGCCATGGCGGGCGGGGCGGCGTCGGAATTGTCGCGCGGCGGCATGCGCACCAAGATCGAGGCGGGCAAGATCGCCACCACCGGCGGCGCCCATATGATCATCGCGGACGGGCGCGTGTCCAACCCGATCCGCCGCATCGCGCAAGGCGCGCCCTGCACCTGGTTCCTGACCCCTTCGACGCCCGTCACCGCCCGCAAGAAATGGATCGCCGGATCGCTGGAGCCGCGCGGCACGGTGCATGTGGACGCAGGCGCCGCGCGCGCGCTGTTTTCCGGCAAGAGCCTGCTTCCCGCAGGCGTCACCCGCGTGGAAGGCAATTTCGACCGTGGCGACTGCGTGATCCTGCGCGACCCTTCAGGCGCCGAAATCGGCCGTGGCCTCGTGGTCTATGACGCGGGCGAGGCGGGCCAACTGGTGGGCCGCAACTCCCGCGACATCGAGGCGGTGCTGGGGGTTCCGGGCCGCGCGGAGATGATCCACCGGGACGATATGGCGCTGGCGGGGGAGTAGGATCTCCCCCCGCCCCTCAGATCACCCCCGCCTTCATCAACCCCGCCATATGTTCCGCCTGACGGATCGCCAGCGACACGATGGTCAGCGTCGGGTTTTCCGCGCCGCCTGATGTGAAGACGCTGCCGTCCGACACGAACAGGTTCTTCACATCGTGGGCTTGCCCATAGGCGTTCACCACGCCGTCGCGCGGTTTGGCGCTCATCCGGTTGGTGCCCAGATTGTGGGTCGAGGGATAGGGCGGCGTGGGCAGGGTGCGGATGGCGCCCACCGCTTCGTAAATCGCCTTGCCCTGCTTGTAGCCGTGGTTGCGCATGGCCACGTCGTTGGGGTGATCGTCAAAATGCACGTCGGCGACGGGCATCCCGTATTTGTCCTTCTGCTTGCTGAGCGTGATGCGGTTGGTTTCCTGCGCCATGTCTTCGCCCACCAGCCACATGCCCGCCATGTTGGGATAATCGTCCATCGCGCTGGTGAAGTTGCGGCCCCAGCCGCCCGGATCGAGAAAAGCGGCCATGAAGGGAATGCCCAGCGACAGGGTCTCCATCTCATAGCCGCCGACAAAGCCGCGGCTGGGATCAAAGCGCGCCTCGTCGCGGATGATCCCCGCCATGGTCGTGCCGCGATACATATGCACCGGCTTCTCGAAGACCGCATAAACGGAGCCCGTCATGTGGCGCATGTAGTTGCGCCCGACCTGACCGGATGAATTGGCGAGGCCGTCGGGGAACATGGACGATTCCGAATTCAGAAGGATGCGCGGGCTCTCGATGGAATTGCCCGCCACCGCGACGATGCGCGCCTTCTGCTGCTGGATCTTGCCGTCCTTGTCCGCATAGACGACGCCCGTCACCTTGCCGGACTTGTCATGCTCGATTTTCAGCACCTGACTTTGCGGGCGGACCTCCAATTTGCCGGTGGCTTCGCCTTTCGGAATTTCCGTATAAAGCGTCGACCATTTCGCGCCCCATTTGCAGCCCTGGAAGCAGAAGCCCGTCTGCTTGCAGGAATTGCGGCCGTCGCGCTCGGCGGAATTGATCGCCATATTGCCGGTGTGGCATTCCTGGTAGCCGAGCTTGTCGGCGCCAGCCTTCAGCACCTTGAAATTGTTGTTGCCGGGCAGGCCCTCGCGACCGCCCGTGCGGGTCACGCCCATTTTTTCTTCGGCGCGGGCGTAATAGGGCTCCAACTCCGCCAGCGTGATCGGCCAATCCAGCAGATTGGCGCCCGCGAGCTTGCCATAAGTCGTCAGGGTCTTGAATTCGTGCGCCTGGAAGCGCAGCGAGGCGCCCGCCCAGTGGGTGGTTGAACCGCCCACCGCCTTGACGATCCAGGCGGGCAGATTGGGGAAGTTCTTGGACACGCGCCAGGAGCCGGAGGTGGTGCGGTTGTCGGTCCAGGCGAGTTGGGAAAAGCTGGCCCATTCGTCATTCAGGAAATCCGTGTATTCGTGGCGGGCGCCCGCCTCCAGAATCACCACATCGACTCCCTTCTGGGCGAGTTCATTGCCGAGCGTGCCGCCGCCTGCGCCAGAACCGATGATGACGACGACGCGGTCGTCGTTCAGGTCATATTTCGCTGCCATGGTCGTTCCCCAATTTCATTCTTGTTTAAAATGGACTCATTCGCGACGGAGCGGCTCAGAGCCAGTCGATGTCGTTGAACCCGCGCTCGATATAGCCGCCCTTGGAATAGGACTCGCCCTCGTAACCGAAGATCGGCCAGACGTCGGGCTGGTTGTAGAGGCTGACCACCAGGCCGCTGCGCACCGTCTGGAAGAAAGGCGTTCCTTCGATCTTGCGCAGCAGTTTCACGCGCTCGTCTTCCCAGCCCAGCCCCAGATAGCCCTTGGCGCCCGCCGCCTTGTCGAGCGCCGCGATCCCGCCCTCGATCAGGGCCTTGTGCGCCGCGTCCTTGCCCGCCTTGGCGTCATGGCCCTTCACCGCGACGGCGTAGAAGCGGTCGGGAATGCGGTCGTGGGGATAGATGTCGCGGGCCAGCAGGATGAGGGTCTTCATCGTCTGCGGTTGGAGGGCGGAAACCTCCAGCGCCCAGGCTTCCCCCGAATGGAGCAGGGCGCCCGCTGTGGTCACGGTGATCGCGCTGGCCAGCGTGATGCTTGAGGAGCGTTGCAGAAAGCTGCGGCGCGTCAGCGCCGGGGCGTGATCGTGGTCATGCTGATGATCATGGTTCATCTTGTTTCCCTCCTGCTCGGGTGCGCGCTTGACGCGCTTTGCACCAGTCTTGGCGATACGTTCCCTCAGCGGTAACGGCCGTGCTTCTGAAGAACCTCGATCTTGTAGCCGTCCGGATCCTGCACGAAGAAAAAGCGGGCGAGCAAAGCGCCCTCGTAGTTCAAATCAACCATGTTGCGCGGCTCGAATCCGAGCGCCGTGAAGCGCGCATGTTCCGCGCCCAGATCATCGACGGCGAAAGCGAGATGGCCATAGCCCGAGCCCAGGTCATAGGGCGTCGTCTGGTCCTTGTTGATGGTCAGTTCCAGCTCGAAATCAGCGTCCCGATTGCGCAGATAAACCAGCGTGAAACCTGGAAAATCGAACCGGTCGGCGACGATCAGCCCGAAGGCCTGTTCATAAAATCGAACCGAGCGCGCTTCGTCCAAGACGCGAATCATCGAATGGATCGCTTTCGCCATAAGCCCTCGCTCGCGCATCGCTCCAGGCGCGCGGCAATTCGCACGCCCATGTTCGAAAGCTAGGTCAGCTGCGACAGACGAGGTGTTATCTGGTTACTACCATGCGAAAATTTGTATTTCAGGCCGCCCGCGCCCGCTGGCCAGCCCCCGGCGCCTGCAATCCGCCTTCCAGCGCCACGAGGCAGACGCAGCGCAGGTGCGAGGTGAAATTGGGGGCTTCGCCACGCATGATCAAAATTTCGTTATGCAGGGTGGAGACGAATTTCGGCACGGTGAGGCCCTCCCGCGCAGCGATCGCCTCCAATACGGTCCAGAACATCTTTTCCAGACGCAGGCTGGTGCTCTGGCCGTTGAGCCTGATGGACCGGGTCTCGAAGGCGTAGCTCTCCGGCGACTGGGAGGCGAAGAAATGGCACATCGGTAATCTCCCTCACGCAGGCCCGCTGTTTCGCGTGTGCGCGGCTCGGATCGAAAGCCGGACGGTCAAGACCAAGCATCAGAAATTCCATTTCGCTTGGCAATAGGACTTTGGCTGCGGTGGAGGCTACCGGCGAAAAATCGCCGGCCCTAGGGCAACAGCTCCGCATATCGCCGGTCGATCAGCGTCTCCACATCCACATTGCCTTCCAGCAGACCCTGCGCCTTGTACCAGCTCACCTGGCGGCGGATGTCGGGGGCGTCGAGGCGGGCCTGCCGATCCACATAGCTGATGCCGGCGCGCAGCAACTCCACGGGCTGGTCGAGATGTTTAGACAAGATGGCGAGCACGGCTTCCGACGTGGGGCCGTCCCGCCTTTTACCGTCCGCAGCGATGAAGGCGTCGGCGTAATCGGCCATGCCCTTCTTGTAGGCCCGCAGGAACTTCCGCACGTCCTCGCCGCGTTCATCGGCCACCTTCGTGGCCGTATAGGCCGCGCCCAATTGCCAAGGACTTTCGTCGCCCACCCAGCCCAGCAGCTTGCCCTGATTGTTGCGCGTCAGGGACAAGGCGAAAGTGGAGGGCGTGATGGCGGCGTCGATGCGGTTGCCCGCTATGGTGGCGACGATATTGGGATTTGTTTTCAACGTCTGCACGTCGATCTTGCTCATGGGCACGCCATATTTGTCGGCGAGCAGGCCCACGCAATAATGCGGCGCGGAGCCCAGCGTGGAGACGCCCACCGAATGGCCCGCCATGTCCTTGTAGCTGCGGAAGCCCTTCTCCCAGGCCTCGTTAGAGACCACGAAGCCGTTGTTGGGAAAGCCCGGATTGTCGCGCCCCTGCGCCGCGATGATGCGCATGAGGCCCTGACCCGCCAGATTGTAGAAGCCCACGGCCAGGCTCGTGGCGCCGAAATCGAGATCCCCCGCCGCCAGCGACACCGCCAGAGGTTGCGCGCTGTCGAATTTGAGAATCTCCGCGTCCAACCCTTCGGCGGCGAAATAGCCCCGCTCCAGCGCAAGATACATGGGCCCGGCGCCTGCCGTTTGCAGCACGCCGATGCGCGCGCGGCCGCGAGTCTGGGCGAGGGCTTGGGTTGTCAGAAGGGCTGCGCCTCCCTGCAACAGGCTGCGGCGGGCGATGATCATGGGCGCTCCTCCTGTGGGGAGCGCCGCGCTGCGGCCGCCTCCTCCGTCATTGTTGCAAGCATGATTGCGCTTTCCAGCCTTGCCCGCAAGGCTAAGTCTTCCCCGCGTTCTCGCCACGCTCAACGGGCGCCGAACGGGTGAAATGGCCTGAAGGCCCCTTGGAAGCCCCACGATGTTCTGTGACGCGGGCTGTGGATGGGGTAAGGTGCGGCGTGTTTGAAAGACGGGTTCGGGCCATGGTGGACAAGTTCAGGGTGATCGAAGGCGGCGGCGAGAAGCGCGACATGGCGCAGAGCATGCTGGAGCTGGGCCGAGAGGCGCGCCGCGCCGCCCGGCAACTCGCGCTTGCCCAGCCCCAGCGCAAGAACGCCGCGCTGATGGTGGCGGCGGGGCTGCTGCGCACCTCGATGCAGGACGTGCTCGCCGCCAACGCCCGCGACATGGAGGCGGCGGCCGCCGCCAACGCCAGCAAGGCCAATCTCGACCGGCTGCTGCTCACCGAGGCGCGCGTCGAGGCCATGGCCAAGGGGCTTGAGGACATCGCGGCGCTGCCCGATCCCGTCGGGCGGGTGCTCGCCACCTATGAACGACCCAATGGGCTGAAGATCGAGCGGGTGGCGACCCCGCTCGGCGTCATCGGCGTCATCTACGAGAGCCGCCCCAATGTGACGGCGGACGCGGGCGCGCTTTGCCTGAAGGCCGGCAACGCGGCCATCCTGCGCGGCGGCTCGGACAGTTTCCATTCCTCCAGAATCATTCACGCCTGCCTCGTGGAAGGGCTGCGCACGGCGGGCCTGCCGGACGCCGCGATTTCGCTGGTGCCCACCCGCGACCGGGCGGCCGTGGGCGAGATGCTCAAGGGCCTCGGCGGCAATGTGGACGTGATCGTGCCGCGCGGCGGCAAGAGCCTCGTGGAGCGTGTGCAGGAAGACGCGCGCGTTCCGGTCTTCGCCCATCTGGAAGGCGTCGTGCACGTCTATGTGGACGGCGCCGCCGATCTCGAAAAGGCGAAATCGCTGGTGCTGAACTCCAAGCTTCGGCGCACGGGCGTGTGCGGCGCGGCGGAGACGCTCTTGGTTGATGAGGCGGCGGCGGGAACCCATCTTGCGCCGCTGGTCGCCATGCTGCTCGACAAAGGTTGCGCGGTGCGGGGCGACAGGCTCGCCTGCGCGCTCGATGCGCGCGTGACCGCGGCCACCGAGGCCGACTGGCATACGGAATATCTGGAAGCCATCATTTCGGTGAAGGTGGTGGCGGGCTTGCAGGCCGCCATGGACCATATCGCGACCTATGGCTCGCACCATACCGATTGCATCGTCACCGAGTCGGAGCAGGCGGCGGAGCGCTTTCTGGCGGAGGTCGATTCGGCCATCGTGCTGCACAACGCCTCGACCCAGTTCGCCGACGGCGGCGAGTTCGGCTTTGGCGGCGAGATCGGCATCGCCACGGGCCGGATGCACGCGCGCGGCCCCGTCGGCCTCGAGCAGCTCTGTTCCTTCAATTACCGCGTGCGCGGCGCAGGTCAGACGCGGCCCTGAGCGAATCGCCGCTCTTTGCAAATTCTCCGCTTGCGCCATAATGGGGCATGAACGCCGCAATGGCGCAGCAGGGGAGGATGCGATGATCAAGGCGCAGGATATCGTCTATGTGGCCCATCGGGCGCCTGATCTTGATCTGCACGCCCAATTCCTGCGTGATTTCGGCATGGTCGAGGCCGCCCGCACGGCGGACCGGCTCTATATGCGCGGCGCGGGAACCTATCCATTCATCCACGTGACCGAATTGGGCGCGCCGGGCTTCGCCGGCCTTGGCATGCTGGCCGGCTCGGCGGCCGATCTTGACCTTGCAAGCCGCTTGCCGGGCGCCTCGGCCGTGGAGGAGATCGAAGGCCCCGGCGGGGGCCAGCGCGTGCGGCTCACCGCGCCGGACGGCTACCGGATCGATCTTATCCATGGCATGGCGTTGGCCGATCCGCTGCCGGTGCGCGCGCCGCTGCCAGTCAATTTCGCGATGCAAAAGCAAAGGGTGAAGGCCTTCCAGCGTCCCGACCACGAGCCCGCCCGGGTGGTGCGGCTGGGTCATTGCGTGCTGAAATTCAATGATGGCGACGCTGGCGCGCGCTGGTTTCAGGAGACGCTGGGCATGCTGGTCACGGATCGGCTGCATGTGCCGGGAGATCAGGCCGCCACGCTCGGCAATTTCCTGCGCTGCGACAGGGGCGAGCGCCCGGCGGACCATCACACGATCTTCGCCCTCCATACGCCCGGCGACATCAATGTCCACCACGCCTCTTTCGAGGTGCAGGATCCCGATGCGGTCCATATCGGCCACGAATGGCTCAAGGAGAAGGGCTACAAGCCAGCCTGGGGCGTCGGGCGTCATCTGCTTGGCAGCCAGATCTTCGATTACTGGCGCAGCCCCTGGGGCTATATGTTCGAACATTACGCCGATGGCGACCTTTTGACGGCGGATATGCCTGCGGGCGATTATCCGGCGACGGAAGAAAATCTGGCTCAATGGGGGCCCGCCCTGTCGCCGCGATTCTTCGAATCAGTGGTGGTGGATTAGACTGAAACACTGCGGAAATTCCGCGCCACGAGCTTGATGAACTTGGCAGTATGCTTGTCTTGGCTGAGCGGAAATAAATATTTTCTGCTCCGTTTGTAAAAAAACTATTTTCAGTGCTATAAGAGGTTTCCGGCAGTTGCCGGCTAAGACGATTGGAAATTCTATGGCTACCGGTACAGTGAAGTGGTTCAACGGTCAAAAGGGCTTCGGGTTCATCGAGCCTGACCAGGGTGGAACTGACGTTTTCGTGCACATCAGCGCCGTTGAGCGGGCTGGTTTCAGCACCTTGAACGAAGGCGACAAGATTTCGTACGAAATCGTCGCTGACAAGCGCAGCGGCAAGTCCAGCGCTGACAGCCTGAAGAAGATCTGATCTTCTTTATGGCGGCTTCGCAGGGTCTCTTGCGAAGCCTTCGCCCTTGACGGGTCGACGTGCGTTCGCGCCGCCGCGCTCCACGCTGCCGAGCTTTCGGTTCGTGGAGTTGGGCGGCGCGGTCGATTCCAGCTTTGTTTATTTGCTTTATTTCCTTTTTCTGCGGGCCTGCGCGCCCTGCCTGACGCAATCCGCGTCGCTTCCCGTCGATCCCCCTTGCGCTGAAGCTCAGGCGCCGTCATTTTGACGGAAATGAGCATAACTGGAAGATCCCTTCTCGTTCCCCTCCCGGCCAATGGCCGGGACGCGCCCGTTCGCTTGCCTGTCCACGCGCCGGGCATGCGCGTCGGTCTCTTTGGCGGAACGTTCAACCCGCCCCATGAGGGGCATCGCCTCGTCAGCACCATTGCGCTTTCCCGGCTAGGGCTCGACCAGGTCTGGTGGCTCGTGACGCCGGGCAATCCCCTCAAAACGAATGACGGCCTGCCGCCGCTCGCCCTGCGCATGGAGGCCGCCCGCACGCTCGCCGACCATCCGCGCATCGTGGTCACAGGCCTCGAGGCGCAGATCGGCACGCGCTACACCTACGACACCGTCGCCTGGCTCACGCGCCGTTGCCCCGGCGTGCGCTTCGTCTGGATCATGGGCGCGGACAATCTGGCGGGCTTCCATCGCTGGCAGCATTGGCGCGACATCGCCGCATTGATCCCCATCGCCGTCATCGACCGGCCGGGCTCCACCCTGAAGGCGATCAACAGCCCCGCAGGGGCCTGGCTCGCGCCCCATCGTATGGATGAAACGGACGGTTCCCTGCTGGCGCAGGCCCGTGCGCCAGCCTTTGTCTTCATCCATGCGCGGCGGTCGGACCTCTCCTCCACGGACCTTCGGCGCAGTGGAAAGACGCTCCCGCCCGGAAATGAGGGCTTCGCGCGCAATGGTGGTTGAATTTTCCGCGATTTTGGCCCACATTGAAATTTGCCGGCGCTTGCCGGTGACAGGAGCATGAAGGCACTGACACCCACGATGACCTCAGAAGCGAGCGCTGCGCCGCTTCACCCGGTGAATGGTTCTGTACTGGACACCGGTAAACTCGTGCGGACCGTCCTGCACAGCCTCGAAGACGCCAAGGCTGAAGACCTCGTCTCGATCGACTTGCTCGGCAAGACGTCCATCGCCGATCTCATGATCGTGGCGACGGGCCGTTCCAGCACGCATGTCGGCGCGATCGCGGACCGCGTCATCAAGGCTTGCAAGGAAGCTGGCGTCCAAACCCCCAAGGTTGAAGGCGTTCCCCATTGCGATTGGGTTCTGGTCGATGTCGGCGATGTGATCGTCCACATTTTCCGACCCGAAGTTCGCGCCTTCTACAATCTTGAAAAGATGTGGGGCGGCGACAGGCCGGGCGAGCGGAGCCCGCAGGGCGCGCGCGCCGCAGTTTAGGCTGGTCGCTCGCCATGCGTGTGGCGCTGATCGCCATCGGGCGGCTGAAGGCTGGGCCCGAACGAGACCTCTGCGCGCGCTACATGGAGCGCGCAGCGGCTTCCGCACGGGGCGTCGGCCTTACCGGCGTCGACTTGCGTGAGATCGACGAGGGTCGTGCGCGTCGGCCTGAAGACCGCAAGGTCGAAGAGGCGCGCGCGCTGACGGCCCTTGTGCCGCCGGGCGCGCGGCTGATCCTGCTTGACGAGCGGGGCAAATCCATCACCAGCGAGATTTTCGCGGCCGATATGGGCCGCTCCCGCGACGCAGGCGCGCCAGCGCTCGTGCTGGCGCTGGGCGGGCCTGATGGATTTGATCCCGCCTTGCGGGCGCAGGCGGCGCAGGTGCTGGCCTTCGGCGCCATGACCTGGCCTCATCAGCTTGCGCGAATCATGGCGGCCGAACAGATCTATCGCGCCATCACCATTCTGGCGGGCCACCCCTACCATAGGGCGTGAAGGGCGAGCCACTTTGCGGCCAGCCCCTTGCCGCTCTGACGCCACACTCGTACAGGCTTTGTAGCGTTCTGATTCGATCTGAATTTCGCAAGAGGCTACGCCTGCGCCACCCGCCCGCCAAGCGCTCCAATGCCGTGCTCGCCGCTGCGCTCGCCGCCGTGACGCAGCTGCATGCGGGCGTCGCGCTGGGTCAGGCCGCGCCCGACGATTTGCGCCAGCAGCTGGACAAGGGGCAAAGCGATCTGCGCGCTCTCGAAGATAGCCGTCAGGCGGCGGAGGAACGCCGCCGCAAGATCGAGGCTGAGGTCGAACTGATCCGCAATGATCGCGCCAGGCTCAATGGAGCGCTGATCGAGACGACCGCGCGGGCGCAGGCCAGCGAAGGCCGGATCGCCGGGATCGAGGCGCGGCTTGAGAGTTCGCAAGCCAGCGAATCGGCCATCCGCCGCTCCCTTGAAAGCCGTCGCGACGTCATCGCGGATGTGCTGGCCGCGTTGCAGCGCATGGGCCGCAGGCCGCCTCCCGCCGTTCTCGTGCGGCCCGAGGACATGCTGGAGGCCATTCGCACCTCCATGCTGCTGGGCGCCGTCGTGCCCGAATTGCGCGGGGAGATCGAGGCTTTGGCCTCCGACCTCAACGATCTTGTGCAGGCCCGCAAAAGCATCGTCAGCGAGGGCGAGGCGTTGCGCAAGGAAGCGCTCAGCCTCGCCACCGAGCGCGAACGCGTGGCCGCTTTGGTCGACGCACGCCAGAAGTCCCTTGCGGAAGCCGAAAGCGCGCTGGCCAATGAGCGCGCGCGCGCGAGCGATCTGGCGCGTCAGGCCACCGATCTCAAGGATCTGATCGCGCGCATGGAAAGCGAAGTGGCTTCGGCGACGCGGGGCGCCGAGGCTGCGCGGCGCGCGGATGAAGAGCAGAAGCTTGAGGCGCGCCCGCGCCCCGCCGCCCTGCCATTCAAGGATGCGGCGCGGCTGTCTCCCGCCATTCCGTTCGCCCAGGCGCGGGGCTTGCTGCCGTTGCCCGTCAGCGGAACAGTGTTGAAACCCTTCGGGGCTTCCGATGGTTTTGGGGGCGCGGAGAAGGGAATGTCCCTCGCCGCCCGGCCCCGGGCCGTCGTGGCGTCCCCCAGCGACGGCTGGATCGCTTTCTCAGGCCCCTACCGGACTTATGGACAACTCTTGATCATCAATGCTGGCGGAGGCTACTATGTCGTCTTGGCCGGTATGGACCGGATCAATGTCGAGGTGGGTCAGTTCGTGCTGGCCGGGGAGCCGGTCGCCGTCATGGGCGATGGCTCCGCGAAGACTGCGGCTGCGATAGCAATTGGCGCATCGCAGCCCATCCTCTATATTGAGTTTCGTAAAGACGGGACTGCAATCGATCCGGGCCCATGGTGGGCTAAACCGGAGCTGGAAAAGGTTCGCGGATAATGCGTAAGGTCTCTCTTGTTCTGCTCGGCGCCATTCTGGGCGCTTCTGCGGTCACCGTCGGCGGTCAGACGCTGTTGTTCGCTGCGGGGGCCAAGGCCGCCGCGACAGACACCTATCGAAATCTTAATCTCTTCGGGGATGTCTTCGAGAAGATTCGCTCGGATTATGTCGAGCCCCCGGATGAGCAAAAGCTCGTCGAGGCCGCCATCAATGGCATGCTCACCTCGCTCGATCCCCATTCGAGCTATATGGACGCCAAAAGCTATCGCGACATGCAGGTGCAGACGCGGGGCGAATTCGGCGGTCTTGGCATCGAGGTCACCCAGGAAGACGGTTTCGTGAAGGTCGTCACCCCCATCGACGATACGCCGGCGTCTCGCGCGGGCATCATGGCGGGCGACCTCATCAGCGCCATCGACGATGAGGCCGTGCAGGGCCTGACCCTCAATCAGGCCGTCGACAAGATGCGCGGCCCCGTCAATACGAGCGTGAAGCTCACCGTGCTGCGCGGCGCCCAGAAAGAGACGCGCGAGGTGAAGCTGACCCGCGCCGTCATCCAGATCAAGTCCGTGCGTTCCCATCAGGAAGGCGACGACATCGGCTATATTCGCATCACCCAGTTCAGCGAACAGACCTTCGACGGCGTGAAGCAGGCCTTGCAGAAGTTCCAGCAGGACATGCCCGGCGACAAGCTGAAGGGCTATGTGTTGGATCTGCGCAACAATCCCGGCGGCTTGCTCGATCAGTCGGTTTCCGTCTCCAACGCCTTCCTCGAGAAGGGGGAGATCGTCTCGACCCGTGGCCGAAACGCCGACGAGACGCAACGCTACAACGCCCGTCCCGGCGACATCTCCAAGGGCAAGCCTTTGATCGTCCTGATCAATGGCGGCTCCGCCTCGGCTTCCGAAATCGTCGCGGGCGCCTTGCAGGACCACAAGCGCGCCACCATCCTGGGCACGCGCTCCTTCGGCAAGGGCTCGGTGCAGACCATCATCCCGCTCGGCCAGAACAATGGCGCGCTGCGGCTCACCACGGCGCGCTACTACACGCCCTCGGGTCGCTCGATTCAGGCCAAGGGCATTGATCCTGACATCCAGATCTTGCAGGACGTGCCGGACGAACTGAAGGGCAAGGACGAGACCAAGGGCGAGGCTTCGCTCAAGGGCCATCTCAAGAATGGCGAGGACGAGAAGGGCGGTTCGCAGGCCTATGTGCCGCCGGATCAGGCCAAGGACAAGCAGCTGAACGCCGCCCTCGACATTCTGCGCGGCGTCAAGAAGGCCGAAGTTCCTGCTGAGAAGCCCGTCGAGAAAAAGCCCGAGACCGCGCCGAACTGACGGCTGCGAGCTCCCATCGTCGTCAAACGTCGGTCTGGTCTCCAGGCCGGCGTTTTATTTTGGCCTGTCGCGCGTCATTTGGGCGCCCGTGGCCCCGAAGTTTCAAATTAGCTTCCCTAAGGGCTCGACGGAATGGCCAAGTCAAAGCAAAATCATACGCCGGGCGCGTGTGATTCGCGGATATCCGGCTGCAACCGGACAGACTCAAAGCCATGGCCGCCAATGATCTGCATGATCCGCTGGGACTTGACGGTCCCATTGCGGGCCCGCCGGGGCGGGATCCACCCTGGGCCTTCATGATCATTGGCGGTGTCGGCGCGCTCGCGCTGGGCCTCGTCGCCTTCAGCCTCATGACGGACGTCGGCATGGGGGGGCGGCCCTTTGCGGACGCCGCCGTTCAACCGATCCGCGCCGATGACCCGGCGACGGCGCCCCCGGCCGCCGTAGCGACGACGCAGCCTGCGCTTCCGGTCGTGCGCGAGGGCGCGCCCGAAAACGAATCCGGTCCCGCCATTTTTGATTTGGCGACGGGCGTTCGCGTGGGGCGTCAGGCCACGAGCAATGCGCCGGGCGCTCTTGTCCTCAAGCTTCCCCAACTGGCGCCCAACGATCCGGTCGGCTTGCAGCTCGCGCCCGCGCCCGATCCGCGTCTTGTGGAGAAAGGTCCGCATGGCCCCCTGCCACGGATCGGCGCCGACGGGTCGCGCCCCTCCGAAGTTTACGCCCGACCTGTGGTCAGCGCCGCAAGGCTGAAGGCCGGAGCGCCCCGCATCGCCATCGTGGTGGGCGGCATGGGCCTCAACCCGGCCGCCACGACAGCCGCAGTCGAAACCCTGCCGGATGCGGTGACGCTCGGCTTCGCCCCCTATGGCGCGGATGTGGAGCGGCAGGCCGCGCGCGCGCGGGAAGCTGGCCACGAAATCCTCGTTCAGGCTCCCATGGAGCCGCTGGACAAATCCGCAATCCCGGGGCCCTATACGTTGCTTGCGGGGGCGGACGCCGCGCAAAACATCGACGGGCTGCGCTGGGTCATGTCGCGCATGAGCGGTTATGTGGGCGTGGCGAATTTTCTTGGCGCCCGGCTCATGGCGCGCGAAGCTGATCTGGCGCCGGTGCTGCGCGAGATTTCTGCGCGCGGGCTGCTGTTTTTCGACGACGGCACCGCGACGCTGAGCATGGCCTCGAGCCTGGCGGGGGCGGTCGGCATGCCGGTGGCGCGCGCCGATGTGGTGCTGGACGCCAACGGGCGGCTGGACGCCATCGAGACGGCGTTGGGGCGGCTTGAAACGGCGGCCCGGACCAAGGGCTTCGCCATCGGCTATGCCGCTGGCCTGCCCGGGTCGATTGATGCCGTCGCGCGGTTCGCGCAGGGGCTCGAGAAGCGCGGCGTGGCGCTCGTGCCGCTCAGCGCGCTGGCGGCGCGCGGAACGGCCTCCGCAGGCCTGGCGAATTGAACGGCGTCAAAGTTGGCGCGAGGAGATCAGCATGAAGCAGCCCGTCTACCGCCCTTGCGTGGGGGTCATGCTCATCAATCGCGAAGGTCTCGTCTTCATCGGCCGACGCCGCAACAAGAGGCTGGTCGAACATGTGGCGCCCGGCCACGAGTGGCAGATGCCGCAAGGCGGCATTGATCCGGGAGAAGATCCCTGGGCCGCCTGCCTGCGCGAACTGCACGAGGAAACCAATGTGCGGTCCGCCTCCCTGCTGGCCGAGGCGCCGGATTGGTATGCATATGATCTGCCCAACGATGTGGCGGACAAGGCCTGGCGCGGCCGCTATCAGGGGCAGCGGCAAAAATGGTTCGCCCTGCGTTTCGAGGGGCAGGACAGCGAGATCGACATCCACACCCCCGGGCAAGGCGCTCACAAGCCGGAGTTCGACGACTGGCGCTGGGAGCCCATGGCCAATCTGCCGGGGCTGATCATTCCCTTCAAGCGGCCCGTCTACGAAAAAGTGGTGGCGGATTTCGCGCCTTTTGCGGCAAAGGCCGGCTGAGCCGCCTCTTGCGCCCTCGGGGCTCCGGCGCATAAGCTTTGCTGTGCGGCGTCCGTTCGGCGGCGCCGGCCCGCGCGGTTTTCGTGGCGCGCGGGCGCGCAGCACCGTCGGGAGACACGCCATGCCCAATGACCCCATCGTGATCGCCTCCGCCGTCCGCACGCCCATGGGGGGCTTTCAGGGCGCCCTCGCAGCTTGTGCGGCGCCGCAGCTTGGCGCCGTGGCCATAGCCGCCGCCCTCACGCGCGCCGGGATCGCCGGGGAAGCGGTGGACGAGACGCTGATGGGCAATGTGTTGCCAGCTGGGCTGGGCCAGGCGCCCGCCCGTCAGGCGGCGCTGGGCGCTGGCCTGCCCACTTCGGTTCCCTGCACCACCATCAGCAAGGTCTGCGGCTCGGGCATGAAGGCCGTGATGCTGGCCCATGATCTACTCGTAGCGGGCAGCGCCAACATCGTGGTGGCGGGCGGCATGGAGAGCATGAGCAACGCCCCCTATCTGCTCGACCGCGCCCGCACGGGCTATCGGCTCGGCCATGGCCGCGCCCTCGACCACATGTTCCTCGACGGCCTCGAGGACGCCTATGACAAAGGCCGCCTGATGGGCGCCTTCGCCGAAGACGCAGCGCGACATTTCCAGTTCAGTCGTCAGATGCAGGACGACTATGCGCTGGCCTCTCTGGAGCGCGCCAAAGCCGCCATCGCCAACGGCGCCTTCATCGACGAAATCGCGCCGGTGACCGTCGGCGGCGTCGAGGTGGCGGTGGACGAGCAGCCGGGCAAAGCCCGTCCTGACAAGATCCCCCAGCTGAAACCCGCCTTCCATCCGCAAGGGACCGTGACGGCGGCCAATTCCTCCTCCATCTCGGACGGCGCGGCCGCTCTGGCGCTGATGCGCCTGTCGGAGGCGCGGCGAAGGGGCGTGCGGCCGCTTGCCGCGATTCGCGGCCACGCGGGCCATGCGCGCGCGCCAGCATGGTTCACCACAGCCCCCGTGGGCGCGGTGGAGGCCCTGATGAAAAAGACCGGCTGGAGCCTCGATCAGGTCGATCTCTTCGAGATCAATGAGGCCTTCGCGGTGGTGGCGCTGGCAGTCATGCGCGAGCTGGGCCTGCCGCATGAGAAGGTGAATGTGAACGGCGGCGCCTGCGCGCTCGGCCACCCCATCGGCGCCTCAGGCGCCCGCATCCTCGTCACCCTGCTGGCCGCCCTGCAAAGGCGCGGCCTGCGGCGGGGGGTGGCGACCCTGTGCATCGGCGGCGGCGAAGCGACCGCGGTGGCGGTTGAACTCTTGGGTTGAGCAAGTCACGGAAAGCTTTTTGGTGCCCCTAGCCGGAATCGAACCAGCACTCCTTGCGGAATCCGATTTTGAGTGCGGTCGTTTTAGCCAATAAAACAATAAAATCAATGTTTTAAAAAACTCTGTGTAGCCCACCTGTGTAGCCAAGGTTTTTCTAAGTACCTGAAATGATGAGCTTTTTCGAAAAATTCCCCATCCCGCGAACTTCTTGCCCTGCTGTCCAGTCATTTACATAAAAAGTTACATAAACTCTACAGCTCAACGTCACGAAATCCAACAAAGATGAGCCAGATCACTAGTCTCTTGAAATCATTACGGAAAATACCGAAAAATTCAGGTCGTCCAGCACCCGGCTCAGGGCGCATACTGCTTACAGTTAAACGATGAGCCAAGAGTAGCTGAAATGAAACAGGCACCAGTTTTGAACGACAGGGAAAAGCAACGGATGCTGCAACACTTGCAGCGCACCAGCTACGCAGCCCGCAACCGCTGCATGTTGCAGCTGAGCTGGTTGGCGGGCATGCGTGTTGGGGAGATAGCTGCGCTAAATGTCGGGGATGTTGTTGCACCCAATGGTGCTATCCGCGCAGAGATCCAGTTGACAGCGGACCAGATGAAGGGAGATCAATCTCGCACTGTGTTGGTCAACAGTTATATGAAAAACGAACTTGATCTTTACATTAATGTGATTAGGAAACAGTTGGACCCAAAGCGCCCTCTTATAGCAAGCAAGACGGGCAAGCGGTTCTCCGCAAATGGGCTGTGCCAGCGTTTCCTGCAGCTGTACGACGAGGCGGGGCTGGACAAGGTCACAAGCCATAGTGGACGGCGCACCTTTATCACAGGGCTGGCGCACAAGGGTGTCAACGTGCGTGTGTTAGCTGCGCTTGCTGGACACAGAAACATAGCAACGACGCAGCGCTATATTGAGCTGAATGACCATGTGCTGCGAGCTGCTGTGGAGCTGGTTTAATACAGGCTGCGGGGACACCCGAGCGTCTCCCCTTCGAGACTTGATGCTTTCGATTGAGATTGAAGCAAAAAGTTTATCGGTAGTACTTGATCAAACGGGTTGCCCGTCAGTATGCCCCGGTGGGAAGGTGGCTGTGATGCAAGAGAAACCCAGCGACATCACTGATCTTGATCCGGGCGCTCATAGTACAGCGCTAGCCCCTGCTCGCGTCGACGAAACGGACTATGAACATCGGAAAATTGTGAACCTGCTCGCTGTCGTCTTCCTTCTCGTCATCTCAGCGGCGATCATCTGGACGGTGCATGCCATCAACGAGAGCGAGCGGATGCAACGGTGTATCAATTCTGGTCGACGTGACTGCGTAAAGATCGAGACGCCGCCCTCGAGCGCCGTACGGGTGCCTGTGCGCTGATTGCTGCGCTGCATTAATTATTCGGATGAGGCGATATGCGGGCAGCGACGCAGCGTTCAAGTATTTCGGGCCACTGTGGAGCTGGTCTTGAGTGGCTGCGTGCCAAGGCAGGTCATGCCTTCCGCACCAGCGACCAGAACTCGCCAAAAGTCGGGCGGTCAGGCATTGTGCTAACGATAGTGAATAACTTCTTCGCTGCGTCCACGTTAATCGTCTGTGCTGCGCAATCCATGAACTTGCCCTCGACCTGCGCTGGCGTCATCGGCATTTGCTTGGAGCCTGTGGCGTAGTCACTTTGTTGCTCGAAGCTTTGACCATTCTTCAACGTAATCTTCACGCGCGTCGGGTTCTCGCCGACGGCGTCGCTAAGGTTGGGATCGGCGCTGGCGGTGACCAGCCCAGCAAGGGCCTTCACGCGCGCATCCTGGAGCGCCTCAGTCGTGAAGGCGTTGATTTTAGGTATGCCGTGGATAAGCGAATAGGCGAGCACATAGGCAGCGGAGAATTTCGCTGCCTCGACGTCGCCGGGATATTTGGTGTTGACGCGCTTGGCGCTTGAGGGCGACATCCAGCAATGGACGTTGGCGATATCCTCCACGCGCGCTTTGTCCCGCAAAATCAATGCAGCCTCGATGGCGGTGTGCCCTCGTCCGCCGCAGGGATAATATTTGATGCTGTAGCCTATCTCCTTGAGGTCCCAGCGCGAACCGAGATCTTTAAATGGCTCATAATTCGAGGGCATCGCGCGCCCGAAGCTGGCGAAGAAGCCATTATCGCCTTCGAACGCAGCAACGTGAGATGTGAAGCCCTTGCTCGCCAGCAGAGCAGCTAACACGCCGTTGCGCGCGGCATTACCGCAATGCAGCGGTTTTGTCATAGTGCCATAGTTCACCGCTATACCCGCCGACATCGAGACACTGGCGCCAATCGCATGCGCTACCTGTTCGACGGGAAGCTTCAAAAGTTTTGCGCAGGTCGCGGCCGCACAAATGCCCCCGACGATGCCGGTGATGTGCCAGCCGCCGTTGTTGCCGAGGTCTGGCACAGAGCGTCCGATGCGCGCGGAAACCTCGCAGCCAATTATGAAAGCGCCAATGACGTCCAGAGGCGTCGCGCCTGTGCTTTCTGCTATGGCGAGCAGCGCGGGGAAGACCGGCGCCACAGACTGGCCGCTCATGTAGGTGAAGTCATAGTCCATTGAATGGGCGCTAACGCCATTGGCGAATGCCGCGAGCTGCGGTGATGTGCGCAAGGATTGTCCAATGATAGTGCATTGTTGCGTCGCGCCTTCCATCCTCACTATATCGGCAGCGATGTGGGCGACCTTTTCGTGACTGCCAGCGACAGCGACGCCGATGGAATCGATGAACGCGAGGCGCGCGAGTTCTATCACATCAGCCGGGACCCTCCTGACGTCGAAGGCGACGACGAACTCTGCCAATAGCTGGCGGAGTTCCTTGCCAGAGGCGGTGTTTTGCGCTGCTGCGCTACTGGCGCCGAGAAGTGATAGCGAGCTCACGCCGGCCAGAAAAAGCCGACGATCGAACACATGCATCTGTTTCTGGGCATCCATGGCTGCGCCTCCCTTTGTTGCCCGGGATTATCGAACTTTTGGAACCCTATGACAATCGCGTCGCGATCAGCACAGCACGGCGCACCCTACGTAGCGATGCCCGACTCTTTGCCGCTAGCCTAACGCGAAACATCTCCTAGATTCACATTCGAAGTGCAACACGGTTTAATGACTGACTGAAAAGTTCGTGTGGTGTTTTGAACGCCAGTCGTTTCCGGGGGCGATTATTCAACAAGTCTTCAATTTGAGCAAGTTCAGTATCTGTCACTGACGAT
>CAIUWR010000073.1 GCA_903902915.1 uncultured Hyphomicrobiales bacterium | reverse complement strand
CTGCGACGCCAGCCCCGAAAAGGCCAGCAAGGCGATCAGAAAAGCTGCGCGCTCCGCCACAAACAGGCAGGCGCGGTCAAACCGGGCGCCCCGGCCCCGCCCGCGCGCCATGATCGCGCCGAACAAGGCCAAACCCGTGAGGGCGAACATATAGCCCGACAGCCCCAGATAGGTGATCCGGCCGAAGACCGCCTTGACGCCTGCGGACAGGCCTGGAACCCAGCGCGCCGTCCCCGCGTCCGTCTGGATGGCGACGACCACCACGGCGGCGATCACCAGCAAGACCATCAGCGCGTCGAAGCGGCGATGGCTCTGATCGCGCTTCACAGCGCGCGGCGCGCGCCAGCGGCGCAGGCAGGACGAGCCCGCCAGCCGCAATCGCGCCGTTATGTCGGGAAGGAACGGGGACGTTGAAAGGCTCATCGCCCCTCCCCCTGCCGCAGGTAGACGCCGATGTCCAGCCTTCGCCCGCCGTTGAGATTGATCCCCGTGAGGCGTTCCGTCAGGCGAACCCCGCTGGCGCCCGCGCCCAAAGCCGCCTGAAAGGCCGACTCGTCAGCCGCACTGACGAAGGCGATGCGGCAGGAGCCCTGCCCCATGAAGCGTCCCGCCCCCTCGCCGGATTGAAAAAAAAGGTCCGTGCGCGTCAGGAAGACGAGGCTCGGCTCCCGGTAGCCGGTGGAGACGGGCGCAAGATCCGGGCAGGAAGCGAGGGCCTGCGCCCGCGCACGCGCCTCCGCCAACCGCGGCGACATGGCGAAGGGCTGGAAGACCGGCCCGGTCATCACCCCGCCATAGGTCATGACATAGCAAAGGAATGCCAGCAGCGCCCCGCCTGGCACAAGCGACCCGGCCGCCCGCTGGCGGATGGTCAGCGCCACGCGCCAGACCTGCCAGAGCACGAAAGGCGCCGCCAGATAGAACAGCCACCCCGCCCGCGCATCCAGCGCGAGGTGACCGATCAACCCCACCAGCAGCAGCACGACCGCCACGGCGGGGATCAGCCACAGAACCCAGCGCAGGCGCGAGCCCAGCGCCAAGGCCTGCCGCTCGATGGCCGCCGCCGTCAGGATGGCGAGCGCCGGAAACAGCGGCAGCACATAATGGGGCAGCTTGGTCGGCACCGCCTCGAACAGCAGCCAGGCGGGAACCAGCCAGGCCAGCAGAAAGGCCACCGCAGGCTCGCGCCGCGCCCGCCAGACGAAGGGGACCGACAGCAGGGTCAGCGGCGCCATGGGCCAGCCGGTGAGGAAGAAGGCCGCGATATAGGAGCCGGGCGGCGCGCCATGGGCCTCCTGCCCGCCCGCCACCTTGCTCATCATATCCGCGCCCAGCGAATCGCTGAGGAAGGCGCCTTTGGTGGCGATCATGATCAGCACGAACCAGGGCGCGACCAGAGCAAGGCACAGGATCAGCCCGGCCAGAGGCTTGAGCCCCCGCAACCAGCCCGCCGCCCGCGCATGGATCGCCAGCGCGAGGCTGGCGAAGGTCGGGACCATGGGCGTGATCGGCCCCTTGATGAGCAGCCCGACGCCCAGCGCCGTCCAGAAGACCCCGGCGAGACGCCATTGCTCGGCGCTGGAAAGCACCCGCTGGCCTCGCGCCATCCAGTGGCGGGCCAGCACCCCCATCGCGGCGGCGACGGTGGCGGCGATGATCGCGTCGGTCTTGGCGAGCCGGGCCTCGACGCCCAGCAGAATGGTGGAAGCGACCAACATGGCGGCGATCAGCGCCGCGCCCTCGCCCACCAGGGCCAAAGCCGCCCACCAGGTGAAGAGCACGGTGGCGACGGCGCCGATCAAGGAGGGCAGACGGTAGAGCCAGATCTTGGAGCGCGCCTGCGGAACGCCCAGCGCCTCCGCCCCAGCCACAAAGCCCGCTTGCAGCCAGTAGACGCCCACCGGCTTCTTGTTGCGCGCCTCCTCCTGGAAGCGGATCGCCACGAAATCGCCGGTTTCGAGCATCTGCTTCGTCGCCTGCGCGAAGCGCGGCTCGTCGCGGTCCATGGGCTGGAGCGAGGCGAAGCCCGGCAGAAACAGAGCCAGCGACAGCAGGACGAGCAGAAGCGCGACGCTGCGCCGGGGCGTCTGGCCTGTAGCGCGCCCGGGCGCGAGAAAATCGGTCAGGGTCATGGCGGATCCGCCCGCGCGCCGGTGATCCGGCCCACCTCGAGGCTCCGCCTTTTAGGACGTCACGGGCGAAGCGGCAAGGCTCACGGCCCGCTCCACAGGCGCGGCTCGCGACCCCCTCGGCTCCCCGGCGGCGTGGCTGGTTGACCCCCCTGCATTTTCAGCCAAAATGCCGCGCAGGAGGATTCACTCATGCTGACGAGACCGGGTACCGGCAAAACCCATGATCAGGCCGCGCGCGATCTCATTCCCATGATCGCCGAGGCCGCCTCGGGAATCGAAAGCTCCGGCCGTCTGCCTGTTCCCCTGCTCGACGCGCTGCATGAGGCGCGGCTGTTCCATATGCTCTCGCCCCGCTCCATCGGCGGCGAGGAGGTGGATCCCGTCACCTTCTTCAACGCCATCGAAGCCATAGCCTGCGCTGACGCCAGCACCGCCTGGTGCGTGGGCCAGGCCTGCGGCGTCGCCATGGCCTCGGCCTATCTGGACCCCGCCGTCTCGCGCGAGATTTTCGGCGGTCCGCGCTCCGTCGTCGCCTCCGGCCCCAATACGCGCGGCGCCCGCGCGGTCAAGACCAAGGGGGGCTATCGCGTCACCGCCCGCTGGAATTACGCCAGCGGCAGCCGTCACGCCCAATGGCTGGGCGGCCATACCAGCGTCTTCGAAGAGAACGGCGAGCCCGCCAAGAGCCCGCAGGGCCGCCCGCTCGACCGCACCATGCTCTTCGAAAAATCGAAGGCGACCATTTTCGACGACTGGCAGGTGATGGGCCTGCGCGGCACCGGCAGCGACAGCTATGAGGTGACCGATCTCTTCGTGCCCGAAGAACATACCTTCACCCGCGACCACGCCCCCGACCGGCGCGCCCATACGCCTTTGCACACCAACTTCACCGGCTTCAACATTTTCGGCCTGAGCTTCTCCGCGCTGTCGCTGGGCGTCGCGCGCGGCATGATGGGCGACTTCGTGAAGCTAGCCTCCGAAAAATCGCCCCAATCGGCGCAGGGCGCCTGGCTGCTGCGCGATAATGCGGTGGTGCAATCGAAAGTCGCCGTCGCCGAAGCGCGCCTGCTGGCCGCGCGCGCCCTTGTGGTCGACATCTATGGGCGGCTGTGGGATCAGGCCTTGCAGGGGCGTCCGTTCACCCTGCAAGACAAGGCGCAGATGCGCCTCGCCTCCACCTTCGCCATGAACGAGGGACGCGAGGTCGTGGCGGTTCTCTACAATGCCGCAGGCGGCACGGCGATCTTCCAGAAGAACAGCTTCGAACGCCGCTTCCGCGACATCAACTGCGCCTCGCAACAGGGTCAGGCGGCGCAGGCGAATTTCGAGATCATCGGTCAGGTGCTGCTCGGGCTGGAGCCCAAGGGGCGGGTTTAGCGCGTTGGCAGTCGGCAGTCGGCAGTCGGGGAAACCGACTGCCTAATTCCGACTGCCGACTGCCTGCTTACGGCTCCTGCGCGTCGATCAACACAAACGCGATCCGGCACGGCTGCGTCCCGCGATTGATCCACGCATGGTTCGTGCCCTGCTGCACCAGCACGTCGCCCGCCTTCATGTGGATTTCCGTATCGTCCAGCAGCATGTCGATCTCGCCCTCCATGATGATGGCGTAATCGACCGTGCGGGTCGCGTGCATCAGGGGATGGCGCGGCGGCAGGTGGCGTTTGGGGGTGGAGGCGCCGTGCTGGGAATGGTGGTAGTCCAGCGGCAGATCGTCGACCTCTTTCGGCGTCGGGGGAATGTCGACGATGCGGAAGATCGACCCGCCCGCTGGCGGCGCCACGCCCACTTTCACCGCCGCGCGGTCAGCGGGGCCTGCGATGTCAGCAGGCGATTCCTGCGTCGTCCAGAGCAGGCGCGACACGGTCTTGCGGCCCTCGCGCACCACCTTGTTGGGATTGTCGCCATCAAACAGCACAACCGCTTTCCCGCTGGGGTCCACGGTGGTCACCACGCGCCGCACCTCTTCGCTTAACGCCATCTTGTCCTCGCTGGTCAGCGGCAGCCTTCGAGCGTGCTCGCCTTGTTGATGAGTTCGAAAGGCCCAAGGGTCTTTTCGACTTCCGATGAAAAGCTGGCGTCCACAAGCTTGTCCAACGGCGGATCCTTTTCGATCATGCCGTCCTTCTGGAACACGCGCAGCAGATCCGCGATGCTGGCGGGATTGACGCGTCCATTGGGGTCGCGCGCCTGCCAGTCCATCTCGTCGAGCTGTTTGTAATCCTTGCCGACGCCGTTCTTGAGCAGAATGCCGATCACCTCGGGCCTGTTGGGTCCGTGGTGATAGGCCTGGCAATAGTCCCGCGCGCCGCGCGCAATGGCGATGAACACCTTGCGCGCCGTCTCGCGGTTGGCCTTGATCCAGTCCGCGTTGGCCATATAGGCCAGGCTCGTCATGGGCAGCTCTTTCACATAGCCCTTCTCGGGATTGATCCAGGCGACCGCGACGCCCTGCCGCAAGGCCATATCGGCGAAGGGCGGCACCATGAGCGCCACATCGAGCCCGCCGTTGGCGAGGGATGGAATCATCTGCGGAAAGAAGAGCGTCTTCACATTCACATCCGCCAGACGAAGTCCGACGGTCTCCAGCATCGACGAAAGCTCATAGGTGGAGAGCGACCCCGCGCCGCTGACCGCAACATTGAGCCCCTTCAGATCGACTGGCGACTTGATCTTGTCCTTGAGGTCCGTCCGCACGAGGAAATTATGATGGACGGGCGTCGAGCCGCTTTCGAGCGCGAGGATCACCGGCAGGCCCTGCGCGACGGCGTTGAAGTAGCCCGCATTGAGGCCGCCCTGCGCGATCTGGATCTGGTTGCTGGCGAGAATCGCCATGGCGCGGCTGAGCGAGTCGATGGCTTCAAT
>CAIUWR010000072.1 GCA_903902915.1 uncultured Hyphomicrobiales bacterium | reverse complement strand
TTCCAGGCCGCCAAGCGCAAGGCCCGCGGCTACAAGCGTTTCGCAACAATGCGCACCGTTCTGTTCCTAATCGCCGGAAAACTCGACTTCGCCCAAATCAAACCCCAGGCTCTGTAACCCACTCAAAATTCAAATGAGCCAATTTTTTCGACATCATCGAGCTTGAGCCCAGCCGTTTGCAGGAAGTGACCGGGATAGGAGCCGTGCGCGCCAAGCGAATTACGGACGCTTGGACTGAGTAGTAGATTGTTTCGGTGATCATGGTCTTTCTGCACATCAATGGCGTTGGGACTGCGGAGGTGTTCCAAGTTGAATGAATGGCATGTGCTGGTTCACTTTGGAGATAGCTTGATTTTGCGATCCGTGGAATAAATCCGCGTCAAGATTTGACCCTTGGGGAGAATTACGATGGCTCGACAGCTTGATTCAGGCTTTGACCTCAAGAAACCGACTTTCTTCTCACGGGGGTCCATCCTTGGAGCTGCAGCCGGTCTCTCCTCATTTGCTACGCTTGGCTTGGTTTGCCGGGGACAATTTGATCGGATGCCTGATGATGGCTTATTCAGGCTGTCACAGCTGTTGGATGCGGATAACAAGGCAACAGAGGTTGTGTCGCAGGCTTTGGACACCGTCATCAAAGTGAGGGGTGTTCCATCGCCTACAGGGATAAAAAGCGTCCTTTATACCCTTACCGAGTTTTCTGGGGGTCTTTGCCCCGGTTGCGGGTTTTTCCATGATTCTGGCAGAAGCTTGGCAGTATTTGGTTCCTCTGGCACGAACAAGCCCAGTTATTTTCAGCCGCAGCTTCTCGTTGGGACCCTGGAATTGGGCTAGGGCGGTGAGCTCCAAATGGTTCTTTGAGAGCGCTTTGAAGCCTTATTTGCGGTGATGCAGATTGATGGAGCCCGATCCAGTTGCACCATTTGATAGGTCTATAAAAAACTTTCAGGTGGACCAGTTCAAGGTAGGCTATTGAAACGATATCTTGTGAGCACCGGAAATTTCGGGAGTTGACTGTCATGCCATTGTCATCTTTTGCGTTGATTTGGAAATGCCTTGTCGGAGATCGAGTGTATGAAATCGTATGGAATTGCCGCCGCACTCTGCGGCTCACTATGTTTGCTCGCTCCTAGCGTGTTCGCTCAGTCCAAGATCGAGCGCGTGCTTTTAATGAGTGTGGATGGACTGCATGCTCTTGACCTGTCGCGTTACGTGGAAGGTCATAAAGGGTCCGCGCTCGCTCGCTTGTCTCGAACTGGCGTGAACTACTCTAACGCGATGTCTTCAATGCCATCTGACAGTTTTCCGGGCCTCCTCGCGCTGCTCACCGGAGGAACAGCGCGGACAACAGGGGTCTGGTACGATGACGCCTTCGCAAATGATCTGTCCTCTCCGAAAAGTTGCCAGCCGGGCGCTAAAGCCATGGGTGTCCATTATGATTATTCTGAAGCTATCGACGTAGACGAAGAATCGGTAGTCACGAAGATCGATCCTTCGAAGCTTGCCGCTGATCCCGCGAGAAACTGCGTCCCGGTTTATCCGCACTCGCTTGTGCGGGTGAACAATGTGTTCGACGTCGTGAAGGCGGCGGGCAAGCGAACTGCCTGGGCTGACAAGCATCCAGCTTATGACCTTGTTCAGGGCCCTACTGGTGCGGCTGTCGATGATCTCTACACCCCTGAAATTAACGGAGAGGGGATCTCCGACAGCGTTGATAAGACCATCGCTTACGATGCAGACAAGGCAGCCGTCATTGTCAAACAGATCAAGGGGTATGATCACGCCGGTAAGGAAAAAGTTGGCGTTCCTGCAATCTTTGGCATGAATTTTCAGGCAGTCAGCGTCGCACAAAAAAACGCAGGCAACGGCTATCTGAATGCCGACGCAACCCCTTCGCCCGGACTCGCGAAAGCGCTCGACGCCACCGACCTAGCGATCAACTCTATTGAATCTGCGTTGGTTGCCGAAAAACTGAACACGACCACATTGATCATCATAACAGCGAAGCATGGCCAATCGCCGATTGACCCTGCCAAGCGGCGTATCATTGATGGAAAAAGTATCAAAACGCTCATAGAGACAGCGACGCCAGGTGTGGTTGCGCATATCACGACGGACTCAGCTGCGCTGATATGGCTGAAGGACAAAGCTAAGACGGCGGAGGTTGCGGTCAATCTGGGTAAGGCTCATTCCGACTTGGCGATAGACAAAGTGATTTATGGAGCAGAGATGGTTCGCGATTTTGGCGATCCCGCTACTGACCTGCGAGTGCCCGACATCATTATTGAGCCAGAAGTCGGTGTAATCTACACGAAGCCGACAGCGACGAAGCTCGCAGAGCACGGCGGCGCTTCTCTTGATGATCGCCACGTCGCGCTTTTAGCATCAAGTCCGGTGCTGAAGGAGCTGAAGATTGATTTGCCTGTCGATACAAAGCAGGTCGCGCCGAGCATGTTGCGTGCGCTTGGCCTCGATCCGCTGAAACTCGACGCAGTTCGTGCCGAAGCAACGCGGGTATTGCCCGGTCTTGAAGAAGCGTTAGCTGTAGATTTTCACTGAGAAGTGACCCGCCCTTTTATGTTCCTTAGGTCAGGTTTAAGTCAAGGCCTTCGATTTTGCCTTCTGGTTTTTAGTGGTGGCGGCGTCAGTGCTCGCCTTGAAACGGAAGCTGTCGATACCGGTTTCAAGGATGTGGCAGTGGTGAGTTATGCGTTGAAACAGCTTCTGTGCTGCCGATGTTACCCAATCAGCATGCCGCGTGTGTGGAGGAGTTAGGACTTGCGAGGCGCGGGCAAGCGCGCGAGCGCCTCGGGTAGGCCCGCCAGCAGACGTTTGAAGAAACGTCGCTGTTCGGCTATGGCATCCGGGCTTGGGTTATCGAACAGGGCCTCGTTGATCATCTGCAAATTCGGGCCGACAGAGGCGAGCAGCTCCGTTCCCGCGCGCGAGACGCTCAATTCCACGGCGCGGCAGTCCTGCTCGCTCGCCTGTTTCTCCAGCAGCCCCTTGGCGACCAGCGTGTTCACCTCCGTGGTGATGTGGGTGGCTGCGACGTGGAGATGATCGGCCACCTGCCGCACATTCACTGCCCCTTGCGGCGCGAGACGGCCAACTGACAACAAGACGCCCAGCTCCGTCCCACCAAGGCCGATGCGGCGCCCAATCGCCCGGCGCAGAGACTGCATGCCCGCCGACATTGCGAAAAGATCCGCGATGAAATCGCGGAAGTCGGCGTCCTGCTCGATGTTCGCCTTGCTCATATCACCCCTGCATCCTGCATTTCACCCCGGTGCCTGCTGCCTGGGGCACCTGTTGACAGTACCTACAAAACATAGCTAATATTTGTCTACATTCACTCTGGGGGTCATGATGCTCCGAACAGGCAAAGATTACCTCGCTTCCCTGCGCGATGGCCGCCGCATTCGGCTCGGCAAGGAACTGGTGAGCGACGTTACCACGCATCCTGCGTTCAGGAACACCGCTCAATCCTTCGCGCGCATCTATGATCTCAAGCGAAGCCCCGAAAACATCGAGGCCATGTCCTATCAGGAGAATGGCGAAAGCTGTTCCGCGTGGTTCCAAGCACCGCATACGCGTGAGGATTTGCGCCATCGCGCCGAAGCGCATCGCCGCGTGGCGCAATGGAGCTGCGGCCTCATGGGCCGCTCCATGGACCATGTGCCGTCCTTCATCGTTGGCATGAGCATGAAGCCCGAACTCTTCGACGCGAATCGCTGCGGCTTCGGACAAAACATTATCAACTATCTTGATTACCTGCGCAAAGGTGATCTCTTCGCCTGCTATCTGGTGCTGACCCCGCAGACATCGCGCGGCGTCGTCGGTCCCTCCAAGGCGAATTTCCGCATCGTCGGCGAATATGATGGCGGCATCATCGTCTCGGGCCAGAAGATGCTTGGCACCTCCGCCGTTTTCTCGGATGAGGCGTGGATCGGAAGCATGATTCCGCTCGGTCCCGATCAGGTCGAGGAGGCGGTGACTTTCGCGGTTCCCATCAATGCGCCGGGCGTTGAACTATGGGTGCGCAAGTCCTTTGAGCTGAACGCAAAGAGCCGTATCGACAATTATTTTTCATCGCAGTTCGATGAGAGCGATGCGGTGATGATTTTCAACGATGTGAAGATTCCCTGGGATCGCGTGTTCTGCTATCGCGACATTCCGCTCATGCGCGACATGTATTTCAAGACGCCGGGCCATGTGCTGGGCAACCACCAGTCCAACTGGCGCTTCTCTGAGAAGCTGAAGCTGATCAGTGGCATCGCACATCAGGCGGCGGACTACGGCAATCTGCTCAGCGTTCCAGCGATCCAACAGACGTTGGGTCGTCTGGCGGCCGGGGAAGCGACCTTGCTTGGCCTGCTCTGCGCGCAGATCGAGCAATCCCAGCAACTCCCCTCTGGTCACGTTCATGTGAACTATCGGTATCTCTACGCCGGTCTGCAATGGTGCGCGCACAACTACTTCCAGATCGCCGAAGAGGTGCGTCTTTTGCTCGGCGCAGGGCCGTTCATGATGCCTGCCGACGACTCGATCCTCGAAGAGGGGGAGGCGCATGATGTGTTCGAGGAGAACTGGAAGCTCCCCTCAGTCACCGCGAGCGAGCGTTATCGCTTCGTGCGCATGGCTTGGGATCTGCTGGCGTCGGACTTCGCTGGCCGCCATCAGCAATATGAACGCTTCTATGGCGGGCCGCCCCACATCATGGACCTCTACAGCTTCTGGCATGCGCCTTGGGCCGAACGCCGCGAGGGTGTGCGCCATATCCTCGACGACATGATCAACGAGTCCCAACAACTTGCCGCTGAATAGTCCAGCGTGGGACGGCGCCTTCTCGCCCCGCGATCTGCGCGACATATTCGCCCTGTTTCCTACCGGCGTGGTCATCGTCACGGCGGTTGCCGAAGATGGCGCGCATCTTGGCGCGACGGTCAGTTCCTTCAACTCCGTTTCGCTGGATCCTCCGTTAGTCCTGTTCAGCATGGCGCGTTCTGCCAAGTCCTTCGAGGCATGGCGGGCTGCGGGCGCCTTTGCGGTCAACATCCTGTGCGAAGACCAGCAGGGCCTCTCGTCGCAATTCGCCAGATCTGAGAGCGACAAATGGCTGGGCGTGACGCCGATCGTCGCCGCAGAATCTGGCCTTCCGCTCATCCCCGGCGCCCTTTGCGCTCTGCAATGCCGTACGTGGGCGCACTATGACGGCGGTGATCATCTCATCATCGTGGGCGAACTCTTTGCGTGCGCCCGGGCGCTCGATGGACGTCCGCTGATCTTTTCCGCGAGCCGTTATGCAAGGATTGCGGAAAACGGTTAGACCGTTATTATTTTTTCATATGGTGCCTGGTGCCCAATTACGCACACAGGGAGATCGCAATGAAATTGTTTCATTCACCGGGTACATACTGCCTTGGCGTTCATGTTCTACTGGAGGAAATCGGCGCGCCCTATGAACTGGCGCTTGTTGATGTGACAAAGGGCAAGCAGCACCGGCCCGACTATGTCGCCGTCAATCCGAAAGCGAAGGTGCCAGCCCTTCAGCGCGCAGATTGATTGCTCTTGACCGAATGGCCGACCATTGCGATGTGGCTCGCCCTGACCAACCCGGACAAGTACCTTCTGCCGACGGATCCAGAAGGGATCGCGCGCCCTGGAAGCGGTGGACTACATCGTCGCATCGATTCATATTCTGGGCTTCACTCGGTTGTGGTTACCCATTGACTTCTCCCCCGATGAGGCCGATCATCGCCGAAAAAATGTTGCCAGATCTTCGACAAGGTCCTCGCGCATT
The DNA here is from genome assembly GCA_903902915.1 of uncultured Hyphomicrobiales bacterium. GTDB lineage: Bacteria > Pseudomonadota > Alphaproteobacteria > Rhizobiales > Beijerinckiaceae > Terripilifer. The sequence goes on along the minus strand of CAIUWR010000072.1, from coordinate 35,582 downwards.
TGAACGAGCAATTGGAGGGGCGCAATTATCGGGGCGGAGAAAGCCCGAGCATCGCCGACGCCGCGCTGTTCTCCGTCACCTTCTGGAAGGTCAATCGGATGAAACAGAATACGCCATCTAATGTCGGTGCCCATTACGCGCGCATGTACCAGCGGCCAGCAGTGGCCCGCGCCTTGCTTATGGAAGGCTTGGCGTAAGACAGGGGTCAGTCGCACTTATGCGGTGGAAACGCGACTTGCCGGTCAATAAAGAGGGGATCGACTGATGAGCGTAGTTTCAAGGCAGACAACCAGCCGTCGTCATATCTTGCGCGGAATGGGCGCTATGGCGGGCGCAGTCGCCATGCCATCCATCGTGCGCGCGCAGGCACCTATCGTCATGAAGATGGGCACGCCAACCATCAATGACAGCCAGCACGAGTGGCTCAGGATGTTTGGTGCCATGGTCGAGGCGGGCAGCAAGGGCGCTATCAAGGTGGAGATCTACCCCGCCAGTCAGCTCGGCTCTGCGCCTCGCATGATCGAAGGCGCGCAGCTTGGGTCCGTTCAGTTGATCTGCCTGCCGCCCGAGTTCGTGAGCGGCGTCGACACGCGCTACGAAACGCTCGGGGCGCCTGGCCTTTTTAAGGACGTCGCCCATGGGCAGCGATGCCTGCAATCACCCGCGTTCAACAAGGCTTTCCTGTCGATTGGCGACAGCAAGGGTCTTCGGGGCGTTGGGCTGTTCGCAAACGCCGACATGATCGTCAATTGCCGCACGCCGCTTGGCGGGATCGCCGATGTAGCCGGCAAAAAGCTGCGCGTGCTCGGGTCGGCCATGCAGATCGAGCAGGTGAAGCGCATGAAGGCGACGGGGATTCCCATGTCGCTGGGTGAGGTTCTACCGGCATTGCAGCAAGGCACCATTGACGGTATTCTGGGCAGTCTGCCTGTTATCACCGCGATGCGTTATTATGATTCCGTCAAGTATGTGCTCGAGACCGGACATGCGACCATCACGGTCATGTCAGTCGTCAGCAAGGTATGGTATGACAAGCTGCCCAAGGATTTCCAGGCGCTGATCGACGAAGCGGGAGCCAAGGCCAGCGCCGACATTTACCCCTGGATCGTTGACTTCAATGATCAGCAACGCAAGACTTGGCTCAAGAATGGCGGTGAAATCGTGTCGCTGTCAAAGGCGGATCAAGAGGCGTTGCTGAAGCAGATGTTGCCAATCGGCGCCGAAGTTTCCGCGCGCAAGCCTGCCGAAATGGAGCTGTTCCAGCTTCTCCTCAAGACGGCTGAGACCACCGCCTGAGTCTTTGGACAATGCGGTGATCCCCAACGTCGTGAAAGGAGTGATGAATGCCCGCCGACTATGATGATCTTCGTGCTTTCATCGCTAAGGTCGAGCAAATGGGCGCCCTGCGGCATATCCGCGGGGCAGACCCTCATATCGAAATCGGCGCCATCACCGAGGTCGCCGCAGGCCGAACGGAGGGGCCGGCGTTGTTGTTCGACGAGATGCCGGGCTTCCCCAAGGGCTTTCGCATTTTCACCAATGCGACGGTGCAGGCGCGCCGCGCGGCGTTAGCCCTTGGCATCGACCCCAAGCTTTCCCCGCTTGAAGCCCTGAAAGGGTGGAAAGCGAAACGCTCCAAACTGACGCCCATCGATCCGGTCGAGGTGAGCGAAGCGCTCTACATGCAGAACAGCCAGCGCGGCGCCGATGTCGATTTGTCGATATTTCCCACGCCCCATTGGCACAAGAAAGACGGCGGCCCCTATATAGGTTCCGGCAGCCTTGTCATCATGCGCGATCCTGACACGGGCTGGATCAACGCCTCCATCTACCGGGTGCAGGTGCATGGCCCTAGGCGTGTCACGATCCAGTTCGATCACAGCGGGCGCCACGGCAACATGATCGCTCGCAAATATTGGGATCGCGGCCAATCATGCCCCGTCGCGGTGGTTAATGGCGAAGACCCGGCGCTGTTTATCGCGGGCTTCGAATATCTGCCCGAAGGCAGATCGGAATATGCCTTCGCTGGTGCCATCAAGGGCCGCCCAATCGAGATTTATAATGGTCCGCTCACCGGCCTGCCATTGCCTGCGCGCGCAGAAATCATCCTCGAAGGCCACCTTCTGCCCCCCGAGCAGATGACGCTGCCCGAGGGGCCGTTCGGCGAATTCACCGGCTATTACGCCGCCGATGCGCGCCCCGCGCCCGTGATGGATGTGGAGGCGGTGCATTATCGCAATGATCCGGTGTTGCTCGGCTCGCCGCCCATGAAGCCGCCGCGCTTCCACTTCGGCTTGCCCTTCCGCGCCGCCAGCATCTGGGGAGATCTTGAAGCGGGCGGCGTAACCGATGTCGTGGGCTGCTGGCAGCATGTGTCGCAGCTAATGACGGTGGTCTCGTTAGAGCAGCGTTACGCTGGCCATGCCAAGCGCGCAGGCCTCATCGCAGCCGCCAACAGCTACATGGGCCGTTTGGTGGTGATTGTTGATGAAGATATCGACCCGTCGAATCTGGCGGATGTGATGTGGGCCGTCACGACGCGCTCGGAGCCCTGCGAGTCCGTCGACATCATCCGCGAGGCCTGGAGTTCGGGGCTGGATCCGCGCATTCCCCCGCAAGACAAGGCGCGTGGGACGACTTCGCATTCCAAGATGATCATCAACGCTTGCAAACCCTTCGCCTGGCGCAAGGAGTTCCCGCCAAGCTCGGCTCTTTCCATCGAAGAGGCGCTGGAGATTGAACGAAAATGGGGCGCGGCGCTGTCTGGCTAGTTAAGCGCAACTCGACGAGGCAATGCAAAGTCTGTTCGGTGCGTGAAGCGCACATGCTACGGACGCCAACAGGATGCGATTGTAATGCAGAGGCCCCATAAGATCATCAACCTTCTTCTCACTGGTTTCGGCATCGTGTCGTCGTTGCTGCTGGCGTTCGGTGTGATAATCAATTTCTCCAATATCTTAGGGCGCTATGTGCTCCACGTTCCCATCGAATGGGCCGAAGAGGTGATGCTGTTTTTCATGATAGGTGTTGTTTTGCTGGGCGGAACGACCGCCGCGTGGGACGATCGGCATATCAAGATGGATGTGCTGGTGCGGCTCATGCCGGCATGGTGGCGATCAAGACTGCAATTGATTTGCGAGGCGATCTTTTTCTTCACCGCCCTCGCGCTCGTCTTTTTCGGTGCGCCGACAGTCTTTCAACTCTACCGATTCGACCAACGCAGTCTCGCTGCGGACATTCCGATGTTCATCCCGCAATTCATTATACCCTTCGGTCTGTTCGCGATGGCCTTCTTTGTCGCAATGCGACTGATCACCGGGCAATGGCGCGACGCTCCGGCGCCTTCTGAACATTGACGCGAAAGGCCTGTCGCGATGTTGAACACGATCATGTTTCTGGGTTTGCCGGCGGCGCTTCTTATCATCGGCGTGCCAGTTTTTGTGGCGCTACTCCTGACGTCCATCGTCGTCGCCTTCGTCAACGGCCTTCCGATGGGCGGTTTGCAAGTCTACATGTTTGGCAGTCTCGATAATTTCCCGCTATTGGCGCTGCCGTTTTTTGTCCTCGCGGGCGAGATCATGGCGCAAGGCGGCGTAGCACGCAGGATCGTTGTCTGGATAATGAGCATGGTTGGCAATGTGCCGGGGTCGTTGGGTGTGACCACCGTTGCTGCGTCGGAAGTGTTCGGGGCCATGACCCACACCGCTGTCGGCACCGTCGTCGCTGTTGGACGCATGATGCATCCATCCTTGCGCGAGAACCGCTACAATGAAGATTTCGCGGTCGGATTGATCGCGTCGTCAGGAGCCATCGCTGTCGTCATTCCGCCTTCCATCTCGATGATCATCTACGCGACGGTGGCGCAGCAATCGGCGATCGCGCTTTTCACAGCGGGTATTCTGCCGAGCCTTTTGATCGGGATCATCGATGCGGTTTATGTGATGGTCTATGCGAAGGTTAAAAAACTTCCGCGCCACCCAGCATCAAAACCTGGCAATTTCTGGAAGACGACGAAGGAGGCAAGTTGGTCGCTCGGAACGATAGCGGTCATTTTCGGCGGCATCTATGGCGGCGTGTTCACACCTACGGAAGCGGCGGGCGTCGCCGTCGTCTACGCGCTTGTGGTGACGATGGCGATCCATCGGGTGATCAACTTTCGCGACCTTTGGAAAATTTTGCGCAGCACCGTGATCCTTGTTTCACAGGTGATGCTGATCGTGATGTCTGCGGGCGTCTATGCTTTCCTTCTGACCACGAGCGGCATCCCTCAGGACATTGTGGAATTAATCAATGGCCTCCATTTCCAGCCATGGAGCCTGCTTTTGGCGATCAATATCCTGCTTCTTGTCATGGGGAGTTTTCTTGAACCGCCTGCGGCGATTGTGATCCTGACGCCTCTGCTTCTGCCGATAGTGAAAACGATCGGGATGGATCCGATTCATTTCGGCATCGTTCTCGCCGTCAACCTCAGCATCGGCATGTATACGCCGCCGTTTGGATTGAACCTTTTGGCGAGCCAGGCCGTCCTGAAGATCGACATGGGAGCAGTCTATCGCGGCGCGATCCCCTTCGTGGGGCTGAATTTTCTCGTGCTCCTGCTGATCACTTATGTGCCGACGATCACTTTGTTCCTGCTCGGCCCTGGCGTCGGCCGATGAAGTCAGGCGAAATGGCGTCGCCATGAATAAAGAAATGTCACCGACACACCTGTCGCCTTGCTCGGCCCTCGTCGACTGGTGCAAATAGAATGTTAGTGCAAAACGGGTTTTGGCGCTTAGCGCGGTCTGCGGAGGTGGTCGGGGTTGCGGAGCCGATGGACCAGAAACCCTCAATTTCTCAATGGCAAAGGTTTGCCTGGCAGTCCCTGATGGAACTACCTCTGAGTTTCGAAATGCAATTTGTTTAGAAGAGAGCTAAGATGTCTATGTTTTTTCTAGTGATAACGTTTCTCATCGGCAGACACTACCCAGTGTCTACGAACTGGTTTGTATACAGCGTCTCTGGTTCGCCGGGATCGGCGATCTTGTTGTCGCGCAGGGCGTCGACGCCGGATGTCCAGAGATGCGGCACATTGCGCAGCAGGTTTTCGCGCCCTTCCGACAGCCGCAGACGATCCGCCGAGGCCTCCTCGACCTCAACAAGCTCATTGCTGTTGCGGATGTTGGGAATCTCGTAATCCTTCGTCGCGCGTTCGAAGATGGGCGGGAGCGGTTGCATCATGATGTCCTGCGCCGAGGCCCGTATGGCGCGCAGGGCCCTAGTGAAAACCTCGGATTTGACATTGATCATGTCGCGGCTCGAAACACAGCACTGGTCGGGCATGGGGGCGTAGCGGTCGGTGGACCAGACCTCCACCTCCTCCTTCATGCGCTGCTGCAGAGCAACAACCACCTGAATGGAGGCGATGAAGCAATCCACGCGGCCCTGCTTCACCATCTGCAGGGCGCCGGGGGAGTTGCCCGTCACTTCGTGCTTCACGGAATGCTTCGCAATGCCGCCCTTGGCTAGAATGAGATCGAGATCGAGATAGACCTCCGTCGTGCCTCCGACCGAGACAATGCCCACGATCTTGTCCTTGAGATCCTCCGCCTTGCTGATCGGTTTGCTCTTCAGGCTCACCATATGGAAGGTTGAGGCCTGATACATGGTGCCGACCGAGATCAGAGGCGGCTTGGTTGTGGAGATGGTGCGCATCACGCGAACCCCCTTCTTGTTCGCGTGGCTTGGTGTCATTGGATTGCCGCGATCATCGAAGATCAGGCCAGTCAGCATGGCCGGAGATGGCGATCTGGCGAGCCTGCGCTTCACGGCCACATCCGCCAGTTGCGCTTGTACGGCATCGAACAGGTCGCGATCCAGAATGGGTTGGTGCTCGCTTTGATGCGTTTCCCCCTGAAAGACTACATCGCCGATGTAGAAGCGGTTCTTCAGCAGATGCGCCAAGGGGCCGACCATAAAGCGGTCTGCGGCAATGGTTGTGCCATTTGCAAGCAGCCTCGGACGCGGCTTGATCCCCTCCTGCTCAAGAGAGGATGCCAGTTCTCCAATAGATCCTAGCCGAAGGTGGTCAGCGAAGATCTTGCGAACGAGCGCAGCGTCCTCCGGCACAGTCTCAAGCTTCTTGTCGACGCTGCGGTAACCAAGCGGGACAGGGCCACCCACCCAAATGCCCCGGCGCTTTGATGCTGCGATCTTGTCCCTGACGCGCTCGCCAATGACCTCACGCTCGAATTGGGTAAAGGATAGCAGGACATTCAGGGTAAGTCTCCCCATCCTTGACGTCGTGTTGAACGATTGGGTGACTGATACAAAGAGACGTCATGGGCGTCGAAGAGTTCGACAAGTTTGGCGAAGTCGGCAAGCGAACGAGTGAGCCTGTCGATGTGGTCTCGATCGCCTATCTGCCGGTCGAGTGACAAGGTGACCCGCCAGGGCGAGCTGCTCGCGTATATCGCTTCATGCCACCAGAACGTCTCGATAGGCCGCGCCGCAATCCAGCACATCATTGAAACGGACCGGGCGAGCGAGCATGAGCCTGGCGCCATGACGGGGGGGCAACCTAAGCTGCCTGAGATCTGCAACAGGCGCGCCTCATGAATCGACAAACAATTCGTCCACGCTTCTCAACTGGCGCGTCAGTCCTTGTTCGTGCGTGTAGCGAATGATGGTTTCCAGATTTCGGCGGTTCAATTCCCCAAGTCCATAGGGCCATGGGTCGTCGCCAAAAATCCGCCGGTCTTCCTCATATTGCGCGCCGAACCAGACCAGCGGCACAAGCCGCACATTGGAGAGCCTGAGATAGGCCTCGCGTTTCGCCGCCTCGAATGCCTGCATGAGGCTGGCGGCCACCCAAGGCTCACGCTTTAACAGATCCGTCGAAACAGCTGTCACATGCATGATCGGAAAGAGGCCCGTGTCCTGAAAATAGGTCAACTCCCGTTCGACATAATCGGGAAAGAGTCGCCCAATGCGCGTGTCGCCAGCGATCATCGCTGGCGGCGTCTGGGGCGTGTAGACGGCGGCGACTTCGCCAGCCAGCATCAGATCGATGGCGCTGCGTCCGCCGCTAATGCGCTCGACGCGCAGGCTTTCGGGGATGTCGAACGGAACATCTTCATCGCGCTCCACCATCCACGTGAGATCGCGATGGTCGACGCCATGAAAGTCGTGCAAGATGCCGTTGATCCAGACATTGCTGGCGGGCTGCAGGTTGGGGCAGCCTATCCGCTGGCCAACGAGGTCGGCGGGTGACTTTATGCCGGAGCGTGTATCAACAAATATGTTGCCGTGGCGGAATTTTCTGAACAGGAAAACCGGCAGCGCGGTGATCGGCACGCCCTGGTCGCGTGCGATGAGATAGGTGCTGACATTCATCTCGCAGACATCGAAGGCCAGATCGCGTGCCATGGCGCGATGGCGCACGGGATTGCTCATTTCCGGTTGGAACATAAGCTCGATCCCCTCCGGCGAAATGTGCTTTTCCTCAAGCGCGCGCACGGCTTCAAAGGGATCGCAGGCGATGGTGAGCTGGAGTTTTGTCATCTGGTGAGAACCTGCGTCTGGCGACTGAGCGAAGCGGACATGGGCCTGAGGGTGACACAGCATCCGGACGCACGATCACGATCGTTGCAAGCCTGAGCCAGAAAGCGGCATTCGTCAATCCATCGGGCCATCCACCGGCAGCGCGCATCATAAATTGGAGCGTATGCCGAGGACCGGCAGTCTGCGCAATTCGAGGGCTCCCTGCATTTTATAATGGCAGCTTGATCCCAGCGCGCCGATGAGGGGACGAGTCATGGCAGAAATGAAAGCGGTTTCCATCGCGGCTAGTGGCGCCCCTCTTGCTTTCTGTAGATGGATCAAAAGGTTTTGCACATGCTGTCATTATCGACGCAGGCGATCCAGGCCGAGGCGGTGTCGCCTGTGGTGCTGGCGGCTTGCGGCCTTGGCATGACCTATCGGACGGGTAAGTTCGGCGATGTGGTCGCCCTGACTGGCGTCAACTTCGATATTCGGCACGGCGAGCTTGTGTCGCTCGTGGGGCCCAGCGGTTGCGGCAAGTCAACCTTGCTGCGCTTGATGTCCGGTTTGATCACCTCCAGCGAGGGGAGCCTTCTGTTGGGTGGCGAGCAGGTGCGAGGACCCGGCCCGAAGGTTGCGGTTGTTTTTCAGGCCCCGATCTTGTTGCCTTGGCGGACAATCCTGCAAAATGTCCTGCTGCCCGTGGAATTTCGCGAGTGGCCGCTGCAGGACTATCGCGAGCGTGCGTTCGAACTCCTCGACACGGTGGGCTTGGCTGATTTTGCAAACAGCTATCCACACGAGCTCTCCGGCGGCATGCAGCAACGCGCCGGCATTGTGCGCGCCTTGATTCAGGACCCTCAGATCCTGTTGATGGACGAGCCCTTTGGCGCGCTGGACGCCATGACGCGCGAGCGCATGAATCTCGATGTGCTGCGCATATGGGAGAAAAGCCGCAAGACCATCGTCTTCGTGACCCATTCGATCACGGAATCTATCTTCCTCTCCAATCGCGTCTTCGTAATGACCTCGCGTCCAGGAAAGATCGCTGACATCATCGATGTGGATTTGCCCTTTCCGCGCTCGCTGGACCTCATCAACACACCCGTCTTTGGCGACTATGTCGGGCGCGTGCGCGCCTGTCTGCAGGTATCGGGGGATCTCTCATGAGCGCGTGTAGTCCAATCGCCGGCGGTTCCGGCGCCTCGCGGGCGCCGGTTGACAGCGGGGGGAGTCCCCTGCGCTGGGTCCGGGCCCACATGCAGTGGACCCTTACCCCATTGCTTCCGTTGGTCATGCTTGCCGCATGGAGCCTTGCCTGTCATCAGTTTGGCGCGCCCGCCTATATCCTGCCCTCTCCCGAGGCTGTGCTGGATGCGCTCCGGGATGGTCTGGCGCGGGCTCCCATGGATCAGGGCGGCCTCTGGTTTCATGCGGGCATCACCATCTACGAATCCCTTTGCGGCCTGGTGCTGGGCGCCGTTGTGGGAACATTGCTCGGCTTCGCGCTCGCGTCCTTTCCCGCACTGGACCGGGTCGCCTATCCCGTGCTGGTGGCGTTTCAGGCGCTGCCCAAGGTGGCTCTGGCGCCATTGCTGATCATCTGGTTTGGTCTTGGCTACAATGGCAAGATCTATATCACGGCCATCATAACGTTCTTCCCCCTGCTGGTGAGCGCCATGGCCGGCACCCATTCGGTGGAGTCTGATCGGATTGATCTGGCGCGCTCCTGCAATGCGCGGCCCATGCAGATCCTGCGCAAGATCATCATACCCTCGGCCATGCCTTACCTCTTCGCCGGTCTCAACGTCGCCTCGAGCCTTGCGGTCCTTGGCGCGATCGTCGGTGAGTTCGTGGGCGCGCGGGCGGGGCTCGGGATGCTGCTGATCCAGTATAATCAGGCCATGCAGACAGCCCCGGTTTTTGCTGTGCTCATCGTGCTAGGGTTGATCGGTTTCCTGTTCAATTATGCGGTGAAGGTGGCCGAGCAACACTATTGTTTCTGGGCGCAGAGGCGGCGCCACACGCTGCGTGCCGGCAGCTGAATTCCGGGCCGTTCTGACATGTCATCACAAACTGCGGAGTTGTCATCATGAAGTCCAACCGCTTTCTGGCGCTTGCCGCAATCACGGCCGCGGCTCTCTCAAGCCCGGCAGCGGGGGCTGCTGACCTCACCAAGGTCTCGATCATTCAGATGCATCCGGCCATTGGCGTGGGTGAAGAGGTCTTCATGTACGCCGTGCCCAAGCGCCTGGGGTTCTTCAAGGAGGAGGGGCTTGAGGTCGCGATTCAGGGCGTCGCCGGCGGGGGGCCTGCAGCGCAGGTTCTGCAAAGCGGCGGCGCTGATTTTGGGACCACTATGCCGGAGTCCATCCTTCAGGTGCGCGAGCAGGGCGGCGATCTCGTCGCTTTCTACGGCCTCAAGCGCAACAACGGAACGATTCTGATCACTCCGGAAACATCCTCCATTCGAGAACTGAGAGATCTGAAGGGTAAGACCGTTGGCGGCATGTCCTTCGGGTCTGGCGGGGGGCTCGCGCTCAAGAACAACCTCGCGCTGATCGGACTTCAGCCCGATCAATACAGCCTCGTGACGACCGGCGTTGGCCCCTCGGCGCTGACCGCCATGCAATCGGGACAGATCGACGCCGTCGTCCTTTGGGACGCCATGCGCGGCGCGGCGGAGAATACGGGGATGGCGCTTCGGGCGGTAGAAATCCCCATCCAGAATGATTTTGCAGCGATGACGCTGGCGACGACCGAGCGTTTCGCCAAGGCCAATCCGCAGGTGGTCAAGGGCATGTGCCGGGCCGTCGCCAAGGGGCTTCGCTTCGCGCTCACCAACCCGGAAGCGGCCATCAAGATCTTCTGGGAAGAGTTCCCGACGACGAAGCCCGTCAATGTGGATACGGACGTCGCCTTGCGCAACCAAGTGCATATCCTGACGCGCTGGTTCGAAATGGCGGAACAGGGCGTGGAGCCCGGAAAGGAGACCGGCGCATTCCTCTCAGGCAACTGGGAGAAGACCCTCAGCTTCTACAAGGAGGCGGGGCTTCTGAAGGGCAGCAAGGCGGCGGCGGAAGGATATACGCAGTCTTATCTTGATGACTGCAACCGCTTTGATCGTGGCGCCGTAGAGAGCCTCGCCAAGGCTTCGAAATAGTCAGCGGACACAGCCGGGGCGCCGCTCTCTCGTGGCCCAGGCTATTCGGCTTTCTTGCTGCTTCGACAGAGATGGATGGGCCGAGCTTCCTCGCATGGAGACGAACATATGACCAGGATGCATGCCTTTCGCAGTTCTCGCTTTGTCGGGATGGCGATGCTGGCCGCGAGCCTCGCCGCCGTTGCTGTGCCTCGGGACGCTCATGCGGCCGAAACCATCTCCATGGGGGAGGGCTCGCTGGTCGATGGCCAGATCGCCACGATCATCAAGGCGCTGCAGGAGGTGGGGGAGCTGGACGGTTCGCCCGACCTCGCTCGTTTCATCGATCCGCAGATCGCCGCCATCCTCGATGGTGTGAAGTGAAGCGATTGCGGGACGACGAAATCAGTGTCTCTATATGCGCCATATCCGCCCACAAGACGCCCTCCATCCAGAGGCCAAGCCCATGATCGTTCGTAACCTTCCTGACGGCTCGCTCATCCTAGTGAACCAGAGCGATCACGCCAAGCTTTCCGGAATTCTTGCGGCTCACTGGGGCAATGCGCAGTTCATGGTTCCGCAGCCCCGCGAATCCTTTATTAGGGCCGCGACCTTCCATGATTGCGGATGGTACAGTTACGAGACGCGCCCTAATTATGATCTGGAGCGAAAGTCCCCGCCGAATTTCCCGCAGGTGCCTCTGGATACGCAGCAGTTGGCGGCCTTCCAGGGCGGGCTGGATTGGCTTTGGGGGATTGACGCCTATGCGGGCCTGTTGGTCAGCCGTCATCGCACGGGCCTGTGGCGCAATCGCTATGATTCTGTGGCCTATCCTGCGAGCGGGTCGGCGCGCGTGCTGACGCCGGAGGTAGAGGCCTTCATCGCATTTAACGAGCACAAGCAGGAGACTGCTCTTGCATCTCTCGATCGCGCCCAGTTTCTGGTGAATTACCAACTGCTGCAGATGCTGGACCTCATGTCCCTCTTCGTCTGCACCTCCGATCCCAAGGAAGACCGGTTAGAGCATGTGCCAGTATCCTATGGGGGCGATGGTCGGGACGGTGTTGTCTTGACCCTTGCGCCCCAGGGCGACGGGCGCGTGAAGGTGACGCCGTTCCCCTTTAATCGTCTGGCGGTGGAGACGGCCTTCGTCTACCGCCATCTGCCCGCGCAGACCTTCGCCTCGCAGGAGGCCTTCCGCCTCGCCTACTTCGGCGCTGCGCCCAAAGTGATGACCTTCACCTTCGTCTGATGGAACGCCGCCGTATTGGCATGCTGGAGAGCGCAAATGCTGGAGATCAATCGTCCCGAAGTTCTTGCGGACTTCATGCCGTCCTATTTGGAATATCAGAAAGCGGTCGACACGAACGATTTCGAGACCATGAACAAGTTGTTCTGGAAGAGCCCGCAAACCGTCCGCTTCGGGCCCGTGGGCACCCTGATCGGGCATGACATGATCGCCTCCTACCGGCGCGGTCGGGTGGGGCATGTGAGCAGCGAACGCGCCCTGCGCAATACGGTCATCACGACCTTTGGCAGGGACTTCGCCGCGACTAATACCGAAACGATGAAGGAGGGCTCCAGCGTGGTCGGGCGCCAGAGCCAGGCATGGATCAGGACGGACGAGGGCTGGCGCATCGCTTCCGCCCATGTGTCGGACCAGCCGGGCACATAGGCGCGCGGCGAGGCTGCGGCCGCCGCAGATCTTCCAGGCCTTCGCAAAGCTGGTTAGCAGGCTGCTGAAAAATCCACCAGCTTCAGCTTAGATATCATGATTTATTCGCATGGACGGGCAATCGAGGGATTCGTTGTAGATTTTCACGAAGAACTGACCCGGAATTTTCACTGAGAAGTGACCCGCCTTTTTTATGTTCCTTAGGTCAGTTTTAAGTCAAGGCATTCGATTTCTCCTTCCGGGTTTTAGTGGTGGCCGTGTCGGTGCTCGCCTTGGAACGGAAGCTGTCGATACCGGTTTCAAGGATGTGGCAGTGATGAGTTAGGCGGTCGAGGAGCGCTTCGTTATCTTTGCGTCGCCGAAGACCCAGGCCCATTCGCTGAAGCTCAGGTTGGTTGTTATGACGACGCTTCAATCGCTACGCCCTCTTCCGCCAACCTCCGAGCGTAGTCTGCAGCCGACCACAGATGTCGGTTTCGAATGCGATATCCTCTTTGATCAGGTACTTGATCTTCTCGTTCTTGGGGTCAGCCAGGAGCTTCTCCAATTCGGCGATTGATTCTTCGAAGGCCTGAAGCCGATCCGAAAGGTTTTCCCACTTTACCTTTTCCGATTCCGTGGTGGGGCCTGTGAATATTATTTGACCAGTTGCCGTGTCGAATTTGACATCATCGGGGTGGGGCGCCGGGTTTGGTAGCGGCAGGCCCTTGATGCGGTGTTCGTAGAAAATCTGGTCCCAGAACATCTGGTAATTCGCAACGGCTTCTCCATTGTGTTCGTATTCCTGACGCTTTTGGGCTTCCGTTTTGGTCAGTAAGTCAGTGAAGAGCTTCTGTGAGCGGGTCTGGCCCTTGGCGGCATTGAGGGCGATCGACCGCATTACGGCGGTCGCCATTGGGATGGAGACCTGTTTGTCGCCTTCGTTCGCTTTGATCGTGCGGTAGGCCTCGGTGAGGATGATATCTTGAAGGCTCTGGCGCTGGATTGGCTCGGACTTGTTCTTGGCCCCCTTTGCGCCCGGTCTTGTGGGCGGCGATGAGCGTCGAGCCGGAACCGCCGAAGAGATCCAGAACCAACCCACCCCGGCTGGAGACGTCCTTGATGGCGTCCGCGATCATCTGGACGGGCTTCACAGTGGGATGAAGAGCAAGTTCGTCCATACGGTTGCGTTTGAGGGTGTTGACGCCCCGATATTCCCAAACATTGGTCCGGTAGCGTCCATGCTGCCCAAGTTCGAATGTGTTGATATGCGGGGCAGTCCCGTTCTTGAAGGCGAAGATCAACTCATGCCGGGAACGGTAGAAGGTTCCCATTCCGCCATTGTCCTTCACCCAGGCGATGACATTCTTCAGTTCGGTATAAAGGCCCTGCGCCGCCGTCTGGACCTCCAGCATGTGGCGCCAGTCCATGCAGATGAAGTGGATTGACCCATCCACGCTGAAGGCGACTAGGACACCGAATATCTGCCTCAGGAAGTCAGTGAATTCGCTTACAGACATTTCGCCTGACGCCATGGCGAACTCTTCGTGCTGGATTTTACCGAGCCCCCCGACGTTTCCGCCAATGCTCACATTATAAGGTGGGTCGGTGAAGACCATTTGTGCGCGCTCGCCGTCCAGAAGCGCCGCGATGGTTGAGTGGTCGCGGGAGTCGCCGCAGACAAGTCGGTGATCGCCGAGAGCCCATATGTCTCCGGGGTTGGTCCGGGGAGGGCCCTCTGCGGCGTTCGGCAGAAGATCGTCCGCCGGGTCTCCGTCCTCGACTTGCGACATCTCGGCTATGAGGTTGTCGGTTTCAGCGATCGTGAACCCGATGGCGTCGAAGTCGAGGTCAGGCATCGTCAGATTGAGGTCCTTCAGTTCCTGCGCAAGCAGTTCCTGATCCCAACCCGCATTCTCCGCATGCTTGTTGTCGGCCAGCATGTAGGCTCGGATTTCGTCCGTGGTGAGGTGGTCTACCCGCACGCAGGGAATGCTCGGCAGCCCCTCCGCGATGGCTGCCTGGACGCGGGCATGGCCCGCGATAATGACGCCATCCTTGTCCGTCAGGATTGGCGTCACAAATCCAAATGTACGGATGCTTTTGCGGACTTGGGTGATCTGCTTTTTCGAGTGGGTCCGCGCATTCCGCGGGTGGGGCCTCAGGGATTGGGGCGCGACCTGGATGATCTGCAGATCATGTTTCCTCGGGACCGAAGAATGTTGCGAGGTGACAGCGGTGGAATTCTGGAGTTGGGTATGCGATCTGGCCTTCATAGGGCAGCTCCAAGCACAGACCATCGCCGCAAAAGAAAGCGAGGGTCAGGTTGAGGTTGCTGCCCAGTCCCACACCGGGGGGATGGCCGCGAGGTCCCTTGCCCTTTACCTGGATCTTTCGATCCACGCGCACTCCGGGGCCGTGCAAGAGACTATATGATGCAAGTATTCGGGTAATCTATCGATAAGTCAACTGGATAGGGCAGGCGATGAAGCGATCCTTGTGGATGCATTAGGCGGTCCAACCCATGAGTACGTTCTCTTGGCAGACCGCCCAGCTCAATGTGCTGGCGTTATTTCGTTCATCGCGAGGGGGCCATTCCCTCTAGCATCAACAACAACGCGAACATTGCCCCTGTCCACTGCTGCGGTTCCGGCGTCACCTTGTGCGCCAGAACCGCGTGATGTCGCACTGGGGTAGGCCTGTGCGGCAGGCTTGGTTCGATGACGGGCCGCGCCGCCGAAATGGAGCTGACCACCACAGAAATGCGCTCCACCACCATGCAACATCTCAGCGGTAGAACGATTGGCGACTTCGGCGATCTCGACGCCGCCGCGCTGCTTCAGGACTGCGCGGATTAGCCGACGGAGCCAGCCGTTGCATCTACCGCACAGCTAGGTTTCTCGGGATTGTCTTTCGCGAAGGCGAAAAGGCCCGTCGATTTGTTGAGCTCCAGAATGCAATCGAACAACTGCTCTACGATGATAGGGGCGGCCAAAGCCCCTCTTTCTCGACGAAGACAGAGCGGGCGCCCGACCAATGGCCAACATCTGTTTTTGGCGCTGGTGCGGTCGGCGGAGCATAGGGGTTCCGTAGGCGACCGCGACCGTTTCAATGGCTCTCGAACACGCTCTGCCAAGCCTCCATGGCCTTCGTGGTCGCGGCGCGCTCGTCAGGCGTCGGCCGCTCCGGATCCTTAGCGGTGGGGAGGGAGCCGAACTTCATCAGGCACGCCATGAGTAGCAGGCGTGCCTTGGTCGCGGTGAGGTTCGAGCCCGCGATCAGGAAGGGATGCAGATCCGCAAATCCCTCCGGCGCCCCCCGCCCAACGCGCGCCACCGGGATGCCGGAGAAGACGGCCTTTTGCACCAGCCGCAAGCGAGCGGTGGAGGTCATGTTGCCATAGGGCACGAGGCCTTCGATGATGAAGCCCGACAGAAGCCCCAGCGACAGCTTGTGGTCGATGGAGGCGATGAGGTCGAGTTCGAGGGATGGGTCTTCGCCCCAGTCGATCCCGCAATAGCCGCCATCCTTGATGATCGACACGACGGGGATGGCGCCTTCGAGCAATTGCCCGTCTGCATCCTTGATGGCGATGGAAATACGTTCCAGACCTTGCGCGCCCAAGCGCACCGCCTCCACAGCGTCGGGGAGCAGGGTGACGCGCACTTCCGAACGCCAAGTGTGTTTATAGGCGGGCAGATAGGTCACGGCCACGCGGCCTGCATGGCTGATCTGGCCCAGAATGCCGCCGTGCCCGCCGGTCGCCACATAGCCGCCGGGGCGCGCGTCCGCCTTGGCGACTTCGCGGGCCGCGAAGAACTGTTGCTCCTGCACCAGCAGCGTGCCGAGCCGGTTGCGCCCCTCGTCGTCAGCCCAGACGCGCGATTGGATGTAGCGCAGGGAGTCAATGATATTATGCGGCCCGTCGTTGCTGAGTTGCCCCTGCGGACGCTGCGCGGCATTGCAGGCGATGGGGAGCTTCGTGTCGATGAGCAGATTGAACCAGTAGCTGCTCTCCTCGATGTTAGGGCTGCCCTGGGTCCAGATGGCGCCGTGATAGAGGCCGCTGTCCATGATCGCCTGCACCCGGTTGGTCAGCCGCGCCAGCGCGGGGCGAGGCGGGGGCGAGCCCAGATGATAGGGCTTGTAGGGAAAGAAGTTCTGGCCAGACCCTTCGGGCGCAATGTCGCCCTCGCCCTGATCCTTGCGCTGGTCGGCGGGCAGACCCTTCATGAAGCCGGCGGGCGGCAGGATTCTGTGAAAATCCACATCCGCCAGCGAAGTGATCATGCCTGCGAGCCCATCGGCGCCAATGCCCAGCCTGTCAATCTCCTCGAAGCTGCGCGAGCCGTCCGGGAAGAACCCCTGCCGCGCGCGGGCGCGCTCGGCCATGGGGGAGGCGCATTCCTCCTCCCAAGGCTGCCCGTCGCTCTGGCGCGCCATATAGGGCAGGGGATAGAGCCCATCCTCCGGGCGCAGTTCCATTTCATAGACCGCCTTGTCGGCCTCGGAGCGCCGTGTGGGCGAGAAGCTGCCGTCGGGCGCCAGATAGCCGTCCGGCGCGCCATAGAGGTCGGCAGCGTCGCTCTCCAGCGGATGGGCGGAGAATTGCTCCACATAGACTTTCACGGGCGCTGCAATACGCTGGGCGCGCAGGGCGTCGAATTTGGGCGTATCGCCATCTTCGGCGAGACGCGGGGGCAAGCCGTGCATGGCGCGCGCCTTGTTGGAGGTGACGAGCGGCGGCGTGTTCTGGATCGTCGCCGTGGGCCCGGCCAGATGGGCGATGCGCATTTTTCCGGTCACTGATGTCTCCGCTCGTTAGGTTGATGTTGCAAGGCGCAGGCGCCTCGCTGGCGCCCAAACAATGCTCAGTTGGCGCCTGAGCTGAAAAAATAGTCGCTGGCCAGTGATCCAGACAGCTCCCGGGGATGGGCGCTATTATTAAGATTCAGCCACGGTTCAATTCTCGTTGATTAAGCTGGGGATCGTCGCCGTCCCTGCGCACGCAATTCATGTGCCATTTGAGATTGCGGGTGGTGGATGCGCTTTCCTTAAGCTTGTTTGGCGTTAAGTTGATCATTCATCTGTAGAAGCCGCCCCTGTCATTTTCTAATGATTACGCTGGTATGATCCTTGCTTTTTTATCTCCATGGAAATCCTTCTGCGAGGTGCTTTGATGTCTACTCGAAACCTCTCGACACTGTTGCTTGCTGGCGCAATGTTGATCGCATCCCGTGCAGGCGCCGCAGAATCCGTGCTCCGAGTCGCGATGACTGCGGGCGACATTCCCATCACCATTGGTCAGGCGGATCAAGGTTATGAAGGGTTTCGTTTCGTCAGCCTGAGCCTTTATGATTGTCTTGTCGCATGGGATCTCTCCTCGGCTGAAAAGCCTGCGGGAATCCTGCCGGGTTTGGCCAGTTCCTGGGAGGTTGATCCAGCGGACCATACGCGCTGGGTCATCCACCTTCGCAAGGGCGTGCTGTGGCACGACGGCGAAGAGCTCAACGCTGACGATATCGTCTGGAACTTTGATCGTCTTTGGAAGACGGATTCTCCGCAATATAATGCGCAACAGCATACAGACGCAGCGTCGCGGTTTGTGGACTTCAAGAAGATTGAGAAGATCGACGACTATACCGTGGGGATCCACACCACCGACGGTTCAGCGTTGGTTCCCTTCAATCTTGCCTATATCGCCATGGTCAGCCGCCACCAGTTTGAAAAGTCGGGTGGTTGGCCGGCTTATTCAAGGGCGCCAATTGGCACCGGTCCGTACCGCTTCGACAAGATCGTCGCCGGGGAACGGATGGAGCTCATCAAGAATGCTGGTTACTGGAACAAGGACCGCATTCCAAAACACGACCGCCTTGTTCTTTACCCGATGCCGGAGGCGACGACACGCGCATCAGCTTTGCTGTCGGGTCAGGTCAACTGGATCGAGGCGCCGCCTCCAGACATGGTGCCAAAATTGAAATCATCTGGCTTCAATGTCGTCACCAACGCTTATCCTCATTTTTGGGCCTATGAGGTGAGCTTCCGCGAAGACTCGCCATGGAGTGACATTCGCTTGCGCAAGGCGGCCAATCTTGCAGTCGACCGTGCCGGTCTGAAGTCGCTGCTCGGCGGGATGATGATTGAATCATACGGCGTCGTTGCGAAGGACAATCCTTGGTATGGTGAGCCGACGTTTCAAATCAAATATGACCCTGCGGCCGCTCGAAAATTGATGGCTGAAGCGGGCTTTGGTCCTGACCACCCGGCCAAGGTCACCATTGCGATCTCGCCAGCAGGATCCGGGCAGATGCAGCCCTTGCCCATGAACGAATTCGTTCAACAAAACCTCAAGGACGTCGGGTTTGACGTGCAGTTCGCGGTGAAGGACTGGAATGCGCTCATTGGGGTGATGCGTAAGGGCGTCAGCGATCCCGCAGCAGTGAAGGAGGGCATCAACGGCATCAATTTCAGCCGAACGACGCAGGATCCATATAGCGCGATCTGCCGCTTCTCGCTTACGAGTCAAATCACGCCCAAGGGCTCCAACTGGGGCGCCTTCAGCAAGCCGGACGTTGACGCGGTTTGTGAGGCGGCCATGCAGGAGTTCGACCCAGCCAGGCAGTCCGCCCTTTTCGCCAAGGCGCATGCCATGATGGTTGATCAGGCGCAGATGATCTGGATTGCGCATGACGTCAATCCGCGCGCGCTTAGCCCGAAGTTAAAAGGATTTGTGCAGGCTAAAAATTGGTTTCAGGACCTCACGCCAGTCGTCGTGTCGCCTTGATCGCCTATTTTCTGCGCCGCATCCTCTACACTTTGCCCATCGCACTCAGCGTGACGGTGATTTGCTTTCTCCTCGTGCATATTGCGCCGGGGGATCCTCTGCAGATGATGCTGCCTGATAATGCTTCGCCAGAGGCTATTATGGAGTTGCGTGCGAGCTATGGTCTGGACAAGCCGTTGCCGGTGCAATACCTCGTCTGGCTCCAACATGTCGCCAGCGGCGATCTGGGTACGTCAATCAGCACGGGAAGGTCGGTGGCTGATGAGCTGTCAGCCGGTCTGGGCAAAACGGCGGCGATCGCTGTTGGTGGCGCAGTGCTTGGTTTTTCGCTCGGCATCGCGTTGGGTTTGGTCTCGGGTGTGCTTGCCGAGACACTGGTGGACCGTGTTGCGATGACGTTTGCAATCGCCGCGATCAGCATCCCGCATTACTGGCTCGCGATCATGATGACGATCGTGTTTTCGGTGCAGCTTGGCTGGCTGCCAGCCGTGGGGACGGGGCCGGGTGGCATAACCCTGAATTGGGAGGACTTGCGACATCTGATTCTGCCAGTGCTGACGCTGTCGCTGGTCCCGATGGGAATTGTCGCGCGTACGGTGCGTGGGCGTGTCGCGGAGCTTATGGCGATGGAATTCGTCCAGACGCTGCGCGCGAAAGGGTTGGGTTTTCCGGGTGTTCTGCGACACGTTGCAAGGAATGCCGCGCCCGGAGTCATGGCGGTCATGGGGTTACAGCTCGGATATTTGTTCGGCGGCTCGATCCTCATCGAGACGGTGTTTAACTGGCCGGGGATCGGCTTCCTGATGAGCAACGCTATTCTGCGGCGCGATATGCCCATGCTGCAAGGATCCATCCTTCTCCTCTCAATGCTGTTTGTGACAGTAAACCTGTGTGTCGATCTGCTCCAGACGGCCATTGATCCGCGAATTCGCCGTCGCAACTGAGGTCGTTAATGTCCCACGCCATCACCAAGAGCAACATGGGCCAGCCGCATTCGCAAGGAGAAGCGCAAGCTCGTGTGCTCGGGTATTGGACCAAGGTCGCTCGCAGGCTCTTGCGCGATAGGCGGGCTGTGATTTGCGGCCTGATCCTGATTGTGTTGCTCGCCAGCGTGGTCGCTGCGCCATGGATATCCCCGGCAGATCCCTACCATGCTAGCATTCTTGCTCGATTGAAGCCGATTGGCGCGGCTGGCCATCTTCTTGGCACTGATGAGCTAGGCCGCGACATGCTGAGCCGCCTGCTTTATGGTGGGCAGACGACATTCGTGATGGGGATCACGCCGGTTCTCGTGGCGTTGATGATTGGTGGCGCGCTTGGCCTCGTCGCCGGGTTTGCCGGGGGCGCGGTGAACATGATCATCATGCGCACCATGGATGTGTTTTATGCGTTTCCATCTGTCCTGCTGGCTGTCGCCCTCTCCGGAGCGCTGGGTAGCGGTACGGGGAACGCCATCTTCTCATTGACACTTGTCTTCATCGCGCCCATCGCGCGGGTCGCTGAGACCGCAGCGACGGAGGTGCGTCACCTCGATTTTGTTGACGCGGCTCGCGCCAGCGGCGCTTCGGCTTCGGCCGTTCTGCGCGTTCATGTGCTGGGTCATGTGCTTGGGCCTGTGATTGTTTACGCCAGCAGCCTAACAAGTCTCAGCATCGTTCTTGCGGCGGGGCTTAGTTTTCTTGGCCTTGGCGTCACCCCGCCAAAGCCGGATTGGGGGCTCATGCTTTCAACGTTGCGTCAGTCCGTTTATGTGCAGCCCCTCGTCGTCGCCCTGCCCGGCTTGCTTATCTTCATCGCATCCCTGTGTCTCAATCTTCTCAGCGATGCGCTGAGACGCGCCATGATGGTGAAACGTTGATGGAAAGCGTCGCTCTTGATCCTCGGGACAGGGGGGGCAAGGTTCAGCCTCTGCTGATCGCCCGCTCGCTGAAAAAATATTTCCCCATGGGGCGCAGCCTGTTGGGGAAGCGCTCCTATCTCCACGCCGTAGATGATGTGTCTTTCTCCATCGGCAAACGCGAAACCCTGGGCGTGGTCGGCGAATCCGGTTGCGGCAAGTCCACACTTGCGAGGGTGCTTCTTGATCTTATGCGCCGTGACGCAGGCGAACTGATCTTCGACGGCGAGGCGGTAGGTACGTTCGACGGTATCAGCCGAAGCGAATTCCGCAAATCTGCTCAAATGGTGTTTCAGGACTCCTATGCTTCGCTTAATCCGCGCTTGACCCTCGAGGAGACTCTTACGTTCGGCCCAGTTTATCATGGCGTCAAACGCGCCGAGGCGGTGACGCGCGCGAATGACTTGCTGCATATGGTCGGTCTTGAACCTCGCCGTTATGCGGCCGCCTATCCGCACGAATTGTCAGGCGGGCAACGCCAGCGGGTCAATATTGCGCGCGCTCTAAGTCTTGATCCTCGTCTGGTCGTGATGGACGAGCCGGTATCAGCGCTGGACAAATCTGTCGAAGCGCAGGTTCTCAATCTGCTAATTGAACTGCGCCAGCGCATGTCTCTCACCTATGTCTTCATTTCTCACGATTTGAATGTGGTGAGGTTTCTGTCTGATCGCGTTATGGTGATGTATCTTGGGAAGATCGTCGAAATCGGTCCGGTGGATGCTGTTTTCAATCGCCCGAAACATCCATATACGTTGGGGCTTCTCGCCTCGCGGCTGAGCACAGATCCTGACAGGCGCATTGATTCCGCACCCCTGAGCGGCGATCCACCAAGTCCCATCAATCCACCATTGGGCTGTCGTTTCGCGAGCCGCTGCGCTTTCACTGAAGGCGTTTGTCATGTGCGGACACCGGTCCTTACGCAGCAGGCGTCAGACGATGGCCATAGCACCGCCTGTCATATGGTGGATATTGGCTCCGGCCACAGCAAGGCGGCGCAGGCATGATGAACTTCGGGCCGTCGCTCCCACGCCATTCAGAGGTCACGAGGCCGCTTCTCTCGGTTGAAGGATTAAGCGTCGCCTTCCCGCGTGAGGGACGCGATATTCAAGTCGTGCGTGATGTCAGCCTTTCGCTCGAGGCGGGAAAAGTGCTCTGCATCATTGGTGAATCGGGGTCGGGCAAGAGCGTGACCCTTCGGTCCATCATGCGCCTTTTGCAGAGATCCACACGGGTTGAAGGTCGCATCGTTCTTGATGGGCATGAGATGACCGCTCTTCCAGAGCGACGCCTCGCGAAATTGCGTGGCCCGGTTGTTTCGATGGTTTTCCAGGAGCCCATGAACGCCTTTGACCCGGTCTATTCGGTCGGCGAGCAGATTACCGAAACGCTTCGACACCATGAGGGCATGGATTCGAAGGCCGCTAACCTGCGGGCGAGGGAACTGCTGGATCTGGTTCAGGTGCCACGTGCCGCCGAGCGGTTGAGCGCCTATCCACACGAACTTTCAGGCGGCTTGCGGCAGCGCGCCATGATTGCGCTTGCGCTTGCCTGCGGACCGAAATTGCTGCTTGCGGATGAGCCCACGACTGCGCTTGACGCGACTGTGCAAATACAAGTGCTTTTGCTATTACGACGGCTACAGCGCGAGCTTGGAATGGCGATGATTTTCGTCACGCATGACCTTGCGGTTGGCGCTCAAATCGCCGATGACGTGGCGGTTATGTATGCTGGGAGATTTGTTGAGACGGGGTCGGCACATTCGGTCCTGCGCAATCCCTCGCACCCCTACACAAAGGGCCTCATGGCGTCCTCCGTTGGCGACAAGCCAGCGGGCGCAATGCTTGACGCTATACCAGGCCAGCCGCCAGACCCTTCGATCCTGCTCCCGGGTTGTAGCTTCGCACCCCGTTGCAGCAAGCATGTTGACGCCTGCCTGACGAGCATACCGCGACCGATCCACATGTCCTCAAATCACGTGGCTTGTTGCATTTTGCAGGACTAATGAAGAACGCGCACAGGAGGTGGTTCAATGCATAAGCTTTCCATTCCCCAATCTGTCGTTGATCGCGTCATCGCACGTCGCGGCAAAGAGCATATCTATGGCGACCTAGTTCCGGCCAAGACTGCGCTGGTCGTCGTTGATCTGCAAAACGCTTTCATGCTGCAGGGCGTCGCCCACTCGCCTTGCGCCATGGCGCGGGAAGTCGTCCCCAACGTCAACCAGCTTGCAAAAGCGGTGCGTGCGACAGGCGGCAAAGTTGTGTGGATCCAGACGGCGTTCAGGGAAGAGTCGCTTGAGGATTGGTCCGTCTTGCATGGAATGTCACTGCCGGATCGCACGAGCAAGCGCATAGAAGCACTTACGCCGGGGTCGAAGGGCTACGAACTTTGGGCGGAGCTTGACGCCAAGCCGGATGACATCTTTGTCGAGAAACTGCGCTTCAGCGCCTTTATTCAGGGATCGTCGAATCTTGAACAGGTGCTCCGCTCGCATGGGATCGACACGGTGCTCATCACCGGCACCGTGACCAGCGTATGTTGTGAGTCCACAGCGCGCGACGCCATGATGCTGAACTTCAAGACCGTCATGATAACAGATGGCAATGCCGCCGCTACGGATTTCGATCACAACGGTGCTTTGATCGGATTCTATTTGACGTTCGGGGATATCATGTCGACTGACCTCGCTGTTTCCTGTCTTGAGAGAAACGCGTTGAAGATGGCCGCAGAATAGATGGACTTCCGGGAGGCTCGATCACGCCGACCGCGATGCCGTTGATGTAGAGGACCAGGGCGGCGTTCCTGATTCCCATGCAGCATCACCTCCTCCGCTATGGCGAAGTCGTTCTTGTCCGGCTGCGTTCAGTTGATGAGCTTGATGTTGTCAGTGACGACACTGGCCTCCACTTTCACGTTCACACCATAGCGCAGGAGCCTGTAGACCTCTTTGTTGTTGTCGTAGAGGCTTCGATTGGGGTTGTTGGCTTCCCGTTTCAATCTAAGCGCACACCGGGGTCGTGCAGGAGACTATGTGACGTAACGATCTTAGTAATTTGCCTATAGGTCACCTCGATAGCGGATACTATAAAGCCATGCCTGTGGAAGACTGGTCGGGTCTAAACGATGGGGCTCCATCCTTGCCTGCCCCCTTAATCCGATGTTGATGCGTGATTCAATGTAATGCCTGCTGTGGCCTGTTGAGGTCTTCCGTATTCCTTGATAGCGAGCAGCTGGTTCCCTGTTCGTGCCACTAGGGAAGGTGTCACGCACCTCCCGTATTTCCGGGCCTTTTAGGGCGCGAAGCGACCGTTCGGACTCGTGTCCTGAGCCGGTTTTTGGCAAATTTCCCTGTATTTTCCCTGTAAATGCGCGGGCGTCACGGAGACCGGTTTGGCGGGACTTCCTCGTCAGCCACGCATTCTCGTAATTTGGCCCAACTATTGGTCTCCGCTGAAAAGCCCGTGTTTGCGGGGGATTTTCGCGTGGTTGTGCGTCTCCCGGACATATGGAGACTGGAAATAGGGGCTGCGGAGCCTGATTTTAGGCCCCGGTCTCCGGTCGCCAAATTCAGATTTCCGGAATTTCAAATTGGGGTCTGTGGAGACTGGTTCGATTCGCGCGGAGACCGGTTTGGTTTTGTCGACAAGCTTGGTTTGCGCCCGCCAAGGATGACATGCACATGCCCGATCAAGTTTGAGTATTGGGTATTGGGCTGCGTTCAGTTCAGCCCGAGCATAGCTTCCTGCTCGGCCCAAGCATGAGGCAAGGCCATCGTCAGGCCCGATACACTCATGCCGTTCGGCGCGACGCCATCGGCGATCGCCTGGATGATCTTTGGCGAGAGGTATGCCAATACAGCGAGACGCCTCACGTACCGTTCGCCAAGATTTTCAGCAGCAGCGATCTCGTCGAAGGAGGTCATCTTGCCGTCTAGGATGGATCGCATCCAGCGATGTGATCGGCTAATAGCCTTGAGCAGGATGTCGCGGGTTTCAGCGTCGATGAATTCGTGCCCGCTTGGCGAGCTTGTAATCCCCTTGCGTCTGGGACCATTTGGAATGAAGGGGGTTGTCAGTCGAGTAAGCTGGTTTGGGTCGTCCGAACCCGTGAAGATCTCCAACAGCTGTCTATGAACGACGATCCGCCGGACATGTTTCCGGAATAGGTCGTGATCAGAGTTCTCCAGATCTGAAGGGAACTGTTCGCGAACTGCCTCGATGACCAGACTTTCCATGTCCGGCGCGGACACGCGGGCGATGGATCCGGCGGCGTTTTTGCGCCCCTGCAGCAGTGCGTGAGATACGTAATACCGGTAGCGGACCCCCTTCTTGCTCGCGTGGCTTGGGGTCATGGGATTGCCGCGATCATCGAAGATCAGGCCAGTGAGCATGGCGGGAGATGGCGATCTGGCGAGCCTGCGCTTCACGGCCACATTCGCCAGTTGCGCTTGTACGGCATCGAACAGGTCGCGATCCAGAATGGGTTGGTGCTCGCCTTGATGTGTTTCTCCCTGAAAGACGACATCGCCGATGTAGAACCGGTTCTTCAGCAGATGCGCCAGTGGTCCCACCATAAAGCGGTCTGCGGCGATGGTCCTGCCATTTGAAAGGAGCCTTGGTCGCGGCTTGATCCCCTCCTGTTCAAGAGAAGAAGCCAGTTCGGCAATCGATCCCAGTCGCAGGTAGTCGGCGAAGATCTTGCGCACGAGTGCGGCTTCTTCCGGGACGATCTCAAGCTTCTTGTCGACGCTTCGGTAGCCAAGCGGGACGGGGCCGCCCACCCAAATGCCTCGGCGCTTGGACGCCGCGATCTTGTCCCTGACGCGCTCGCCAATGACTTCTCGTTCGAACTGAGCGAAGGAAAGGAGCACATTCAGGGTCAGTCGTCCCATGCTGGAAGTCGTGTTGAAGGATTGGGTGACGGATACGAAAGAGACGTCATGTGCGTCGAAAAGTTGGACCAGTTTCGCGAAGTCGGCCAGCGAACGGGTGAGGCGGTCGACCTTGTAGACGACGATGATGTCGATCTTTCGGGCGCGCACTTGGTCCAGAAGCGATTGAAGGGCTGGCCTGACGAGGGAGGCGCCCGAGAAGGCTCCATCATCGAAGTGACCGGGAATGAGCGTCCAGCCCTCATGGGCCTGGCTCTTGATATAGGCCTCGCAGGCCTCGCGTTGAGCGTCGAGGGAGTTGAAGGCGAGATCGAGGTTATGATCGGTGGACTTGCGTGTGTAGATGGCGTAGCGCATCGGCTTCATAATGGGTGGCTTCATTTCGTGCCCCTAATGGATGCTTTTGACGGGCGGGGCCGGAGCGATGACAGTGCTTGAACGCCTTTCTGAGCGACAGTTCGATCCAAGGAAGGCTTTTCAGTCTCGGCCGGATCAGCTCGGTTATCCCGCAACCCGAAGAATCGCGGTCCATTCCACTTCGTGCCAGTGATCTTACGGGCGATGGTCGACAGGCTTGCATAGGTCTTTCCTTGCCAGCTAAATCCATCGGGAACGACATAGGCCTCATGCAACTTACCTTCGTGCTCCCTCACCAGCACTGAGCCAACTTTAATCCGTTGAAGTGGACGGCTATCTCCTTGTGCCAGAGCGACCATAGCCTTGCGTATGCGTGGGGGCGGAGTCCAGTCGAATTTTGGCTTAGAAAATGCCTTTTTCCGAAGCCTGGAATATAAAAGTTTCAGCGGAGATTGTGGAAGTTAGGAATAAAAATCGGCGGAGGGAAGGGGGCTTGAACTGAACTTGCAGGGCGGAGGGACCAAGCAGAATAAATTGCGCTGAACGGCATTGCAGTAGAAAATAAGCCATGCGAGACTTTTGAAAACAAGCCTTCAGCGCTCGGTTGTTGCCACTATCCGAACGAAAGGCCCCGGAATTTCAAGGAAAAGACAAATGACCAATCATGGCTATGAAAAGGGGCGTCTGAACCTGCCCTTCGTCGGAATTTGTACATTTGGAAAATATCCATATGTAGCGGATTGGGATTCCTTAAAAGCGGATGTCGCCATCTTGGGCGCTCCGTATGATTTTGGTTCGCAATGGCGGTCAGGTGCAAGGATGGGGCCGCGGGCCATTCGTGAGGCGTCGACGCTCTTTGCGTTCGGACATTCAGGCGCCTATGATCACGAGGACGATGTGGTCTATCTCGAGCACGGGAAAGTGACTATCGTTGACCTTGGCGACGCTGACATTATCCATACTGACACAATGCAAAGCCATGCCAGTATCGAATATGGAGTGCGTAAAATACTGGCCGCCGGCGCCTTGCCGGTCGTCATTGGCGGCGATCATTCCGTCAATATTCCCTGTATTAACGCTTTTGACAAACAGGGGCCGTTTCACCTCGTCCAAATTGACGCACATCTGGACTTTGTCGATGAACGACATGGCGTTCGTTTTGGCCACGGCAATCCAATGCGTCGCGCGGCAGAGAAAACCTACGTGACCGGGCTCAGCCAGATCGGGATCCGCAACGTGTCTTCGACGGCCCGCGAGGGATATGTAGATGCGCGCAACATGGCTTCCGATATCCAGTCGGTTCGCCAGGTGCGGAAGATGGGTATCGACGCCATGCTGGAACGCATTCCAGCTGGTGTGCGCTATTACCTCACCATCGACATAGACGCATTCGACCCTTCAATCGCCCCTGGCACCGGGACGCCCAGCCATGGTGGGTTCCTCTATTATGAGGTCCTGGAACTCATAGATGGTTTGGCCAAACGAGGTCAGATCATTGGCCTGGACCTCGTCGAGGTCGCGCCGGAGTACGATCATTCAGGTAGCACTGCGATCCTCGCGGCTCAGATCCTGATGAACACAATAGGACGTATCACGCACTACCGTTTGCTGGCTGGCGGGAAGTCATGATCGATCGATCTGCAGACATGTCGTTGGTCAGACTGGTTCAGTTTGACAAGCGACGAGAAAGTATCGCCCTAACTCGTCACGTTGCAATGCGTGCTTTTCGCGCACGTCACTCCAGGCAATGAGCACCTCGCGATAGGCATGATCAGCGCCGCAATCCAGAACTTGTTTGAAATACGCGGGGCTAGCGAGCAGTCGCTCGATCTCTGCGACAAGCGTCTGGTCGGCTGTGGTGATTGCGATCATATGTAATCCTCCAGTCGCACCTGATCCAGATAGGCTGAGGCGATGCGCTCGTATCGGAAGGCGGGAATGCCTTCGGGAATTGTGGCGTCGATTCCAAATTTGGAAGTCAGCGGCAATTCGCCGGGCTTCATCTCCCAGGGCCGCACGCTGGGGTCCACGTGCTTGGCCTTCATGCCCGAGAGGATGACGATGTCCTTGTCGGCCTGACAGCGGAAGGTGACGGCCCATTCGACTTCGTTGGGATCGTAGATGTTAATGTCGTCGTCGGTCACGATCACCTGTTTGACGACAGGCAGAGACAGCAGCGCAGCAATGACATTCTTGCCCTCGCCCGCCCGTTTGCGAATGGCGACGACCATGGACCAGCCGCAGCAGCCGCCCTCGGTGGCGCGCACATTGGTCACCTGAATGCCCGCGATGCTGAGGATGCGCATGCAGGCGGCTTCCGTCGCAGGGCCGTTCAGCCAGTCGTTTTCCCAAGGCATCTGCAACGAGTAGAGAATGGGATTATTGCGATGGGTGATCGCGGTGACGCGGAAGATGGGATTGTGTTTGAGGTCGCCCTGCATGCCCGCAAATTCGCCGAAGGGGCCTTCGTCAGCGGTCCAGCCATTCGGCAGGAGTTCGCCTTCCAGCACCATCTCCGCATCGGCGGGAACCATCAGATCCACGGTCTTGCAGCGGACCATTCGCGTGGGCGCGCCGCGCAATCCGCCCGCAATCTCCATTTCGTTGACGCCAGCGGGCGCCTTGTAGGCTGCGGCCATATGTTCGAACGCATGCACGCCGAAGGCGACCGCGATGGGTAGCGGCTTGCCCTGCTCGAAGGCCTTTCCATAGATGCGCCGCAGATCTGACGCCGTGAATAGATCAATCGCCATCTCGCGCCGCGTGCGATACATCAGGCGATAGCAGCCTACATTGACGCCCACCCCAGGCTCGTCGGCGAAAACGATGCCGGACGACAGATAGGGGCCGCCGTCCTTTTCGTGCATCAGGGGTATGGGGATCGCGCTGAGGTCGACGTCGTCATGGGTGACGATATTTTCCTGACAGGGCGCATCGCTCACCTCCACTGGCGCGAGCGGGCGGGAAACGCCTGCGGCGAATTTGCGCCCAAGCTCAGCTTCCGGCCACCCCATGGAGGCTGCGGTGCGCGCGCGCGTCCAGAAGACGCCGCCGACCATGCTGAAGTCATAGCCCTCGACCTTCTCCGCCAGAAAGACGCCGGGCGACTGTGTGCAGAGCGCGCTGAAATGTTGCGGCTTGACGGGCCTGGAGGTGCGCTTGACATGTCCAGCCGCCTCCATCCGCGACAGCATGGCGCGAAAATCCTCGCCGGGCGTTACAGGGCTCACGTTGTTGTCCTCCTGTTGCATCTTCCGCTTCACAGTTGCACGCCAGCGGCTGCGAGGATGTCGCGCGCTGTTGCGCGGTGCTCCTCGGGGATAACCAGACGCTCGGCGAAATCGACGCCCGAAGGTCGCGTGGCATCGATGCCCATCTTCGTTACCGTGAACAATTTGGGGTCTGAGGTGGGGTCGATGATGGCGCTCTTCACGCCCGGAATCATCACGACATCTTTTTCCGCATGTACGCGCGTGGCGATGGCCCACATGACGTCGTTCATGTCGAAGATATCGACATCCTCGTCCACCACGATGACATATTTCGTATAGAGTTCAGTGCTGAGCGCGCTCATGATGGCCATCTGCGGCTCGCCCGCAGCGGTCTTCTTCATGGAGATGATAGCCATGAAGGCGCCGCAGGTGGTGTGAGGCACATGCACCGCGATCACATTGGGCAGATTGCGCTTCAAGGCGTTCAGGATCTCGCCCTCGCGGGTGATGCAGGAGATCAGGATATGATCCTTGGACATGCCGGAGACGACGCTGTGAAAATAAGCGTCGCGCCGCATGCGCACGCGATGCGCCACAAAGACGTTCTGGGTGCTGCGGTGCGAGGCGTAGCCGGTGAATTCGCCGAAGGGGCCTTCGGGCTCGCGCACCCCCGCGAGAATCTCGCCTTCGATGACGATCTCGGCGCCTGCGGGCACCTGCAGCCCCTTGTCGCCGCAAGCCGCGAGCCGATAGGGCTCCTGAAACAGCCCGCCGATGATGTCGAACTTGCGCACCGACGGCGCATAGGCATAGGTCATCGACCCCATGTAGTGCAGGGGATGCACGCCCAGCGTGATGGCCGCTGGCAGGTTCTCGCCGCGCTCTTCGGCGCGACGGTGGAACTCGTACATGCGGCGGCGCGAGTGCAGCGAGACGCCAAGGCGATTGCGACCCTTCAGCATCAGGCGATGAAAGCCCGAGGTATCGACCCCTGAGACCGGATCGCGCGCGGTGATCTGCCCCGCCGTGATATAGGGCGCAGCGTCCACTGAGAATTGCGAGGGAATGGGAAGCGTGGTGAGATCCACATCATCGCCCTCGATGACCACCTCGTTCCATGCGGCGTGTTCGACAAGCTGGGAGGGGATGGGCTTCTGGCAACGTTCGCGGAAGGCGGTGGGCAGATCATCCACGCCGACGCCGATGCAGGCGGCCAGGATCGCGCGGTTGGCGGCGATGTTGGTGACGACAGGTGTCGTGGAACCGCCGACATTCTCGAACACGACCACGGGGCTCTTGCCCGCGCGCTCCAGTTCGAAGACGATGGCCGTCGTGTCGAACTCGCGAGAGACAGGCTGGTTTACCCGCAGCATTTCCGAAGGAAACTTGCTTTCCACCATGGACAGAAATCCGCGCAGGGACTGGCTGTCGGAGGAGGCGTCAAAACCCGTCATTGTTCTTCTCGCTGGTTTTCATATGTGGTGATGCCGATCAGGGAGATCAGCGCGTTTGGCTGGATGCGCTTGAGAGCAGCAGCGTTTGCTGAATGAGTTGGCTGCCGGGATTGCGTAGTTCGTAAAGAATGGTGAAGTGATCGGCGGCTGCGACCGGAGCGAGGGAACCTGGCGCATGGGCGGCCGCCCGTTGCTCATGCAGCGCCCGGGACTCCTGCACGAAGACCGGGAGTTCTGCGGTTCCATAGGAGATTAGCAAAGGCTTGTGCGTGGCGGGCAGCCGAAGCGGCGAGAGCGAGGCGATCTCGTCCTCGCTGAGCGAGAGCTTTTCCTGAAGGTAGGTATCGCGCAGCGGGCCAAGTTCATACAGGCCGGAGACGGCGAGTCCCGCGACAACGGCGGGATGGTCAAGCATCAGCGCCGTCATATGCGCGCCCGCGGACCAGCCTGACAGAATGATCTGGCCCTCTATGCCATGGGCGGGACCTTCCGCCACGAGCCAGTCCAGCGCGAGGCGAATCTCCGCGCAGATCTCTGCAAGGGTCGCGCCCGGTGCAAGCGAATAGCCGGGCATGGCGACGGACCAACCATGGGGCGCGAAGCCTTCGGCGATGCAGGCGAAGTTCTCGCGCCCGTTCATGATCCAGTAGCCGCCATGCAGGAACACGAGACAGGGCGCCTTGGGATCAGCCGCTGGATAGAGGTCCCATTTGCATCTCTCCTTCGGCCCATAGGGCAAGTCGAGCCTTGCCGGGTGGGCGAGGCGCCAGGCCTCCGAAGCCTTGGCGCGTTCGGCGTTCAGCACCGCGCTGTTGGCGACGCCCGCCGCATTGTTATAGGCGGCGTCCCGCGCTTCACGCGACATCTTGCCCCAATTCATGGCGCTTACCGGTTTGAGTGTCATGAACCGCTCAAGGCAAACGGTGTGCCAAGGCCCTATTGCAGGCAACCCGCCTCTTTGGCGGCGCCTTGCGCCCAAAGCTTGCGCGGGGAAGCATCAGCCCCGCCTATTCGTTGGGAGTTATCGACAATAGACGCCGCGACAGGCAGGCGCCGAAGGTTTTCGCCCACGCTTTGTGCAGCGGCGGGCGCTTGCTGCGCAAAGCGGCGAACTTCACTCCGGCACACCCCTTGCTTTGGTCAATCCAGCAAAACACAAGGAGCCTCCCATGGTCGACATCTCCCGCAGAGCCCTGACGTTGGGCGCGATATCGGCGCCTTTCATCATCACCGGCAGAGCCAGAGCTGCTGAGTTGCGTCCAATCACGTTCACGCTGCCATGGCTGGCGGAAGGCTCCAACGCTTATACCTATGTCGCCAAGGCCAATGGATACTGGGCCAAGCGAGGCCTTGATGTGCAGATCAGTCGCGGCTTTGGCTCCAACGCTTCCGCTCAGGCAGTCGGCGGCGGGCGATTCCAGTTCGGTCTTGCGGCGGCGTCGTCAGCCATTCAGGCCGCCGCAAAGGGATTGCAGATCACAACGCTGGGCTGCGCGGGATATGACGCCACCATGGGCGTGTGCGTGCTCATGGACAGCCCCATCAAGACGCCGAAGGATCTGGAAGGCCGCAAGATGGCCTCCACCGTAAGTTCCGGCGATTATCCATTCCTTGGCGTCTACGCCAAGCGGGCCGGCTTCGACTTATCCAGGATCAATCGCCTGCAAGCCGAGCCCAATGTGCGGCAAAGGCTTTTGATAACGAAGGAAGTGGACGCCGTCTCCGGCTTCGCCAGCAGCTTCGCGCCGGTTTTCGCCGCCGAGAAGGTGGAAGTGCGCAACATGCTTTATAGCGCTGCTGGTCTGACACTTTATAATAACTGCCTCATC
Source organism: uncultured Hyphomicrobiales bacterium (assembly GCA_903902915.1). GTDB lineage: Bacteria > Pseudomonadota > Alphaproteobacteria > Rhizobiales > Beijerinckiaceae > Terripilifer. The sequence goes on along the minus strand of CAIUWR010000072.1, from coordinate 2,841 downwards.
ACTCAGGCTTCCACGCTCGAAAAGGAGCCGCAGCTCTGCGCCGACATTACGGACGGGTTGATGGAGGCCCTGCGTTTCACCCTCAATGCGCCGGAAGAAGCGGTGCAGATCTTCCTGAAGGAAGTCCCTGAAACAGCGCTCTCCGCCTCCGGCCTCACCAGCACACGCATTGGCGTGCATCTGTCCAACCTCTCCATGATCCGTAAACAGGCTATTGAAAACGGACTTGGCTATTCGAAGCCAGCTGATTTCGAAGAGATGACTGATCTGGTCATGGAATATGTGGCGGAGCCGACGGACAAGCGGCCCGAGCAATCGCTTCTCTTCACGAACAAGCTGCTGGGCAAGGTGTCGCTGAGTCCCGCCGAGTGGGAGGCCGCCGCGAAATCGTCTGAGCCTTACCGCAAATATATTTCCTAGGGGCGGACCATGAGCGGCTTCATCAGCGTCGACACTGTCCGCAAGATCTACCGCACCCGCAAGGACACCATCGAGGCGGTTTCCGGCGCTTCGTTCAATGTTGAGCAGGGCGAATTCGTGTCGATCCTTGGCCCTTCTGGGTGCGGAAAATCGACGCTTTTGATGATGTGCGCGGGGCTGGAGGGACTTACGTCCGGGCATATCAATGTCGCGGGGACAAAGGTGGAGGGCCCGCGTCAGAGTGTGGGCATCATGTTCCAGGACAATACGCTGCTCCCGTGGAAGACGGTGCTTGAGAACATTCTGTTCCCCGTGCGTATCCAGAAGAAGCCGATGGAGCATTATCGCGCCCGCGCCGAAGAACTTATCGAGATGGTGGGGCTGCGCGGTTTCGCGGACAAGAAACCCCATCAACTCTCCGGCGGCATGAAACAACGCGTCTCCATCTGCCGGGCGCTCGTCACCGATCCCGACATTCTGCTCATGGACGAGCCCTTCTCGGCGCTTGACGCCATGACGCGTGACGAGATGAACGATGCGCTGCTCGACATCTCCGACCGCTACAAGAAGACCTCCCTCTTCGTCACCCACTCCATTCGCGAAGCGGTCTATCTCTCCGACCGCGTGCTGGTGATGACGCGGAGGCCCGCGACTGTGGTGGCCGACATCAGGATTCCCTTCCAGCGCCCGCGCGGCCGTGACGTAGGGGATACAGCCAAGTTCAACGAAATCTGCGCCCATCTGCGCGGCCTCATCGAGCATGAGCGCACCCCCGGGTGGACCGGACAAATGGCGAGGGCGGGATGAGCCCGGATCGCATGAAAGCCGGCTGGCTGCCCGAAAATGTCTATGCGGTCGTCTTGCCGAGCCTCGCCGCCATCATGGTGGTCGGGGGTTGGCAATATGCGGTGACTTCGTTTCAGATATCGCCCGTGATCTTTCCTGCGCCGCTGGACATGGCGATGGCAGCGCCCGGGATCATCGGTGATCTCTTTCATCACGCCGGCATCACGGGCGGCGAGGCGCTGCTGGCCTTTGTGTTGTCCTGCCTCATCGGCGTCGCGCTGGCGCTGATGCTGACGGTCTCCGATGCGGTGTTCGAGGCCTTCTATCCTAATCTCGTGGTGTTCCAGATCGTGCCGAAAATCGCGCTGGCGCCCATGTTCACCTTCTGGCTGGGGATCGCCTCGACCTCGCGCATTTCCTATGCGATCCTCATCAGCTTCTTCCCCGTCATGCTCTCCACCATGAGCGGCCTCAAGCGGGCGGACGCCAATACGTTGCGCCTGTGCCGCTCGGTCGGCGCCAGTAAGTGGCAGACACTGCTGCATGTGCAGATTCCCTATGCGCTGCCTTATTTCTTCAGCGGCGCGAAGGTGGCCGCCACCATGGCCACCATCGGCGTGGTGACGGGGGAGCTCATCTCGGCCAATGCGGGCCTTGGCTTCTACATCATCCGCGCACAGTCCCTTGGCCAGACGCCGAAAGTCTTCTGCGCCATCGTCGCGCTCTGCGTGCTTGGCCTGCTTGTCTACATTCTTCCCGTACGCGCCGAGGCCATGGCGCGGCGATGGTGGCGCGGCGGCAACGGGTGAGGCGTTTGATGATTCGTCCAGCGATGGCGTGCAGGATTTACCCAGCGAAGTGAGGTTTTGACATGAGCCATTTCAATACAACCCGCCGACAGATCCTGAAATCCGCAGCCGCCGTTGGCGCTTCATCATTGATCGCCCGTCCCGCGCTTGCGAAAACCTGGGACGTGAAATTCACCCTCGCATGGCTTGCCCAGGGCACCAGCCTGTTTCCCTTCGTGGGCAAGGAGAAGGGCTTCTTCAGCAAGCGCGGCATCAATCTTGAAATCAGCCGCGGCTTTGGGTCGCTCGCCGCCGCGCAAGCCATCGCCAGTGGGCAGTTCGATTATGGCATCGTCATTTCGGCGCCGCTCGTGCTGATGGTCGCCAAAGGTCTGCCGCTGAAGGGGCTCGGCACGATTGATTATGACGCCATGATGGGCGTTGGCGTGCTCGCCGACAGCCCCATCAGGAAGCCATCCGACCTCATCGGCAAAAAAGTCGCCACCGTCGCCACGTCAGCTGAATCACCCTTCTTCGCCGCCTACGCCAAGCTCGCGCAGATCGACGCCTCTAAAGTCGAGATGATGAATGTGGACGCCAAGGTTGTCGAACGGACCATGGAAAGCGGACAGACCGACGCCATGACCGGCATCGCCTCCTCCAGCCTTCCTGTGCTTCTGTCCTCCAACAAGCCCGCGCGCTGGATGCTTTATTCCAGCGTCGGCATTCCTACCTATGGCAATGCGCTGGTTGGCTCCACGAAGGCGGTCGAGTCCGACCCAGAGCTTGCCGCCGCCATGACGGATGCGGTTTTCGAGAGCCTCGCCTATACCATCGCCAATCCTGA
>CAIUWR010000071.1 GCA_903902915.1 uncultured Hyphomicrobiales bacterium | reverse complement strand
CGTCAGTGACAGATACTGAACTTGCTCAAATTGAAGACTTGTTGAATAATCGCCCCCGGAAACGACTGGCGTTCAAAACACCACACGAACTTTTCAGTCAGTCATTAAACCGTGTTGCACTTCGAATGTGAATCTAGGATTTAAAATAAGTTTTCTGAATTTTTTTCAGTTGACGGAAGCCCCGTGGGAACTCAAACACACAGTGTGGTTCGCGCTTCCAAGCGCATCTGTCTGGACGACCTACCAGAATGCCTGGCGAATGATGAGGGACTGGCGATGCGCTTGTTGATGTTCCTTGCGACGGTCTTCTGCGGACTTGCGGCATCGACCGCTCACGCGACAGTGATGCTCATGACCTGCAAGGACGGCCCTCGCACCTACGAGCTGAGATTCGACGATGATCAAGGAACGCTGGTCTCGATCATTGATGGCGACGCGTCGCAGTTTAACATCCGCAGCCTCAAGTCGGAGAATGGAGTGATCACTGTCCTCGGATCGCTGGGGAACAGAGGCTGGGATTTCACTTTCATTTACAGGTTCACCCCATCCATCATCTACCGTTTCGCAAATGGCGGCAGCCGTACGGATGCGTGCGACGTCACGGGACGTCGCGCGCGCTGAAGGCCGCCGACGAGGCGACGGTCCTGGGAGCGTGAATGGGTGCGGCCGCCCATCAGGTTGGGCGGAAGAACCGGATGATGTCTTCGCACATCAATTTGACGTTGTTGGCGAAACCGTCTCTCAATTCGATGGCTTCATCGATGAACTTCAGGCGCTTAGCTGGAAAGTCAGCCAAACATTGGTCGAAATCGAGACCTTCGTTGGGAAGATACCCCGGGAATTGCGATCCAAAGCCCGACAACCAGTCGTCTCTGCCCAAAGGCAGATATGACAGAAGGACAGGCATCGCCCCCATCAACATGGCGTCGAACATCACTGCGGTCAAAGAATCGTAGGAATACAAAACCCGCGTGTTCCTCAGCAGGGATAAATATTGCTCATTCGTGCTAGGCCATTCGCGGGTCATCAAAACGCTGTCTCGCAATAATTTTGGATTGGGCACATACATCGCCCCCTTGCCTATGTAGGTAAGGTCCAAACCTCTCGCGCCTATTTTCAAATCTCTCGCCTCTTCGAGGGAAAGCCTCTCTTGAGATTGCGGCAAGTGAAAATGACAGTCGGGGTAAAAAATCTTATGGAAGGCGATGTGGTATTCGTTTTCTTTCATGCTGCCTTTATTCAACAACACGCCCATCTTGTTCAAATGATAGCGACAGAAATTCAGATTACCAAAATATTTGGAGTCCGTGTTTTCGCCGGAAATCAAAATGGGAAATGGAATATCCTGAAGAAGCGTCGTCAAGGAGTGGGTATGAACCGGCACCCAGTTTTGACCGTCCATGGACATGACATATTGGTCAGGCTTCACCGCTGTAAAATTCAATCGCGTGACATCATGGCCAGCGGCCTCAATGGCGTCGGCCAGTTTCCACAACGCCGTGATCCCCGCTGAATTGGGGACCTTCGGGTGAGCCGCCACGACAAAATGCGGCTTGTAGTCCAGACGACCGTTGTTCAAGGTTTCCTCCCGTCGAACGCATATGTCTCGTTCGGAATTTCCAATGGATCATAATGTTCAAACAACGCCTGGAACGCCGGCTTCAGGAACCGTCGCGCGATTGTTCAAGGCCGACGCCATCGCAGCCCTGGTTTCCCGGATCTGCTTCTCGACCTCGATTCTCCATTGCCGCCCATCTGCCGACCGAGGTCCGGTTGAATGATTGCCTCGAACGTTGACGAACAAAATGACATTATGTTTGATGCACTTGTATTTCGACCAGCACGCGAGATAAAATTTGAAATCTTCGCCCGTGTTCAAGTCCGTGTCGAACTTAATCTCCAATGCAAGCGGGGTCTTGATGAAGTGCCCCATTTGCAAGGTCAGGTATGGATCAACGTTCAAGATATCGCTGATGACGGTTGTTGAAATCAACTGATGCGGACGCAGCTTCACTTCATCGAGATTTCTGTGCGGCGCTTCGCAAATAAGCCCCCAGATAGCGTCATAATGATCCACCAGATGTGTGATGTTTTTAAATGCGTCATCAAACATCAGGTCGTCAGCGTCCAGAAAAAAAATCCAGTCGCAGCCAAGCTCGTTCGCTTTTTCTATGCCAAGATTCCTGGCGGCGGATCGCCCCGACTTACCTTCCAGATCATAGACAGGGATTTTCACGACCGACGTGAATGGCCCCATGCTGTTCTTGACCGCAAGATCGACGGAGATCGCACAACGCTGATAAGCGTCCTCATGCCCGGGGCCAACGGGTGTCACAATTCCACATTTCATTGCTCACCCCAAGCTATTCATTGTCAGCCGCCGAAGCGCCATTCGCCGATCAGCTTGGGACGTAGCAAAATACGGGCCAAAAACGCTCTCTTTTGAGCAGCCCAGGGGGGGGGCGCAGCCCCTCACAGGAAATCCGCGCCCGCCGTGTGGTGAAGTGACGCCGCGCAGTCAGAGCGCCGCTTTGGCGCCGCGACGGCCTGCTCTACTTCCAGCCGACCAAATCGATCACCGCCCCCATGCCCGCATGAGCGCCGCCCTCGGTCATCATTGTTTCATATTGCCTGATCTCGATCTTGGCGAAGTCGCCGAACGCGGCCTCCAGCAATTCGCGCGTGTAGAGATGATCAAGCTGCTTGGGGCCGCCCGTGCCGAATTCCAGCTGCTTGGGCGTATAGCCTTCCAGCAGCAACAATCCGCCGGGCTTCAGCGCTTTGCGCATGCCTGCCCATTTCTTCGCCCGCTGCTGGGGGTCCGAGAACTGGGTGAAGATTTCCGCGATCACGTCGAATTCAGCTTCGGGATAGGCCCATTCGTGCACGTCGGCGAGCACGAGCTCCACCTTCACGCCCCGCTTTTCAGCCAGCGCCCTGGCCTTGGCCTGACCATTGGGAGCAAAATCGATGGAGAGCACGTCGAGGCCTTGTTCGGCCAGCCAGACGCCGTTGCGGCCTTCGCCATCGGCCACCGCCAGCGCCCTGCCCTTGGCGGGCAGCAAATGGCGCTGCGCGGCGAGAAAGGCGTTCGGCCCCTCGCCAAAGATATATTCCGGCGCCGCATAGCGCCCCTGCCACCTGTCATATTCGCCCATGGTGATCTCCTCTCGAAGCGAACCCGCCCTCACCATATCGTCCCGCAGCGGATTCGCGCCAGTCACACGGGAGATAGCGGCGCTTGCTGAAGCGGGCGCCTCTCATATATTCGTGAGCGACCGTCGCCCTTGGGGCGCTGCTGTTGGAGACCGCCCATGTCCATCGCGAGCCTGTTGTCCCGTCTGGCGGGCGAAACGAGCATCCCCGCTCTGGAACATGACGCCTTCCAGGAGGCGTGCCTCGCCCAGACCTGCCATGTAGTGGACGTGCGCGAGCCCCATGAATTTGCGGCTGGCCATATTCCCCATGCGCAGAACCATCCTCTGTCGACCTTCGATCCCGCCCGGCTTCCCGTCGGCAAGCCGGTGGTGCTGGTGTGCCAGGCGGGCGGGCGCTCGGCGCGGGCCATGCAGCAGGCCCATGCCCATGGCCGCACGGATGTGATCCATTATTTGCCCGGGACCGGGGGTTGGCGCGCGCAAGGCGGGCCGGTCGCGATGTAAGCCGATGTCCGGCGTGGATAGCTATGTCATCGTCTGCCCCCATTGCGGCGGCCTCAACCGGGCGCCCGCCGCGCGCCTGACGGCCCGGCAAACGCCGGACTGCGGGCGCTGCCATGCGCCGCTCTTCACCGGCAAGCCGGTGGATCTGGCGAACGCCAGCGCTTTCGACCGCATGATCAGCCGCACGGAAATTCCCGTGGTGGTGGATTTCTGGGCGGCCTGGTGCGGTCCCTGCCGCCAGATGGCGCCGCATTTCGCGGCCGCCGCGGCCGAGCTGGAGCCGCTGGTGCGCTTCGCCAAGCTCGACACCGAGGCCGCGCCCGATGTCTCCGCGCGTTTTGGCATACGCGGCATTCCCTGCATGATCATGTTCCGCAAGGGCCGCGAAGTCGCGCGTCAGGCGGGCGCCCTCGACAAACGCGCAATCGTGTCGTTCATCACCGGGGCTTCGTAGGGCGCGCGTGGTTTGGAACGGGGGCTTGCGCGTGGTATGCGACCTTTGCTCCCTCCCCTTTCCGCAACATGGCGATCCCCATGGAGTCCAGCCTCAAGGTTCTGCTGGTCGATGAGAGCCCCATCCGGGCCGCGATCATCGAGGATGGGTTGCGCGAGGGCGGCTTCAGCCATGTGGTGCGCCTGTCCACCACCGACATGCTGGTGCGACGGATCAACGAGATCGACCCCGACGTGGTGCTGATCGATCTGGCGAACCCGCAGCGCGATTCCCTCGAACAGATGTTTCAGGTGAGCCGCCTCGTGCGCCGCCCCATCACCATGTTCGTGGATGAATCGGACGCCGACCAGACCCGCGCGGCGGTGGAGGCCGGGGTCTCGGCCTATATCGTCAACGGATTGCGCAAGGATCGCGTCAAGAACATCGTCGATATGTGCGTCACGCGCTTTCACGTCTTCGCGCGGCTCGCCGAGGAGCTGGCGGAAACCAGGACCGCGCTGGCCGACCGCAAGACCATCGACCGCGCCAAGGCCATGCTCATGAAGACCCGCTCCATCAGCGAGGAAGAGGCCTACGCCATGATGCGCCGCGCCGCCATGAACCAGAAGGCGCGCCTTAGCGACATCGCCCGGGCGATCATCACCGCTGCGGAGATTTGCTGATGAGCGCGGTCCTCAACATTGGCTTTCTGCCGCTCACCGATGCGGCGGCCTTGATCGCCGCAGTGGATTTCGGCTTCGCGCAGGCGCAGGGCCTCGCCATCAACCTGCATCGCGACGTGTCCTGGGCCAATCTGCGCGACCGGCTCATGGTGGGCCACTACGACGCCGCCCATATGCTGGCCCCGCTGGCGCTGGCGGCGAGCATGGGCGTGGGACAAGCCAGATGCCCTCTGCGGGCGCCTTTTTTGCTCAACTTGAACGGCAATGGAATCACCCTGTCAAAGCGCCTGTTGGAGGATTTCGCCGCGATCGGCTGCGATCCGCTGGCCGACTGGATGAGCGCCGCCAAGGGCCTCGCAGCCATGGTGCGCGCAAGGCAGGCGACCGGCGCCGCCCGCATCACGCTGGCCACCGTGCATCTCTTCTCCGCCCATACCTATCTGCTGCGCCACTTTCTCTCGGCGGGCGGGCTCGATCCCGACCGCGATGTGGAGCTGGTGGTGGCGCCCCCGCCCTTCATGGTCGATTTCATGGACCGTGGCCTCATCGACGGTTTTTGCGTTGGCAGCCCATGGAACTCGCTGGCGGTCGATCGCGGGCGCGGCGTGCTCGTGGCGCTTGGTTGCGAAGTGCTGCCAGACGCCCCCGAGAAGGTGCTCGCCCTGCCCGCACAAGGCCGCCTGACGCGGGATGGCGAGGGCGCGGCGCTGCTGCGCGCGCTGTCGCAAGCTTCCGCCTTCGCAGCCGATCCCGTCAACCGCAGCGCGCTGTCGAAGGCCATGGCGCGGCCCGACCGGCTGGACTGCCCCGCGGAGGTGATCGCGCGCACCTTCTCGGGCCGCCTCGCGCTTGACCTTGACGGGCGTTGTCGCGAACGGGCGGATTTCATCCGCTTCGCAGGCCCGGGGCTGCATCGCCCGGATGCATGCGCCAGCTGGATCGTCGCGCAGATGGTGGAGGCGGGCCAGATCACGGACCGCGCCGCCGCGCTTGAGGTGGCCGCGCGCGTCTTCGCTCCCGATCTGGCCGCCGCCGCAGGGCTTTAGCTTGTTATTATCCCGCTGCACAAATTATACGCACCGCGCTTAAACCGCGCTCATTGCGGCGCGTATCCGCCCCGCCAAACCACTGTTTTCAAAGGTTCTCGCCGCCATCCGCGTTGGCACGGCGCTTGAATGCTGCATTGCAACGGCAATGGCGCCGAGACCCATATCGAAGACCCTGGCAGCAACGCCGCTGTCTCCACCGCTTCCTCCAGAGCGGGACGGAGCAGCGGCGTTTTGCATTCGAGCGCGGAGACATACGATGGCGGACAGCTTCAACGACACCAAGACCCCCACCCTCACCCGTCGTTCGCTTTTGCGCGCAGGCGGCGCAACGGCCGCACTGCTTGGCGCGGCGCGCATTCAGCTGCCCAGCGGCGCCTTCGCCCAATCGGCGGGGCCTGAGGTCAAGGGCGCCAAGCTCGGCTATATCGCGCTGACCGACGCGGCTCCCCTGATCGTCGCGAAGGAGAAGGGCCTCTTCGACAAATATGGCCTCACCGAAATGTCGATCGAGAAGCAGGCCTCCTGGGCCGCCACGCGCGACAATCTCGTTCTGGGCGGCGCCAGCAATGGCATCGACGGCGCGCATATTCTTTCGCCCATGCCCTACCTCATTTCGACCGGCAAGGTGACGCAAAACAATGTGCCGACGCCGATGTATATTCTCGCGCGCCTCAACCTCGACTCCCAGGCCATCTCCATCGCGGGCGAATACAAGGATACGGGCGTCGGCCTCGATTCCTCGAAGCTGAAAGACGCCTTCGCGAAGAAAAAAGTGGAGGGCAAAGAGGTCAAGGTCGCCATGACCTTCCCCGGCGGCACCCATGATTTGTGGCTTCGCTATTGGCTCGCAGCTGGCGGCATCGACCCCGACAAGGACGTCTCCACCATTGTCGTGCCGCCGCCCCAGATGGTCGCGAACATGAAGGTCGGCAATATGGACGCCTTCTGCGTCGGCGAGCCCTGGAACGAGCAGCTCGTCAACCAGAACATCGGATTCACCGCTTGCACCACAGGCGAAATCTGGAAGAAGCATCCCGAAAAAGCGCTCGGCCTGCGCGCGGATTTTGTTGACAAGAACCCCATCGCCACACGCGCCATTCTGATGGCCGTGATGGAGGCGCAGCAGTGGTGCGACAGCATGGCGAACAAGGAAGAGATGTCCGCCATTCTCGGCCGTCGCCAATGGTTCAACGTGCCGCCCACCGACATTTTGGGCCGCCTGAAGGGCGACATCAACTATGGCGATGGCCGCATGGCCAAGGGCTCGGATCTCTACATGAAATTCTGGGAAGGCCAGGCCTCCTTCCCCTTCAAGAGCCATGACGCATGGTTCCTCACCGAGGACATCCGCTGGGGCAAATTCGATCCCGCGATGGATGTGAATGCGTTGGTGGACAAGGTGAACCGCGCCGACATCTGGCGCGACGCCGCCAAGACGCTGGGGCTCGCTGCGGCCGAAATCCCCGCGACGGATTCGCGCGGCGTCGAGACCTTCTTCGACGGCAAGGTCTTCGATCCCGCCAATCCCTCCGCCTATCTCAAGAGCCTCGCCATTAAACGCATCGCGTGAGATCCATTCCATGAGCATCGCCGCAATGAAAACGGACACCACGACGCCAGCGCAGGCCCTCGCTCCCGCGAAAGCCGCCAAGACTCTCCAGGCGCGCTTGACGGCGCGTCTGGGACTGATGCTGAGAGCGGCCGCAGTCGCCGTGATCCCCCCGCTCATCACGCTCGCCGTGCTGCTGATGATCTGGCAGATCGGGTTCGGGCGCCCGGGCGCCACGCTGCCGCCGCCCACCCAGGTCTGGAAGGAAGCCAAGGATCTCATCCTCGACCCCTTCTTCGTCAACGGGCCACAGGACATTGGCCTTGGCTGGCGCGTATTGACCTCCCTGCAACGCGTGCTCATCGGCTTCAGCCTCTCGGCGGTTGTCGGCGTGCTCATGGGCGCAGTCGTCGGCCAATCCATCTGGGCCATGCGCGGCCTTGACCCCATCTTCCAGGTCTTGCGCACCGTGCCGCCGCTCGCATGGCTTCCCATCGCGCTGGCCGCCTTTCGCGACAGCAGCCCCTCGGCCATTTTCGTGATCTTCATCACCTCGATCTGGCCGGTGCTGATCAACACCGCAGTGGGCGTGCGCAACATCCCGCAGGATTATCGCAACGTCGCGCAGGTGCTGCGGCTCAATCAGGTGGAGTTCTTCTTCAAGATCATGGCTCCCTCCGCAGCGCCCTATATTTTCACGGGCCTGCGCATCGGCATCGGATTGTCCTGGCTCTCCATCGTCGCCGCTGAAATGCTGACCGGGGGGGTCGGCATCGGCTTCTTCATCTGGGACGCCTGGAACTCCTCGCGCCTGCCCGACATCGTGGTGGCGTTGGTCTACATCGGCGTCGTCGGCTTCGTGCTCGACCGCATCGTGGCGGCGCTGGGCTCTCTGATCACCCGTGGCGCAGCTGCCAATTGAGGACGCGAACCATGACCGCTTATCTCAAGCTCGATCACATCGATAAAACCTTCCGTCGCGGCGCCGTGGAAAGCGAGGTGTTGAAAGACATCAATCTCGACATCGCCAAAGGCGAAGTCATCTCCATCATCGGTCATTCGGGCTGCGGCAAGTCCACCTTGCTGAATCTCATCGCAGGCCTCACGCAAGTGACCTCCGGCGGCGTGCTGCTGGAGGATCGCGAAGTGAATGCGCCGGGGCCGGAACGCGCCGTGGTGTTTCAGAACCATTCGCTGCTGCCCTGGCTCACGGTCTATGAGAATGTGGCGCTGGCGGTGAACAAGGTCTTTGGCGGCGTGAAGACGAGAGCGGAGCGCAACGCCTGGATCATGCACAACCTCGACCTCGTGCAGATGACCCACGCGCGCGACAAGCGCCCTGCGGAAATTTCCGGCGGCATGAAGCAGCGCGTCGGCATCGCCCGCGCGCTCGCCATGGAGCCGAAAATCCTGCTGCTCGACGAGCCTTTCGGCGCGCTGGACGCGCTGACCCGCGCCCATCTGCAAGATTCCGTGATGCAGATTCAGGCTGCGCTGAAGAACACGATGATCATGATCACCCATGACGTGGACGAGGCGGTGCTTCTGTCGGACCGCATCGTGATGATGACCAACGGTCCGTCCGCCACCATCGGCGAAGTCTTGACGGTCGCGCTGAGCCGTCCGCGCATGCGGCTCGATCTCGTCGCCGATCCCGCCTATCTGGCGGCGCGCGAAGCTGTGCTCAAATTCCTTTATGAGCGCCATCGTTTCGTCGAAGCGGCGTAAGGAGCGATCATGCGCGAGCGTCTTGTCATCATCGGCGGCGGAATGGCGGCGACGCGGCTCGTCGAAGAGGTCATCGCCTGCGCGCCCCATCGCTTCGCCATCACAGTGATCGGCGCGGAAGCGCGGCTTCCCTATAACCGCGTGCTGCTTTCGTCCTTGCTCGCGCAGGATGTGAGCGAGGCCGATATCGACCTGAAGCCAGCCGCATGGTGGCGCGCGCAGGGCGTCGATCTGCGCTTTGGCGCACGCGTGACCGGCGTTGACGCGCAAGGCTCCAGCGTGACCCTTGACGACGGCTCCGTGCTCGCATGGGACAAGCTGGTCTTCGCCACCGGCTCCAACGCCGTGCGTCTGCCCTTGCCCGGCGCGAACCTTCCGGGCGTGCTCACCTTTCGCGATTGCGCCGATGTCGAACAGATGCGCGCCGCCATCAAGCCTGGCGCGCGCGCGGCCGTCATCGGCGGCGGATTGTTGGGCCTTGAAGCCGCCTATGGCCTCGCCAAGGCGGGCGTCGACGTGACCGTCGTGCATGTCATGGATCGTTTGATGGAGCGCCAGCTCGACGCGACTGCCGCGGGCCTTCTGAAACAGGATCTGGAGCGGCGCGGCGTCCATGTGATGCTGGACGCAAAATCCGCGGCCATCCTCGGCGCCGAAAAAGTCGAGGCGCTGGCCTTCAGCGATGGCCAAAACATCTGCGTCGATATGGTGGTGATGGCGGTCGGCGTGGCGCCGAATATCCAGCTCGCCGCCGCTGCGGGCCTCGCCACAAAGCGCGGCGTGCTGGTGGACGACGCCATGCGCAGCAGCATCGAGAATATCTTCGCGCTGGGCGAATGCGCCGAACATCGCGGCCTTGTCTACGGGCTCGTGCAGCCCGCATATGAACAGGCGCGCGTATTGGCGCAGGCCCTCTGCGATCATGACGCAGCCTTCGAAGGCGCAGTGACGGCCACCAATCTGAAAGTTTCCGGCATCGGCGTATTCTCCGCAGGCGATTATCTTGGGGAGGGCGCGCAAGCGCTGGTCTGGCGCGACCACGGCTTGCGGCGCTATCGCAAGCTCGTGCTGCGTGAAGGCGCGCAAGGGACTGTGCTTGTCGGCTGCGTGCTCTATGGCGAAACCAGCGATGGACTTTGGTATCTCGACCTCATCACATCAGCGCAGCCCATCGACCATCTGCGCAATGATCTGATTTTTGGACCCGCGCTCTGCGCGCGCGAGGCGGCGTGAGGACATCGTGAGCAACGACTTCACCACCGAACAAAAACGTTATCTCGAAGGTTTCCTGTCCGGCGCGCAGGCCATGCGCAGCGGCAAGACCGCACCGCAGAGCGTCGGCGCAACGGTTCATCAAGGCCCGGACAAGCCGCATCTGGACGCGCAGGATCAGGTGACCGCGCAAGGCGGCAAACTCGCCGATCAGGAGAAATGGAAACGCGCGGAACATCCCTTCGACGCCTATGCGCGCTTTCGCGCTCAGGCGAAATCCGGCGTCTATCCCAAGCCCGACGATAATTTCCGCTGGCGCTATCATGGCGTGTTTTACGTGGCCCCCGCGCAAGACAGCTATATGTGCCGCATGCGCATTCCCAACGGGATTCTCAAACACTGGCAGTTCCGCGTGGTCGCGGACATCGCCGAGACGCATGGCGGCGGATACACCCATGTGACCACGCGCGCCAATCTGCAAATTCGCGAAATCAGCGCGCAGGCGGCGCCTGATGTGCTCGAAGGCTTGGCGGAAGCCGGCATTGTCAGCAAGGGCTCCGGCGCCGACAATATCCGCAACGTCACGGGCTCCGCGACGGCGGGCGTGGATGCGCAGGAACTGCTCGACACGCGCCCCCACGCCAGCGCATGGCATCACCATATTCTGAACGACCGCACGCTTTATGGCCTGCCGCGCAAGTTCAATGTGTCCTTCGACGGCGGCGGCGTCATTCCGACCCTGGAAGACACCAACGACATCGGCTTTCAAGCGGTGCGCGTGCTCGAAGGCGCTGACGTTGCGCCGGGCGTCTGGTATCGCCTCGCGCTTGGCGGCATCACTGGCCACCGCGATCTGGCGCGCGACACCGGCGTTGTCGTTGCGCCTGATGAGACTGTGGCCGTGGCGGACGCCATCATTCGCGTGTTCATCGCTCATGGCGACCGCACGAACCGCAACAAGGCGCGGTTGAAATATCTCCTGGACGCATGGGGTTTCGAGCGTTTCATCACGGCGGTGGAAGACCTGCTGGGACGCAGGCTGCTTCGCATCGACGCCGCCCAAGTGGCGCCGCGCGCCGCCCATGATCGTCTCGCGCATGTCGGCGTGCATGCGCAGCGCCAGCAAGGGCTGAACTGGATTGGCGTCTGGACGCCGCTGGGCAAGATCGCCAGCGCCCAGATGCGCGCCATATCCGAAGTCGCGCGCATGTTCGGCGATGGCGACATTCGCCTCACGGTCTGGCAGAACCTTCTGCTTTCGGGCGTGCCGGACGCGCAGGTGGAGGCGGCTTGCGCCGCCATCCACGCAGCGGGCCTTGCAACCAGCGTGTCGAACGTCCGCGCGGGGCTTGTCGCTTGCACGGGCTCCACCGGCTGCAAATTCGCTGCGTCCGACACCAAGGGCGACGCGCTGCGCATCGCTGACCATGTCGATGCGCAAATGCGTCTGGCGCAGCCGGTGAACATTCACCTCACCGGCTGCCATCATTCCTGCGCGCAGCATTATATCGGCGACATCGGGCTCATCGGCGCCAAAGTGACGGTGAACGACGAAGGCGATCAGGTCGAGGGCTATCATCTGCATGTGGGCGGCGGCTTCGGCGCGCAGGGCGCCATCGGGCGTCTGTTGCAATCGGATGTGCGCGCAAGCGATGCGCCGCAGGTGGTCGCGGCCTTGTTGCGTGCATGGGAAGCGCATCGCAACGACGCGCAGGAAAGCTTTCAGGCCTTCACCGCGCGCCATGAAATCGAGACCCTGAAACAGCTGGCGGAGCAGTTTCGATGAACGCTCAAGTCCCCTCTGCGCCCATCTTCCTCATCCCGGAGAATGCGCCTTTCACGGCGGAACAGCGCGCGTGGTTGTCGGGCGTTTTCGCGGCGACGCTGCTGGGCGACGCGCAGGGCGCGAGCGCGCTGGGCGATGCGGAAGCCAAGGCTCTCGGCGCCCCCGCCGCAAGCGCCGCGCGCGCCGATAATGACGATGCGCCCTGGCACGACCCTTCGATGAAAATCGAGGATCGCATGCAGATGGCGAAGGCGCGTCCGCTCGCGCCGCGCCTGATGGCGGCCATGGCGCAGCAGGATTGCGGCCAGTGCGGCTATAATTGCGCCGATTACGCCAACGCCTTGTTCGAGGCGAAGGAGGAACGCCTCAATCTTTGCGCGCCCGGCGGCAAGGAAACCGCGCGCATGCTGAAGGAGCTTGCAGCGGAAATTGGCGTCGCTGCGCCCGCGCCAAAGCACGTCGAAGCTGCGCCCGTCGCCATTGGCGCCGCTGGGACATGCCGCGAAAATCCCGTCGATGTGGCCTTTGTTTCGCGTCGGCGCCTCAACAAGGACGGCTCCGCCAAAGACACATGGCATGTGGAGTTCGATCTCGCAGCCTCCGGCCTCTCCTATGAAGCAGGCGATTCCTTCGGCGTTTTCGCGACGAATGAACTGGGCTTGGTCGATCAGGTCATCGCCATGCTCGGCGCCTCCCATGTGACGCCGCTGCGCGGGCGCACCTTGCGCGAAGTGCTTTGCGATGATGTGTCGCTAGGCGCGGCGCCAGACGCGTTGTTCGAACTCATGTCCTTCATCTGCGGCGGCGCGCAGCGGCAAAAGGCGCGGGCGCTGGCGCGTGGGGAAGATCCCGATGGGGATGCGGAACATCTCGATGTGCTCGCCGCCTTGCAAAAATTTTCTCAGGCGCGCCCGCATCCAGAAGCTTTCGTCGATGCGCTGGAGCCTTTGCAGCCGCGTCTTTATTCCATCTCGTCGTCGCCCAAACATGCCGCCGGGCGGCTTTCTCTCACGGTTGATGCGGTGCGCTATGTCATCGGCAAGCGCAAGCGTAGCGGCGTCGCTTCCACCTTCCTCGCCGATCGCGCGGCGCCGGGCGGCAAAGTGCGCGCCTATGTGCAGAAGGCGCATAATTTCGCTTTGCCGCAAGATGCGTCTAAGCCCGTGATCATGGTCGGCCCCGGCACTGGCGTCGCGCCCTTCCGCGCATTCTTGCAGGAGCGCGAGGCGAGCGGCGCGCCGGGGAAGAACTGGCTTTTCTTCGGCCATCAGCGCATGGACACCGATTTCTTTTATCGCGACGAGCTGGAAGCCATGCGCGCGCGCGGCGTCCTCACGCGCCTGTCGCTTGCATGGTCGCGCGATGGCGCGGAGAAGTTCTATGTGCAGGACCGCATGCGCGAAGTCGGCGCGGCGCTGTGGCAATGGCTGGCCGAGGGCGCGCATTTTTATGTGTGCGGCGACGCCAAGCGCATGGCGAAGGACGTGGAGGCGGCGCTGGTCGATATCGTCGCCACCCATGGCGCGCGCCCCACTGACGAGGCCGTGGCTTTCGTCAGCGCCTTGAAAAAGGCAGGCCGCTATCAGGCCGACGTATACTGAAAGGACGCATGATGGAGGGCGCAACGACCATGGACGCTATCCGCACCACCTGCCCCTATTGCGGGGTTGGCTGCGGCGTTCTGGCGACTCCTGACGTTATGGGCGGCGCCGCCATCGCGGGCGATCCTGACCATCCCGCAAACTTCGGCCGCTTATGCTCGAAAGGCTCCGCGCTTGGCGAAACGGTTTCGCTGGAAGGGCGCTTGCTGCATCCGATGCTGCGCAGGGCGAGCGGCTCTTATGAGCGCGTGTCCTGGGACAGCGCGCTTGACGCCGTGGCGGAAGGCTTTTCGCGCACGGCGCAAGACCATGGCGCCGACGCGCTCGCCTTCTACCTCTCGGGACAATTGCTGACGGAAGATTATTACGTCGCCAACAAACTGATGAAGGGCTTTCTCGGTTCGGCGAATGTGGACACCAATTCGCGGCTTTGCATGGCCTCGTCCGTTGCGGGCCACAAACGCGCTTTTGGCGGCGATCTCGTGCCGGGGTCTTATGATGATCTCGATGGCGCGGATTTGATTGTTCTTGTCGGCTCGAACGCGGCCTGGTGTCATCCAGTCCTGTTTCAGCGCATGCAGGCCAATCGCGCGCAGCGCGGCGCCAAACTCATCGTCATCGACCCGCGCCGCACGCCCTCCGCCGACGACGCCGATCTGTTTTTGCCAATAGCGCCGGGCATGGACACCGTCTTGTTCGCTTGGCTGTTGCAGGAGATCGTCGCGCGCGGCGCCGTGGACGCCGCCTTTATCGAACGCCATACGTCGGGCTTTGACGCGGCGCTGGAAACCGCGCGTCAGATCGCGCCTGATCTCGCCTCCGTGGCGGCGGGCTGTCGCCTTGAGCCGGGGCTGATCAACGCCTTTTGCGATATGTGGATCGACACACAACGCGTGGTGACGGCCTGGAGCCAAGGCGTCAATCAGTCCGCGCAGGGCACGGACAAAGTGGATGCGATCATTCATTGCCATCTGGCGAGCGGTCGCATCGGCAAGGTCGGCGCCGGGCCATTCTCGCTCACCGGCCAACCCAACGCCATGGGCGGTCGCGAGGTTGGCGGGCTCGCCAATATGCTGGCGGCGCATATGGGTTTTGCGCCTGCGGAAGTGGATCGCGTGGGGCGTTTCTGGAAGGCGCCGCAAATGGCGCAGCGCGAGGGCCTGAAGGCCGTGCAGATGTTCGACGCCATCGCGCAAAAGCGCGTGCGCGCGCTTTGGGTGATGGCGACGAATCCAGCGGTGTCGCTGCCCAAGGCCGATCATGCGCGCGCCGCGCTGGGCGCGCTTGATTTCTTCGCCATCTCCGAAGTGCTGCTGTCCAACGACACTTTGAACGCGGGCGCCCATGTGTTGTTGCCTGCCGCGGCCTGGGGCGAGAAAGATGGCTCCGTCACCAATTCGGAACGGCGCATTTCGCGGCAGCGTCGCTTTTTGCCCCTGCCCGGCGAGGCGCGGCCCGATTGGTGGATCATTTGCGACGTCGCGCGGCGCATGGGCTTTGGCGAAGCTTTCTCATTCGCAGGCCCTGCGGAGATTTTCCGCGAACATGCGGCGCTGTCCGCCTTCGAAAACGACGGCGCGCGCGGCTTCGACATAGGCGGGCTCGCACAGATGAGCGGGGAAACCTATGATCAGCTGGCGCCCGTGCAATGGCCCTTGCGCATGGGTGAAAGCGCTGGCGCCGCGCGGCTCTTCGCAGATGGCGTTTTCCCGACGCCTGACGGGCGCGCGCGATTTGTAGAGCTCTCCAAGCCCTCGCTGTCCATGGCGACCTCGCCTGACTTTCCCCTGATGCTGAACACCGGGCGCTTGCGTGATCAGTGGCACACGATGACGCGCACGGGCCGCAGCCTGCGCTTGGGCGCCCACGCGCCGGAGCCTTGCGTCAGCGTGAACCCGCAGGATGCGGCGCAGCTCGGCCTCACGCACGGTGGCTTCGCACATATTGCGTCGCCCTTTGGCGAGGCTTTGTTGCGTGTTGACGTTACTGACGCGCAAGAGCGCGGCGGCGTCTTCGCGCCCATCCATTGGTCGGCGCAAACATCCTCGCATGGGCGCGTCGGCGCGCTGGTCAATCCCGCCACCGATCCTTTTTCGGGGCAGCCGGAATTGAAGGCGACGCCGGTTCAAGCGACTCCAATGTCCTTCGCGCGCGAAGGCGCCTTTGTCGGGCGCGCGCCTGTTGAACTGCCGGATACTTTCTGGTGGGCGCGGGTGACCTTGAGCGGCGGCGTTGGTTATCGCGTGGCGAGCGATTGGTCGATCCTTGAGGCGTCGGCGTGGTTCGAACAAAGCTTCGCGGGTTGCGAAATCGCGGAACTGCTCGATGCGCCGCAGGGGCTTTATCGCGCTGCGGCTTTCAAGGATGGGCGGCTTGAAGCCGCGCTGTTTCTGGCGCCCCCGCAGGGCGAGCCTGTGTGGGACAGTTTGAAGGATTTGCTCGCGGCGGAGGTGATGGACGACAGCCGCCGTCGCTTCGCCCTGAGCGTGCGCGATGCGGGCGGCCTGATGGATCGCGGCCCCATGGTTTGCGCCTGTTTCGGCGTTTCGCAAGCCGTCATTCGCGCGGCCATCGAGGCGGGCGCGCCGGACGCGGCCGCTGTTGGCGCGGCGGTGAAGGCGGGGACAAATTGTGGTTCCTGCGTGCCGGAGATTCGCAAACTCCTCGCCGCCGCGCGTGTGGCGCAGAGCGCCTAGAGCGGCATCCGATCATGTTGTACCGAACCCGGGAGGGACGACGTCCCGTCGTCCACATCGGGCAGGGCGACGTCCCGTCGCCCTGGTTCCCCATGAATGGTCGGCCTTCGGCGCGTCGTCATGGGACGACGAGGACGTCGTCCCTCCAGGCAGCGAGGGCGACGAGACGTCGCCCCTCCCGTGTTCGTCATGTCATGCTGTCGCCAGTTCCATGTAAATTAATCGGATGCGGCTCTAGTCCTTCGCGTAGCGGCTCTTCGGGCGCTTGAGGCCGAGATGGTCGCGCAGCGTCGCGCCCTCATATTCAGTCTGGAACAGGCCGCGCCTTTGCAACTCTGGCACAAGCAGCGTGCAGGCCTCATCGAGGCTGCCGGGCAGATAGGCCGGTTGCAGAATGAAGCCGTCGCAGGCGCCCGCGCGATACCACGCTTCCATTTCGTCGGCGACGCGTTTCACCGAGCCTTTGATGCTGCGCTTGCCGCGCGCGCCCGCCAGCCGCAAATAAAGTTGGCGAATGGTGAGGTTTTCCCTGCGCGCCATGGCGATCACGCCGCGCGGCGTGCCGCCCTCGGGCATCGGCGAAATCTCTGGCAGTGGACCGTCGAGGTCGTAGCTTGAGAGATCGGCGCCTTCGAGCACCAGCGAGAGAATTTCGCGACCGACTTCGGGATGAATCAGCGACTGGAGATATTCGAATTTCTCTTCCGCTTCTTCATCCGTTTCCGCGACCGTGGCGCTGAGGCCGGGCAGGATTTTCAGATCGTCGGGATGGCGGCCATATTTGGCCATGCGTCCCTTCACATCCTCGTAAAACGCCTTGCCCGCAGCGATGTCTTGCGGCGAGGTGAAAACCACTTCGGCGGTGGCGGCGGCCAGTTCGCGCCCGGTTTCGGAGGCTCCGGCCTGCACGATCACCGGATGGCCCTGCGGTGGGCGCGGCACATTCAGCGGGCCGCGCACGCGCAGATGCTTGCCCTCGTGGTTGAGGCGATGCAGCTTGGTTGGGTCGAGATAGAGGCCGCTTTCCTTGTCGCGCGGGAATGCGTCATCGTCCCAGCTGTCCCAAAGGCCTTTCACAACTTCCACGAATTCATGGGCGCGTTCATAGCGGTCTTCGTGATCATAGTGCGCTTCGCGCCCGAAGTTGAAAGCTTCCGCCTTGAAGGAGGATGTCACCACATTCCACGCCGCGCGCCCGCCGCTCATGTGATCGAGCGAGGCCATCTTGCGGGCGATATGGAATGGCTCGTTGTAGCTGGTGGTGCCCGTGCAGACGAGGCCGATCTGTTCGGTGACGGCGGCGAGCCCGCCCAGCAGGGTGAGGGGCTCGAAATGCGCGGTATATTGCGCGGAGCGGCTCAGCGTGAGGTCGGACGCGTCGCGCACCGCCAGCCAATCGGCGAAGAAGAGGAAGTGGAACTTGGCTTTCTCGGCGGTCTGGGCGAGGCGCACATAATGTTTGAAATTGACGCCAGCGTCGGCATCGGCGCCCGGATGGCGCCATGAGGCCACGTGATGGCCGGTGTGATTGAAAAATACGCCGAGCACCATCCGCCCGTCACAGCCCGCCATGCGTTCATCCCCTGATAGGCCGGACTTCGCCGGTCGGCGCAAACTTAATCGCGCAGATGCGTCAGGGCAAGAAAATGCGCGTCACAAGGTTGCGCTTGCGGCGAGGCGCGCATCGTCTAGATTGCGCGCCACTGAATTGAGGATACCGACGTGACGCCTGAAGCCAAGCTTATATCCGCAGATCGCCTGACCCGGTTCATGATCGCGGTCCTCATGGCGAAGGGCATGCCGCAGGCCAGCGCGGCCACGCTTGCCGAGGTTCTGGTCTGGGCCGATCTGCGGGGCGTTTCGTCCCATGGCATGGCGCGGCTGTCCATGTATGTGCGCACCATCGCCGATGGCTCCATGGATCCCGCCGCCACGCCCGTGATCGACAGCCGCGCGGGGGCGCTGTTCATCGTGGAGGGCCATCGCTGCGCGGGTCCGGTCGCCATGAAGCTGGCGCTGGAGGAGGCGGGCAAGCGCGCCAAGGCGTTCGGCGTCGCCATGGCGGTCATTCGCGGCACGACCCATACGGGCGCCATCGGGCGCTATGCCCACGCGGCGGCCGAACAGGGTTTCGCCGCCATCATGTTCAATGGCGGGCCGCCGAACATGGCCTATCACGGGTCGCGGGTGAAGAGCCTCGCCACCAGCCCCATGGCCATCGGCGTGCCCTCGCTGGAAGGCCCGCTGGTGCTCGACATGGCCACCGCCACCATCGCCAACGGGCGCTTGCAGCAGGCGGCGCGCACGGGCGAGCCCATTCCGCCGGGCTGCGCGCTGACCAAGGATGGCGTGCCCACGACCGACGCCGCCGCCGCCGAGATCCTGTTGCCTTTGGGCGGGCCGAAGGGCTCGGGCATGGCATTCATGTTCGAATGTCTGACCGGCGTCATGGCGGCCAATCCCATTCTCGCGGGCATGATCGGCCCGGGCGGCAAGGCGCGCCATGTGCACAACGCGATGCTGGCGCTGATCGACATCGCGGCCATGCGGCCCCTTGATGACTTCAAACACGACATGAGCGAGCTTGGCGCCGTGGTGCGCGCCCTGCCAAGGCTTGAGCCGGATGTCGCGATCATGCTGCCGGGCGAGCGCGGCGCGAAAACGTTCGAGCGTCGCGCGCGCGAGGGTATCCCTGTGTCGCAGAAGGCCCTCGCGGGCCTTCTGGAAGTGGCGGAAAAGGCGGGCGTGGCGCCGCCTGTGCTGCTTTAAGCCGCTCAGCCCTTCATGGGGATGTTGAGGATGCGGGCGGCGTTGCGCCAGCAGATGTCCGCGCGCAAAGCCTCGTCGAGCGCGACGTTGTCCATGAAATGCCCGGCCTCCGCAGCGGATTCGAAGGGGTAATCGGCGGAGAACATGACGCGCGAGCCGCCCAGCGCCGCAACCGCGCAATTCAGCGGCTCCGCCGAGAACATGCCCGAGATCGTCACCGCGATATTCTCCTTGATATATTCGGAGGGCTCCCGCTTCAGGCTCACGCCATAGAGCTTGGCGCGGCTGTCGAAGCGCCAGAGCAGATAGGGCAGCGTTTCGCCCAGATGGCCCAGCATGAGCAAGGCCTTGGGGAAACGGTCGAAGACGCCGCCGAAGATCATGCGCAGCGCATGGGTGCCGGTCTCCACGCCCCAGCCCCAGGTGGCGCGGGTCAGCTCCTTGTAGGAGCCATAGGTCGCATATTGCTGGGCGGGATCGGCGGGGTGCAGATAGATCGGAACCTGCAACTCCTCCGCCTTGGCCCAGAAGGGATCGAACTGGCGCTCGTCGAGATAGGCGCCCATGGAATGGCCGTTGATCATGGCGCCCTTGAAGCCAAGGTCGCGCACGCAGCGTTCCAGCTCGCGCGCTGCGCCTTGCGGATCCTGCAAGGCGATATGGGCGAAGCCCAGATAGCGGTCGGGACGGGCGGCGGTGACATTGGCCAGAAAATCATTGGCCTCGGCGGCCTTGGCGGTGGCGCGGGCGGCGTCAGGCTCCACCTGCACGCCGGGGCCGGAGACCGAGAGAATCGCCGTCTCGATGCCCGCCCCATCCATGCTGGCGAGGCGCATGTCGCCGAAGTCGGCCAGCGCGGCGTGGATCTTGTCATAGATCGGCTGGGGCACGTCCGTCATGGTCGGTTGCCAATATTCGATCAGCCCGGGCGAGATAAAGTGTTCTTCCAGCGCGATCTTTTTCATGGCGTTCTTCCCTGGTCAGCGAGCTTGCCCGGATTTTTCCGAGCTCTTGAAAGCGAGACCGCATATTGATACAGTTGCACCACATAATGGGTCAACAACCTTCGGGAGGATAGAATCGTGACGATCAAAATCCGTGGCATCGATTTCCAGGACAACCTCGACAACGACATGGGCGTCGAGTTCTACAATCTCTCGCACCGCTTCGGATATCAGTCGCCGAACTGGCCCTATTTCGAAGATGTGAAGATCGAGCGCATCCACTACATGGCGAAGTCTGGCGTGCTTTCGCAGCGCATCACGACCAGCATGCACAACACCACCCATATCGACGCCCCCGCGCATGTGGTGGCTGGCACGCCCTTCATCAACGAAGTGCCGCTACCCCACTTCTTCGGCACGGGCATCGTCGTTTCGATCCCCAAGAAGCAGTGGGAATCGATCACCTATGACGATCTGGAGAAGGCGGCTGGCAAGGCCGTGCGCCCCGGCGACGTGGTGATCGTCAACACCGGCTGGCACCATATCTACGAAGACAACGAGGACTATTTCGCGCGCGCTCCGGGCTTCGTGCCCTCCGCCGCCGATTGGTTCGTGGAGAAGAAGGTCAAGGTCGTCGGCCATGACACCCAGGCCAATGATCATCCGCTCGCCACCGCCATCGGCCCGCAGCGCAATGGTCCGCTGCTTCCCCATCTCGCCGAAGAATACAAGGTCTGGTCCGGCGGCCGCGACTGGAAGGACGATTTCCCCGAGTGGGAGCCCGTGCACCGCAAGCTCTTCTCCAACGGCATCCTCGGCATCGAGAATGTTGGCGGCGATCTCGACAAGGTCACCGGCAAGCGCGTCACCTTCTCCTTCTTCCCCTGGAACTGGGATCGCGGCGACGGCTGCATCATTCGCCTCGTCGCCATGATCGACAAGCGCGGCGCCTATCGCATCGAGAGCGGGGAGAGCTTCTGATGCTGGTCAAACATATTCAGGACGCCAAGCCCTATGACGCGGTGAACCATCGCGGCAATCTTGGCCTGCGCTTGCAGGGTTTCGAGCCCGGCGGGCCGACCAACCAGTGGGTGGGCCTCTCCCACTTCCTGCCCGGCGGCGGCGCTGGCCCGGATTCGACGCCCTTCGAGAAGATCTATGTGGTGCTTGAAGGCGAGATGACCGTCATCGTCGATGGCGAGGAAACCGTGCTGAAGAAGCATGATTCCTGCACCATCGTCGCCAATGAGGTCCGCGAGATCGTCAACCGCACGAACGAGGTCTGTTCGATGCTCGTGGTGATTCCCTATCCCCCGGGGCACAAGCCATGAGCGAAGAATTCCTCAAGGATCCGCTCGCCCTGTTCAGCGTCAAGGGCAAGGTCGCCATCGTCACCGGCGCGTCTGGCGCCTTTGGCGCCTTGGCCGCCAAGGTGCTGGCGGGGGCGGGCGCCAAGCTCGTGCTCAGCGCTGGCAAGAAGGCGGAACTGGACGCGGTGAGCGAGGCTTGCCGTGCGCTGGGCGCCGAAGTGGAGGGCGTCAATCTGCGCCCCTCCAGCGAAGAGGCCTGCGCGCAGCTCGTGGCCGCCGCCGTGGCGCGCTTTGGCCGCGTGGACATTCTCGTGGTCGCTTCGGGCAAGAACGATGTCGCCAAGATCGGCGACATGACCCCGGCGCGCTTCCTCGATGTGATGGACGCCAACGTCACCCAGTCCTGGCTGATGGCTCGCGCTTGCGCGGGGCAGATGCAGGCGCAGGGGGAAGGTGGCAAGATCGTGCTCATGTCCTCCGCGCGCGGCCTTCTGGGCCATCCGGCGGGCTACACGGCCTATTGCGCCTCCAAGGCGGCGATCGACGGCATGACCAAGGCGCTGGGCTGCGAGCTTGGCCCCACGGGCGTCACCGTCAACGCCATCGCGCCCACCGTCTTCCGCTCGCCGCTGACCCAGTGGATGTTCGAAGACAACGACAACGCCAAAGCGGTGCGCGGCGGCTTCCTGACGCGCGTGCCCAAGGGCAGGCTCGGCGAAGCGTCCGATCTGGCGGGGCCCTTGCTGTTTCTGGCGTCGGCCGCGTCGGATTTCTACACCGGGCATATCCTCTATGCGGATGGCGGTTACACCGCAGGCTGAAAAGGCGGGCTGACATGGTGCAGAAAGCGCGTATCGGCGTTCTGGGCGCGGGCCTCATGGGCCACGGCATTGCGCAAGTCTTCGCGCTGCATGGCCATGCAGTCCGCATCTACGATCCATCGCCCGCAGCTTTGGAGACGGTGCGCGCGCGCATCGCCGCCAATCTGCGCGATCTCGACGAAGACGAGGGCGCCGCTCAGCGGGTGGCGCCCGCATCGACCATCGCCGAATGCGTCGGCGACGCGGATTTCGTCGTCGAGGCGGCGCTTGAAAATCTCGCCGTGAAGCAGTCGCTGTTCGCGGACGTGGAGCGCCACGCGCCCGCCCATGCGATCCTCGCCAGCAACACCTCCGTGATCCCGATCACCAGCATCATGGAAGGCGTGAGCGATGGCGCGCGCACGGTGGGGACGCATTGGTGGAACCCGCCTTTCCTCGTGCCCTTGGTCGAGGTCATCGGCACGGACCGCACGTCGCAAGCCACCATCGACGCGACCATGGCGCTGCATGAGGCCATCGGCAAAACGCCGGTGCATGTGAAGAAAGACGTGCCGGGCTTCGTCGGCAACCGCTTGCAACATGCCCTGTGGCGCGAGGCGATTTCGCTGGTCGAAAACGGCATCTGCGACGCGCGTACGGTGGACACCGTCATCAAGGCGAGTTTCGGGCGCAGGCTCGCGGTGCTCGGCCCCTTGGAGAACGCCGATCTCGTCGGCACGGACCTGACGTTGGCGATCCACAACACCGTTCTGCCCTCCATCGAAAGCAGGCCCGGACCTTCGCCCTATCTCGAAGACCTCGTGGCCCGCGGCAAGCTGGGCATGAAATCGGGCGAGGGTTTCCGCACCTGGACCGCAGGAGAGCAAGCGGAGCTGCGGCAAAAGGTGGTTCAGCATTTGAAGAAGGCGCGCAAAGACGACGCCTGATCAAAACAGGGGGAGACGAACATGAGCGACGACAAGAATTCCGCCATCACCCGCCGTCAGGCCGTGCGTCTGGGCGCAGGCGCTCTGGCCATGCCGACCGTTCTGCGTTCCGGTAGCGCGCTCGCGGCCGATGACGTGATCCGTATCGGCTATGTCAATGCGCGCACCGGCCCGCTCGCGGGCTTTGGCGAGGCCGACGCTTTCACGCTGGACCAGATTCAGAAACTGCTGGCCACGGGCCTGACCAGCGGCGGCAAGACCTACAAGGTCGAGATCATCGCCAAGGACAGCCAGTCGAATCCCAGCCGCGCCGCCGAGGTCGCCTCCGAGTTGATCCTGTCGAACAAGGTCGATCTGCTGCTGGCGACCTCCACGCCCGATGTCACCAATCCGGTCGCCGATCAGGCCGAGGTCAACGAGGTTCCCTGCATCACCACCAACTGCCCCTGGCAGCCCTATTTCTTCGGCCGCAATGGCGATCCGGCGAAGGGCTTCAAATGGACCTATCATTTCTTCTGGGGTCTTGAAGACGTCATCGGCGCCTTTCTGGCGCTGTGGGAGACGATCCCGACCAACAAGGTCGTGGCGGGCATTTTCCCCAATGACGCCGACGGCAACGCCTGGGGCGACGCCAAGATCGGCTTCCCGCCAGCCTTGCAGAAGGCCGGCTTCAAGCTGGTCGATCCCGGCCGCTATCAGCCCATGTCGAACGATTTCACGGCGCAGATCACCGCCTTCAAACAGGCGGGCGCGGAGATCGTCACCGGCAACATGATCCCGCCGGATTTCGCGACCTTCTGGGCGCAATGCGCGCAGCAGGGCTTCAAGCCGAAGATCGTCACCATCGGCAAGGCGCTGCTGTTCCCCTCAGTGATCGAGTCGCTGGGGGCGCGCGGCGACGGCCTCTCCAACGAAATCTGGTGGACGCCCAATCATCCGTTCAAATCGAGCCTCACCGGCCAGAGCGCGCGCGAACTCACAGATTCCTACACCAAGGCCACGGGACGTCCCTGGACGCAGCCCATCGGCTTCCAGCACGCGCTTTTCGAAGTCGCCATCGACGTGCTGAAGCGCGCCAGGAATGTGAAGGATTCGAAGTCCGTTCTCGACGCCATCATCGCCACCGACTACAAATCCATCGTCGGTCCCGTGAAGTGGAGCGGCCAGCCGGTCAAGAACGTCACCAAGACGCCGCTCGTGGCGGGCCAGTGGCGCAAGACCGACAAGGGCTTCGACCTCGTGGTGGCCGAAAACGCCACGGCGCCGGACATTCCGCTCGGCGGCAAGCTCGTTCCGCTGAACTGACGCACCAGCCCATGGCGCCGATCCTTCAACTCGACCAGATCTCGAAAAGGTTCGGCGCCGTGGTCGTGGCCGATGGTCTCGACCTGTCGGTCCCGCAAGGCGAGGCGCTGGGCGTCATCGGTCCCAATGGCGCGGGCAAGACCTCGCTCTTCGGCATGATCACAGGCACATTGGCGCAAAACAGCGGGCGCATTTTGTTTAAAGGCGCGGACCTGGCAGGCTACTCGCCCGCCGCGCGCTGCCGCAAGGGAATCGCGCGCTCGTTTCAAGTGCCGCAGCCCTTTGGCGGCATGAGCGTGTTCGAGAATCTGCTTGTGGCCGCCGAATTTGGCCGCGCGGATCGCTCAGGCGATCTCGGCGCCGATTGCGCGGAGATTCTGGAGCGTTGCGGCCTCGCCGATCAGGCCAACCGTCCCGCAGGCTCGCTCACCCTGCTGCAACGCAAGCGCCTCGAACTGGCCCGCGCGCTCGCCAGTCGCCCGCAATTGCTGCTGCTGGACGAAGTCGCTGGCGGCCTCACCGAAGAGGAATGCCACGCGCTGGTGGGCCTTGTGCGCGACGTGAAAGCGAGCGGCGTCACCCTCATCTGGATCGAACATATCGTGCATGCGCTGGTGGCGGTGGTGGACCGGCTGGTGGTGCTGCATGGCGGCGCCTTCATCGCCGACGGCGAGCCGCGCGAAGTGATCCGCCGCCCGCAAGTGATGGAAATCTACATGGGTATTCCCGCCAATGCGTGATCTCCTCGCCATCGCGTCGCTCGATGCTTTCTATGGCGATTTTCAGGCGCTGTTCGACGTGTCGCTCAGCGTGGGCGAAGGCGAGGTCGTGGCCATCGTCGGCTCCAATGGGGCGGGCAAGAGCACGCTGCTCAAAAGCATCGCCGGACAGATCGCAACGCGCCCTGACGCAATTCATTTCGATGGCGCGCCCATCGGCGGCGAGCGCACGCATCTGCTGTTGCGGCGCGGGATTTCGCTTGTGCCCGAAGGGCGGCGGCTGTTTCCCTCGCTCAGCGTCGAGGAAAATCTTTTGATCGGCGGCGAGCATGGCCGCAAGGGTCCGTGGACGCTGGCGCGCGTCTACGATCTGTTTCCGATTCTGAAAGAGCGGCGCGACCAGCGCAGCACCTCGCTATCCGGCGGGCAGCAGCAGATGGTCGCCATCGGCCGCGCGCTGATGTCCAATCCGCGCCTGTTGTTGTGCGATGAAATCAGCCTCGGCCTCGCCCCCATCATCGTGCGCGAAATCTACGAGCGCCTGCCGCAGATCATCGGCGATGGCATGTCGCTGGTCATCGTGGAGCAGGACATCGTGCAGGCGCTGGCGGCGTCGCGCCGCGTCTACTGCCTGCAAGAAGGGCGCGTCACCTTAGAAGGCGCCAGCGCCACCGTCAGCCGCGAGAGCATCGCGGCGGCCTATTTCGGAGTCTGAGCGATGGATTGGCTCAACTCCATCGTGCAAGGCGTGCTGGTGGGCGGGCTCTACGCCATGTTCGCGGCGGGCCTGTCGCTGATCTTCGGCGTCATGCGCCTCGTCAATATCGCCCATGGGGATTTCGTGGTGCTGGCCGCCTATCTGGCGCTGGTGGTCACGCAGGCTTTGGGCATTGGCCCGCTGGCGTCCTTGCTGGTCATCGCGCCCTTGATGGCGCTGATCGGCTACGGGCTGCAGCGCTGGCTGCTCAACCGCACTTTGGGCGACGATCTGCTGCCGCCGCTGCTTGTCACCTTCGGCCTGTCGGTGATCATCCAGAACGGCCTGCTCGAAGTCTTCAGTCCCGACAGCCGCAAGTTGCAGGCGGGCGCCATCGAGACCGCGACGATCCCGCTCTCGCCCGACCTGTCCATCGGCGTGCTGCCGTTGTTGCAATTCCTCGTGGCGGTGGCGATGATCGGGGGCTTGCAGGCCCTGTTCTACCGCACGAGCTGGGGCCGCGCTTTGCGCGCGACGTCGGACGACCAATCGACCGTGCAACTGGTGGGCGTCGACAATCGCCATGTCTTCGGCCTCGCCATGGGCCTGTCGCTGGCGGTGGTGGCGGTGGCGGGCGTGTTCCTGGCGGTGCGCGCGAATTTCGATCCCAGCATGGGCCCTGCGCGGCTGATCTTCGGCTTCGAGGCGGTGATCATCGGCGGGCTCGGCAATCTCTGGGGCACTTTGGCGGGCGGCGTGGTGCTGGGCGTGGCGCAGGCCATTGGCTCGAAGGTCGATCCGGGCTGGCAATTGCTCGCGGGCCATCTGGCATTTCTGATTGTGCTCGCCGTTCGCCCCGAAGGCTTCTTCCCCCGGGTGCAGGCGTGAGCGGCGCTGTGACGATCACGCGCGGCGCGCGCGCCAGCCGCCTCACGGCCTATGCGGCGCTCGTCATCGTCGCCGCGCTCGCCAGCGCGCCTCTGTGGGCGGGCCCCTCCAATCTCAACTTGCTGACGCAGGTCTTCGCCTATGTGGCGCTGGCGACCATGTGGAACCTGCTCGCGGGCTTCTCGGGCCTCGTCTCCGTCGGCCAGCAAGCCTATGTGGGCATTGGCGGCTACGCGCTCTTCGCGCTCACCATGTTCGGCGGGCTGCATCCGCTTGTTGCGCTGGTGATGGCGGGCGTGATCGGCGGGTTGCTGGCGCTGCCGGTCGCGGCGTTGGTGTTTCGGCTGCGCGGCGCCTATTTCGCCATCGGCTCATGGGTGGCGGCGGAGGTGTTTCGTCTGCTGGCCTCGCAGATCACCGCGCTCGGCGGCGGCTCAGGCACGAGCCTGCCCGCGCGTATCGTCGTCGATATGGCGGCTGGGCGTCAGGCGCGCGAGTTCATGATTTACTGGACGGGGCTTGCGCTGGTCCTCGTCGTCATCGGCCTCGCCATCGCGCTGCTGCGCTCGCGCTGGGGCCTCGCTCTGCGCGCCATTCATCACAATGAGCTGGCCGCCCGCAGCAATGGCGTCGAGGTCACGCGCATCAAGCTGCTGGTCTATGTGGTCGCGGGCTTTTGCACGGCCATGGCGGGCGCGCTGATCTTCTTGCAGAAGCTGCGCATCTCTCCCGACGCCGCATTCAGCGTGAACGACTGGACCGCCTTCGTCATTTTCATGGCGGTCATCGGCGGCATCGGGCGCGTCGAGGGGCCGATCATCGGCGCCATCGTCTTCTTCGTGCTGCGCCAGAGCCTGTCGGATCTCGGCAGCCTCTATCTCATGATGCTCGGCCTCGTCGCCATCGTGATCATGCTGCGCGCGCCGCGCGGCGTCGCGGGCTGGCTGCATGACCGTTTCGGCTTCGAGCCCATTCCGCTCGAACGCCGCGTGACCTATTCTTCAACAATGCACGAATCCAAACCGGAGCCGCAACATGTCTGAGCCCAAGAAGCGCAACGTCTCGAACAAGGTCATCATCACCTGCGCGGTGACCGGCTCCATCCACACCCCCACCATGTCCGACGCCTTGCCGATCACGCCCGAGGAGATCGCAACCTCGGCCATTGAAGCGGCGAAGGCGGGCGCGGCGATCCTGCATCTGCATGCGCGCGACCCCAAGGACGGACGCCCCTCGCCTGATCCCAAACTCTTCATGGAATTCCTGCCGCGCATTGGCGAAGCCTGCGACGCGGTGGTCAACATCACCACCGGCGGCAGCGTCAAGATGACCGTGGACGAGCGCCTCGCCGCGCCCATCATGGCCTCGCCCGAAATGTGCTCGCTCAACATGGGCACGATGAATTTCGCGCTCTATCCCATGGCGACGCGCTACAAGGATTGGAAATATGATTGGGAGGAAAACTATCTCGTCCAGTCCGACGACAACATCTTCCGCAACACGTTCCGCGACATCGAGCGCATTTATAAAACGCTTGGCGAGGGCCATGGCGTCAAGTTCGAGCATGAATGCTACGATGTGGGCCATCTCTACAATCTCGCCCATTGCCTGGATCGCGGGTTGTTCAAGCCGCCGGTGTTCCTGCAACTGATCTTCGGCATTCTCGGCGGCATCGGGCCGGATGTGGACAATCTCATGTTCATGAAGAAGACCGCCGACAAGCTGTTTGGGGATCAATATCGCTGGTCGGTGCTGGCGGCGGGCCGTCACCAGATGCCCTTCGCCACGCAGGCCGCCATGATGGGCGGCCATGTGCGCGTGGGGCTTGAGGACTCGCTCTTCATCAGCCGCGGCAAACTCGCCGACTCGAACGCCCAGCAGGTGGCGAAGATCCGCCATATCGTCGAGGAGCTCGGCTATGAGGCGGCGACCCCTGACGACGCCCGCGAAATGCTGGGCCTGAAGGGCCGCGCGAATGTGAAGTTCTAGAGCCGCATCCGATCATGGTGTAGCGAACCCGGGAGGGACGACGTCCCGTCGTCCACATCGGGCAGGGCGACGTCCCGTCGCCCTGGTTCCCCATGAATGGTCGGGCTCCCGCGCGTCGTCATGGGGACGACGAGGACGTCGTCCCTCCCGGTGGTGAGGGCGACGAGACGTCGCCCCTCCCGTGTTTGTCATGTCGTGCTGTCGCCAGTTCCATGCAAATTGATCGGACACCGCTTTAAAAGCGGTCACAAGGGCTGCACGAGATCCTGCAACGCGTGTTTTGTCTCCAGCAGGCGTTCGGCGATGAGGTCTTCCGCCTCGCCGAACCGCTGGGTGGGGACAGGCACGGAGATGGCCATCTGATTGCCCAGCATGTCAGGCACGCAGATGCCCGCCGCCGAGACGCCCAGCGTATGTTCTTCCCGGTCGAAGGCGACGCCCGTCTTGCGGATGCGGTCGAGGTCTTCGAGCAGCGGCCCGACGCGCGTGAGCGTGTTGGGTGTGCGCGCCTCGAAGGCGCCGCCCAGAAGCCGCTCCACCGCGCGATTGTCGAGGGTGGCGAGATAGGCCTTGCCATTGGCGGTGCAATAGAGCGGAAACGTCTCGCCCACGGCCGAGACCGTGCGCAGGCGCTGGGAGCCGATCACCTGATCGACGAAGAGCAGACGGTCCTTGCGCGCCACCGCAAGGTCGACGGTCTCCTTCAATTCATTGGACAGTTTCGTCAGCAGCGGGCGCGCGATTTCCAGAAAATCCGAACGCACCGCGCCCGCCAGCCGCAGCAGGCCGGGGCCGAGCATCACGCGCCCGGTGGGGGATGCCGCGATGACGAATTTCTCCGCATGGAGCGCCGCCACGATGCGCTGCACGGTGGAGCGCGCGAGGCCCGTGCGCTGCGCGATCTGGCCAAGGCTGAGGCCCGAGGCGTCCTCCTCCAGCGTGCGCAAAATCGCTGCGGCGCGCGCGATCACCTGCACGCCATTGCGATCCTGCGGCGTCGTCTCGTCCGACATGGTGACGTCTGTCATGGCTCCCCGGCGCGTCCCGCGCAGATTGTTGCGTTCTTTCGGATCGTGGTACAAGCTTTCCGTCATGCGGTACAGAGCGACGACCCAAACAAACCGCTGCGGGAGGGCGCCAGATGAAGATTCTCATTGTCGAACGCGAAGATCATTTCAAGGCGGACGACCTGCGCGCGCGCTTTCCACAACTCACGATTCATGACGCAAAATGCGTGGCCGAGGCCTTGCCCCATGCGGGCGATTGCGAAGTGCTGATCGCGCTCGCTCACGAAGTCTCGGACGAGCTGCTCGCGGCCATGCCGAAGCTTCGCTATGTCGCGGCGCTCTCCACCGGCGTCGATCATTTGTGGACCTGCAAGAACCTGCGGCCGGACATCCGCATCACCAATGGGCGCGGCATCCATGGGCCGCAGATGGCGGAGATGGCCTTTCTCTACATGATCGGCCTGTCGCGCGATTATCTGCGCATGGAGGCGAACCGGCGCAATCATGTGTGGAAGCGCTGGGCGCAGCCGGTGCTGGTCGGCAAGACGGCGGTCATCGTGGGCGTGGGCGCCATCAGCGAGGCGGTGGCGCTGCGTTGCCAGGCCTTCGAGATGCGCGTGGTGGGCGTCAGCAATGCGCGTCAGGAATCGCCGGGCTTCGACCTGATCGTGCCGCGCGCGCAGCTGGCGGAAGCGGCTGCGCAGGCCGATTTCATGATCGTGCTGGCGCCGCTGGACGCTTCCACCCGCCATATGATCAACGAGGCGGTCTTCGCGGCCATGAAGCCCTCGGCCTTCATCATCAATCTGGCGCGCGGCGATGTGATCGACGAGGCCGCCATGATCCGCGCCTTGCGGGACGGGGTGATTGCGGGCGCGGGCCTCGACGTCTTTTCAGTCGAGCCGCTGCCTCAGGACAATCCTCTGTGGGACATGCCCAATGTGATGATGTCGCCGCGCATCGGCGGCATGAGCGACATCTATGCGGATCAGGTTCTGCCGGTGGTGACGCATAATCTGCGCGCCTTCATCGAGGGCCGCGAAACGCAGATGCGCAACATCGTGCGGTGACGCTTCAGGCGATGGTCGCCGCGACCCGGCCGAAACCCTCGATCTCGGCTTCCAGCGTTCCAGGGCCAGGCATGATGACGAGGGGGGTCAGGCTGCCCAGCGTCACGATCTGCCCGCAGCGCAAGCCGCCCAGCTGATCGCGCTGGGCGTTGGCCCAATCCACCAAAGGCTTCAGCGGATCGCCCGATGCGTGGCCGCCGCGCTGGTCCGTCACCAGCTTTCCGTTCAACCAGAAGCGACAGTGCAGGTTGGGCAGGTCGAGCGCGCGAAAGTCGCGGGTGGCGGGGCCGGTCACATAGGCGACATTGCCCAGATCGTCAGCGAGATTCATGGGGAAGGGCGCGCCCTGCATGGGAATGCGCCGTTCGATCAGCTCTATGCCGATGAGATATTCGAGCGCTGCGTCTTCGATGTCGGCCCGCACATAGGGCTTGCGCGGATTGGGGGGCAAATCGTGCGCGAGGCGCACGGCGATTTCGATTTCCGGAATCATGGGCCGGTCCGACCGCATCACCCAGCTGTCCCCGCTGTTCAGAAAACCCGAGGCGTACATGGGCGCGGCCACAGGCGTCCCATCGGGCGCATAGCCGACTTTCCAGCCGCCGATATTCTGACCCAGCGCCGCCATCACGCCAGCGGAAATATCATAGGCCTCCTCGATCGTGGGGGGCGCCAGATCGAGGCCCAGGAGCCCTCGCAAATGGCGGGCTTCGATAAACGAGAGAAAACGGGTGTCGCTCACGAACGGACCTCATTGCGGATGTCTGGCAGGAACATGACGAGAATTCCGATGGCGGGCAAGACCGAGCAGACGGAGAAGACGAAGCTGATGCTCGTCATGTCCGCCAGCTTGCCGAGCACCGCCGCGCCTACGCCGCTGAGGCCAAAGGCCAGCCCAAGGAAGATGCCCGCCACGAGGCCGGTTTTTCCGGGCAGCAATTCCTGCGCATAGACAATGATCACCGAGAAGGTCGAAGCCAGGATCAGCCCGATCGTCACCACCAGCGCCCCGGTCCAGAACAGATTGGCGTAGGGCAAGGCCAGGGTGAAGGGCAGGCAGCCCAGCACCGAGCACCACAGTACCGCCTTGCGCCCGATGCGGTCGCCAATGGGCCCGCCAAAGAATGTGCCGAGCGCCACCGAGCCGGTGAACAGGAACAGGAACATCTGCGCTGTGCGCGCATCCACCGCAAAACGGTCGATCAGATAGAACTGCAAGAAGCTCGCGATGCTCGTCGTATAGAAGCTCTTGGAGAAGCTGAGCGCCACAAGAATGCCGATCGAGACCCAGATCGCGCGTTTCGAGAGGCCAAGGTCGCGCTGGGGACGCGCGGGGCGCCTGGCGCGCTCCATCTGGCGTTGCGCATACCAGGTTCCGATGCGGAACAGGATGACGCTCGCGAGCAAGGCGGCGAGGCCGAACCAGCCGATGGCCTGCTGG
This sequence comes from uncultured Hyphomicrobiales bacterium, assembly GCA_903902915.1. Classification (GTDB taxonomy): domain Bacteria; phylum Pseudomonadota; class Alphaproteobacteria; order Rhizobiales; family Beijerinckiaceae; genus Terripilifer. Next base: position 63,191 of record CAIUWR010000071.1, on the reverse strand, counting down.
CCATGGGGAAGGATGATGAAGGCCGCCATCAGCGGGCCGATGGCCGAGCCAGCATTGCCGCCGACCTGAAAAATGGACTGGGCGAGGCCGTAGCGGCCTCCTGACGCCATCCGGGCGATGCGCGAGGACTCGGGATGGAAAATGGCCGAGCCGGTCCCGATCAAGGCGACAGCGACGAGGACCATCGCGTAGCTGGAGCCCCACGCCGCCATGAGCAGGCCAGAAAGAGTGAAGATCATGCCAAAGGCGAGGGAATAAGGCATGGGCTTCTTGTCCGCCACCGCGCCCACCACAGGCTGGAGCAAGGAGGCGGTCAACTGCCAGGTGAGGGTGATATAGCCAATCTGCGCGAAATCGAGGCCGAAGCTCTCTTTCAGCAATGGATAGATCGAAGGCACCAACGCCTGCATCATGTCATTCAGCGCATGGCAGAAACTGATGGCGAACAGCACTGGAAAGACGGTCTGTGAGGCGGGCTGGGCCGTGAAGGGCGCTGACAGGACCGGAGTCGCGTCAGCCGTTGTTCCGGGGGCCGAATCTTCGCGCAGCATGGCTCACTCCGATGATGATGGTTCGGGATAGACCCTCAGCCTGTTAAGGTCAAAACCAATTCCATGGCTCATTAACCCACAGGTCTGGCGAAATCGGCGCCTTCTTTCCCTGGCGGGGTTGACCGGAGGCGCTCTGCTGGGGCATATGCCGGTCAGCTTTTTCCGCGGGTGGCCCAACCAACCGCTTCATCCAATCGGGGACGACCATGAAGGTCCGTAACTCTCTCAAGTCTCTTCGTGGCCGTCATCGCGACAACCAGATCGTTCGTCGCAAGGGCCGCGTCTATATCATCAACAAGACCCAGAAGCGCTTCAAGGCTCGTCAGGGCTGATTGACCGCTTTGGCCGCATTTTCAACCCTGGCAGGGTCTGCCGGGGTTTTTTGCGTTTCGTGCGTTGCTTCGCTTTGACGCGGGGCGCAAGCCGCATTACCTTGTCGCCATGAGCGCGAGCATCCTCTTTCTTTGTCGTGCGGTCCTTTGCGCAGCGGCCCTTTCAGCCCTCGCGAGCCCCCCTGCCCTTGCCGAGGGCGGCAAGCCTGACGCCTCCACCAGCGCGCAGGCCAGACCTTCCGATCCTGAGCAGGGGCGAGCGAAGGTGCTGGACGACCTGTTCGAGCGTCTCGTCAGGGCGCAGGATGAGGGCGAGGCGCAGGGCGTCGTCGGCGCCATCGAGCGGGTCTGGATGCACTCGGGTTCCGACACGGCTGATCTTCTGATGAACCGCGCCATGCAGGCGCTTCAACGCAAGGACTACGCCCTGTCGCAGGAACTGCTGGGCTCCATCGTGGAGATCGAGCCACACTGGGCGGAAGGCTGGAACAAACGCGCCACCGTGCGCTACCTGGCGGAGGATCGCATGGGCGCCATGCAGGACATCGCGCATGCGCTGGCGCTGGAGCCACGCCATTTCGGCGCCCTGTCAGGCCTCGGCTTCATACTCCAGAACAGTGGCTTTGACGGGGGCGCGCTCGAAGCCTTCCGCAAGGCGCTGGCCCTCAACCCGCGTCAGGACGAAATCCGCCGCCTCGTGGACAAACTGACGCTTGAGGTCGAGGGACAGGGAATCTGACCCTGCGGCGCGCAGGAGGGACGCCGTCCCTTCTGCGGCCATCAGTTCTAGCTCTCGCTGCCGGTGAAGGCGATCCGCACCATATTGGTCGCCCCTGGCGTGCCAAAGGGCACGCCCGCCACGATGACGATGCGCTCGCCCTCCCGCGACATGCCTTCGCGATTGGCGAATTTGCAGGCGCGCTTCGACATGTCGTCCACATCGTCCGCGTCTTTGGTCACCACGGCGTGAACCCCCCAGACCAGCGCCAGCCGGCGGGCGGTCTCGCGCTTGGGCGTCAGGGCCAGAATCGGCGGACTTGGACGTTCGCGGGCGATGCGCAGAGCCGTGGAGCCTGACGAGGTCCAGGCGCAGACGGCCTTCACATCCAGCGTTTCGGCGACGTCGCGGGCGGCGACCGCGATGGCGTCGGCGCCTGTCTGCTCTGGCGCGCTGCGCTGGGCGTTGATGACGGTGCGATAGATGGAGTCCCGCTCGACCTCTTCGGCGATGCGGTTCATGGTGGCGACCGCTTCGATGGGATATTGCCCGGCGGCGCTTTCGGCGGAGAGCATGACCGCATCCGCGCCCTCGAAGACGGCGGTGGCGACATCCGACACTTCGGCGCGGGTGGGCACCGGCGCGACGATCATGGATTCCAGCATCTGCGTCGCCACGACCACGGGCTTGCCAAGGCGCCTGGCCATGCGCGTGATGCGCTTTTGCAGGCCGGGCACCTTTTCCAGCGGCAGCTCCACGCCCAGATCGCCGCGCGCCACCATCAGCGCGTCGGAAATCTCCATGATCTCCTCCAGCCGCGCGATGGCTTGCGGCTTTTCGATCTTGGCCAGCACCAGAGCCCGCCCGCGCACGATCTTCTTCACATCGGCGATATCGTCGGCGCGCTGCACGAAGGAGACCGCGATCCAGTCGACGCCCTCTTCAAGGGCGGCGTCGAGGTCCGAGCGGTCCTTCTCGGTCATGGCGGAGACGGGGATTTCCGTGTCGGGCAGGCTGACGCCCTTGCGGTTGGAGATGCGGCCGGCGACGTCCACCATGGCCACGGCGCGCCTGGGGCTGGCTTCGGTGATGTGCAGGCGCACCTTGCCGTCGTCGATGAGCACCGTATGGCCTGGCGCCAACGCGCGCAGAATCTCGGGATGGGGCAGATGGACGCGCGTGGCGTCGCCGGGGGCCTTGTCATCATCGAGCACGAAGCTCTGGCCGCGCACCAGATCCACGCCGCCATCGTGGAACTGGCCCACCCGCAGCTTGGGCCCCTGCAAATCCACCAGAATGCCGATTTCATGACCGTAATGCTTGGAGAGCGCGCGGATCATACGGATGCGCTCACGCATGGCGTCATGGGACGCATGGCTCATGTTGATGCGGAAGACGTCGGCGCCCGCCTCGAACAGGCGGCCCAGCGTTTCGCTGTCTTGGGAGGCGGGACCGAGGGTCGCGAGAATCTTTACCCGGCGCAATCGTCGCATTTGCAGTCCTCTCATCAGACATCAGCGAGGTTGTTGTGTGGCGTCTGTGAGCTGGACGGTCCAGTTCTTGGCGTCCTTGCCCGTGTCGATTTCAAAGAAGCCGGTGCGGTCATAACCACGCACAAGGCAGTTCTCGCGGCCCTCGATGTGAAATTCGCGATCCTGCGTACACATGTAGGACTTGCCCTTCCATTCGCCACCACGCTCATCCATGGCGTAAATGTAATAGTATTGGGCGGCGAGATTGCCGCGCAGCAGAACCTCGCAGGCGTTGGCCTTCAGGTTCCACCAGCCTTCGCTGACCCAGGTCTTGCCATTGGTATAGGCGATGGCCACGCTCACGCGCCCGCTGGCGTTGTTGCACAACCTGAAGTCGGCGCGCGCGGCGTCCGGCAGAGCGAGGCCCGCCGCGAGGGCGAGCAGGGGAAGAATGATGCGGCGTGTAATCGGCATGGACCAACAAATCTGATTCGAATCAGCCAAATCGGCGAGAAACCAGATGGAATCATGCGGCGGGGCGATGTCAAATCTGTGTCGTGCGCGACGCCCGATTGACCCGCTGCGCCGAACGGGGGAAAAAGCGTCATGGATGCTCCCGTGGAAGCGATTGATGGGCCGCTGGAGGCGGGCGTGCTGTTCCTGTGCGATCACGCCTCGAACGCCCTGCCCGAACGCTATGGAAACCTTGGGCTCGCCCCGGCCCAGTTCGAACGGCATATCGCCTGGGACATTGGCGCTGCGGCCGTGACGCGGGCGTTGGCGACGCGGTTTGGCGCTCCCGCCCTGCTCACGCGCTTCTCGCGGCTGTTGATCGACCCCAATCGGGGCGCGGACGATCCAACCCTCGTCATGCGCCTGTCGGATGGGGCGATCATTCCGGGCAACGCCATGGCCGGACCTGAAGAGATCGAGGCGCGCCGTCGTCAGTTCTGGCGACCGTATCGCGACGCTGTGCGGGCGCAGCTGGACGCAATGACGGCGGCGGGGCCGATCCCCGCCATCGTCTCGCTCCACTCCTTCACGCCCCATTGGAAGGGCCTCGCCCGGCCCTGGGAGGCCGCCGTGCTGTGGGATGCGGACCCACGCCTGCCCGAGCCAGTGTTGAGGGGCCTGCGGGCGCTGGGGGTCACGGTGGGCGACAATGAACCCTATGACGGGGCGCTGGAGGGCGATACGCTCTTCGAGCATGGAACCTCGCGCGGCCTGCCCCATGTTCTGATCGAGCTGCGGCAGGATCTGATCGCGGCGCACGAGGGGGTCGCTCATTGGGCGGGCGTTCTGGAGGCTGCGTTGCGCCCTGTACTCGCGCGACCCGACGCCCATATGATCCAGCATCACGCCAGCCGCACGCAGCGGCGCAACAGGGGATGAAACCCATGACGCTCGACCCGCAAGCCCGCCTCGAACTCGAAGCCGCCGCCTATCGCCGCCTCGTCGAACATCTGCGCAAACGCACCGACGTGCAGAACATCGACCTGATGAATCTGGCCGGTTTCTGCCGCAACTGCCTGTCGAAATGGATGAAGGAAGAGTCCGACAAGAAGGATTTGGGCCTCAGCCTCGATGATGCGCGTGAGGCGGTCTATGGCATGCCCTACGACACCTGGAAGCAGCTGTACCAGCGCGAGGCCGCGCCTGATCAGCAAAAGCAATTCGCCGCCGTCATGGCCGATCCGGCGAAACATGGGTAGCGCCCCTTGATGGGGAGGGTTTTCCCCATAATTCTCTGCAAATCCTGTTTTTGCGCGCCCGGGCTTGACCCGCGCGCCCCGGGGCCGCATCCAGTCGCTTCGCTGAAAGCGGATCTCATGTTTGGACAGGCGCGATGAACAAGCCCGAAATGATCAGTGCGGAGTCCTCGGACGTGGACGGCGGCCACCTGCGCGCCTTCATCGAGCGCATCGAGCGCCTCGAAGAGGAGAAGCGCACGATCGCCGAAGACATCAAGGAGGTCTACGCCGAGGCCAAGGGTAACGGCTTCGACGCCAAGATCATGCGCAAGATCGTCTCGATCCGCCGCATGGACCGGGAGAAGCGGATCGAGGAAGAGACGATCCTCGACCTTTATCTCCAGGCGTTGGGCGAGATTTAAGCTCCCCTCACTTCTTCCCGCGCGCCGGAATCTGGATCAACTCCGCGATCTGCTCCTTCGTGAGCGGCGCGGAGATGTATTTTGCGTCCATGGCCGTGCGCATGTTCTGGTCGAGGCCGCGAACTTCGTCGGTCTGGACGGCGGCCTTGGGGAGAAATTCGCTCAAGGAGCGCTTGCCGATGGACTCGGAGACCTTCGCCCAGTCAGCATAGGCCTTCACCCCTTCGGGCGTGTCATAGATCCAGTCGATGGTCTCCCGATAGGCGTCCATGAAGCGGGCGTAGACATCGGGGCGCTTCTGCAGCTCCTGCACATTCACGGTGGTGACGCGCGAGGTCTGGTTGCCCATGGCGGTCAGGTCCGACGCTTTCATGATCAGGCGGATGCGCCCGGCTTCCAGCATGTCCACCGCGAAAGGCGCGCCCGACCAGCCGACATCCACCTGTCCGCTCATCACCTGGGTGAGCGTCGCGGGGCCTCCGCCGGTGGCGGTCGGCTTGAACTCGGTTTCGAACTGTTTCTTCGCCTCCAGCACCATGATGTGGGACGAGGAGCCGGTGTTGGAGAAGGCCACCGTCTTGCCCCTGGCGTCCTCCACCCTGTGGATGGGCGATTCCGCCGGTACATAAAGGAACATGTTGGAATCGCCGGTGAACGAGGCTCCGATGATGCGAATCGGCGCGCCCTTGGAAAAGGCCGAGAGCGCCCCCACCGTGCCCACCGCGCAGCCCACATCCACGCCGCCGGACACCACCGCCTGCACGGTCTCCGCGCTGCCCTGCGTGTAGAGAATTTCCAGCTCGATGCCGTGCTTCTGGAAAATGCCCTGTTTCATGCCGAGGTCCGGCACTTCAGTCTCACCCACGCCCGGATTGCCGATGGCGAGCTTGATCTTGTCGAGCGCGAGGGCTGGCGCGGCGGACAGGGCGAGCCCCAGCCCCAGAGCCGCCATCAGCCTGGCGTTCTTCGTCAATGCGTATGGACGTCACCCGAACATGGTGTTTCCCCAGTGATTTTTCTGCGCTCAGTCTGCAACGGGGCGCGGGGAAAGTCACGGGGTCGCCTGTGAGAAGCCCTCAGGCCGACGTTCCCGTCGCCTTGCCCAGAATCAAATTGCCCACCCCCGCCAGAATGAACACGATGATCAGCAGGCCATAGAGCGAGGGCATGTCGAAGCGCGAATAGATCTGCATGATCATGAAGCCGAGGCCCTGGTTGGAGAGCTTGGTCTCAGCCAGCAAAGCCGTCACCGTGGCCGTGCCGAAGCCCAGCCTTATGCCGTTCAGCACGGGCACGCGCATGGCGGGAAGGTAGATCTTCATCGCCATCTGCCACGGCGTCGCGCGGAAGCTGCGGCCCACGCGGATCAGCACCTTGTCGATCTCCCGCATGCCCCCGGCCGTCGAGAGCGCCACGGTGAAGAAACAGGACAGCGCCCCCAGCGCGATCTTGGAGGCGACGCCCACGCCAAACCACATGATCATCACGGGAAAGAAGATGATGCGCGGGGTCGGCGCCAGATAATAAACATAGGGCTCATAGGCCGCGCCCAGAAAGCGGTTCGCGCCCAGAATGATGCCGACTGCGACGCCAAGCCCGCCGCCGATGGCCAGCGAGGCGAAGATCTCCCAGGCAGTCACCTGCAAATTGGCGTAGAAGGCCGGGTTCATGACGAGCTTCCAGATCGCCGCCCAGATGGAAAACAGCGAGGGAACGACGTCGCGGAACAACAGTCCCGAGCGCGACAGCGCCTCCCAGCCGATCCCCATCCCGAGCAGCAGCCCGATGCGGATCAGATTGGTCGAGCGCAGGGAGCTGCGCCCGCCCCTGGCCCAGCCCATGGTCGCGGTGAAGTCTTTTACCTGGCCGGTCGCAGCCATGATTCCACGCGCTCCAGAAGCATGAAGAAGATGACGCTGACGAGGATCACGAAGCCGATGGCGCCATAGGTGCCCGGCAGGTCGTAGCGTTCGGCAAGGTCGTTGATGAGCTGGCCAAGCCCGCCCAGATTGATCAGGAATTCGATGCCCACCACGGAAATCAGCACGAAGGTCCAGCTCAGGCGGATGCCGGAGAAAATGACGGGCAAGGCCGCCGGAAGCAGGATCATCCGAAGCATCTGCGCGTCCGTCATTTTCAGGCTGCGGCCCACATTGATCAGTACGGACCGCACGCCGAGCAAACCTTCGGTCGTCTTGATGACGATGGGCGCGAGGCCCGTGATCACCGACATGACGATGACCGTCGTGGCGCTGCGCCCGAAAATGACCAGAAAAAGCGGAAAGGCGAGAACAAGCGGTGCGGCCGCCAACGCCGCGACCCAATCGAGCAGCGCGCGCCGCAGGGGCTGCCAGCGATAGAGCAAGGCGCCCATGGGCACGCCAAGAACGATGACGGCGATGCAGGAGACGAACATTTCCCAGGCGGTATCCCGCATTCGCCCGACAATGTTCTCCTCAACGACGATCCGCTCAAGGCTCATCAGCACCTGGCTGGGCAGGGGCACGACATATTTGTTCACGACGCCATAGCGCAGCAGGACTTCGAGCGCCACGAAGGCGCCGATGAAAGTGCTCGCCCCCAGCAGAATCGGGAAGGCGCGGCTTTGGCTGAAGGACGGACTAGCCACGGCTGCCGCCCCTTCGAGCGGATTCCGAATCCGCCATGCCCCGGCTCGCTTCCTCGCGCAGATCAGCCCAGATTTCGGCGACGTAATGGCCAAAGGCGTCGCTCGACACCACATCCGAGCTGCGCGGACGCGGCAGGTCGATGTCCACGATGCGCTTCACCTTGCCAGGCCGATAGGTCATGACCACGATCCGGTCCGAGAGCTGCACCGCCTCGGTCAGGTTGTGCGTGATCAGCAAGGTGGTCTGGTTCAGATCCTGCTGGATCTGGGTGATCTTGTCGCCAAGCAGAAGGCGGGTCTGTTCATCAAGCGCCGCGAAGGGCTCGTCCATGAGCAGGATTTGCGGCTGGGACACGAGAGTGCGGGCGATGGAGACGCGCTGGCGCATGCCGCCGGAAAGCGCGGAGGGCATCAGGCGTTCGAACCCCTTCAGCCCCACCAGATCAATGAAGTGATGGGCGCGGTCGAGGCGCTCGGATTTGTTGACGCCCTGCAATTCCAACGGGAACGCGACATTGTCGATGACATTGCGCCAGGGAAAGGTCGATTCTTCCTGAAACACCATGCCCACAGCCTTGTGCGGTCCCGCGATACGTTCGCGCTCGATCAGCACATCGCCTTCATATTCATCGAGCAGGCCGCCGATGATGTTGAACAGGGTGGACTTGCCACAACCCGAGGGCCCGATGACAGAGACGAACTCGCCGGGCTTCACGTCAAAGGACACGTGATCAACCGCCGTCACTGCGCCGGGGCCGACGCCGAATTGCTTGAAGACCTTGTCAATCACCAGTTGGGGTCGCTGCCCGCTCGGGGCGCCCGTCGTGGCGGTGGAGGCGAGTGTCATGTCACGGCGTCTTTCGCAAACCCGGGGTCATTCCGCATCATGGCCGTCTGCGGAAAAGCTGCAAGCAGTTTCAAGCTCGCCGTCTCCCCCATAATCTTAGACGTCTATGATTGCACTTGTGGAGGTGTAACTGTCCCCGACCGGCGCGTCAATGCATCGAGCGCAAACTGGCGCGAGGGAATCTGTCAGTCGGGGCGCTTCGCCAGCGCCATCACCTGCGCTCCGCCATCGCGCCCCACTGGGGCGACCGCGCGGCCAGAGAAGGCGGTTGTGGACAGGCTGGTGGCCGATTTGTTGAAGCCGTTGGCCACCTGCGTCGGCGGAGCGAAGATGGCGCGGGTGATCTCGGCGCGGCTGGCGCCGGGCGCGGGTTTCGCTGAATTGGCGGCGGGATTGGTCAGGCTGGAAACAGACGCCGTCTTTATGAGGGCGGCCAGCGTCATGCGGTCAAGCGTCGAGGCGACGAGGTCCGGGCGGGCGGCGGGAGCCCGCGCCGTGGACCGTGGTCCGCCAGCAATGGGCCGTTGAACGGGCGCAGGCGCCGCGGGCGGGGCTGCATAGGCCAGAGCGGCCGGAGGCGGGGCGACGGCTGGCGCGCTTGAGCCCAGAATGACGCCGGGCAGCTCAGCCGGCCGCGCGATGCGGGTCGGCTCGGGACGCGGATCCGCAAGCCGCTGCTCTGAGATTCTAAGCTCCGCGACGCGCGTCTCGGGCTGGCGCAACTCCGCGGGGCGGGTGGGCGGCAAGGGGGCGTTGACCGCCGCCAGCTCGCCAAAAGGCATGTCGGAGGGACGGCGGGGCGGCAGCGGGGCGTCAGACGGGCGCGCACCGGCTGCGGCCATCTGAAGGGCCAGCTCGGCGGTGGCTTCAGCGGGGCGAGACGGGGGCAAGGGAACGGAAGCGGAGGCGAGGGCGGCGGGCGCAGCGGGCGCGGGGGCGAGATAGGTCTCGCCACGCGGCAGGTTGCGCTCGGCCTGTTCCACCACAGGCGAGCGGTTGGCTTCGGCCACGAAATAGCCTCCGGCGCCGCTTTCGTCTTCGGCGGAAGGGAATTTCGGCTTGTTGCGGTTTTCGATATAGGTCGCCACGCGCGAGCGCGGGCCGCGTGGCGGCTCGGCGGAAACGCTCTCGTCCTCGTCGCCGCCAAAGAGCGTCGCAAAGAAACCCTTCGACTGGACCTGCGCCATACTGGGCAGAACAGCGCCATTGCGCGTTTCGATCTCGGCGCGGGCCTCGTCGTAGCGGGCGAGCGGATGCCCATCGGGCGGAAGATGGACCGTCTTCCCATCGGGGAACAGGCGCGCGAGCTGCTCATAGGTCATGCGCGGCCAGGCGCGCACATTCCCCACATCCAGATGCACGAAGGGAGTTCCAGCGGTGGGATAATAGCCCACTCCGCCCCTTTGCAGCCGCATGGCGATCTCGCGCACCCGGGACATGGGAACGTCCATATAGTGCATGTCCATCGCCTTCCCGAGCATATGCTGGGAAAACTCCGCCACAGCCTTGGAGCGTCGGCGCAGCATGGCGTTCGTCTGGGGCGAACGATAGGCGGAGACGACATGGATCGGCTCCTGCGAACCAGATTCGCGATAGGTCTCCCAGACCACGTCGAACAGCCGAGGATCCATCTTGATGGTCTCATCGTTGCGCCAGTCGCGCAGGAAGTAGTTGAGCTTCTCAAGGACGGCGGAATCATATTGGCCATTGACCCGGAAGGTCGCCTGAATGCTCTCGCCCGAATGGGTATGATAAAGATTGATGGTCCGGGTTTCGCCATTGGCGATGGCGTTCTGGGTCTGCGCAGGCGTCAGCGCCGCCAGAAGGAGGGACATGGCGGCCGTGGCTGCGACGCGATGGCTCCGCGCAAGGGGCCAGCCACTCAACAGCCGGACCTTGGAGGGTTTGAGTTTACGCCATTTCAGCAACTGACTACTCGCGTTTCGCGTGGGCCCCAGCGCGGACCCCGCGAGAGACGAACATGGTGAGCATAGTGTTACCGAGAAGGGTTAACGGGGCGTGAGCTTGCGCGCTTTTTCCCGTCCAGCGCGCCAACGCAGTGCGCAGGGTGGCACAGATTTGACGGTCAAGCTCTCAAAATTTCGCGCGAATGTGTCTTTTTCGCCGCAACGGGGCCTTGGAGGCAGCCATTTGGGGCCCGCGCCTCCCTCGACAGGAGGGGGCGAGCGGGCGCATCATGTTGCAAACGGGCTGAAAACAAGCCCGGATCGGGAGGAAATGATGCTGAAGACGTTCAAGGTCGCTGCAATGGTCGGGCTGATGGCAATGGCTCTGTCCCAGGCGCAGGCCGCGGATAAGGTCAATATCGCCTATATTGGCGGCACTGCGGATGTGGGCTTCTACATCGCGGATGCAAAGGGGTACCTGAAGCAGGAGGGCGTCGAGGCGACGTTCATCGTTTTCGATTCCAGCGCCCGCATGGTCGCGCCGCTCGCGACGGGGGACATTGACGTCGGCTCCGGCGCCATCAATGCGGCCACCTACAACGCCTTCCAGCGCGGCATCACCATGCGCGCCGTGGCCGACAAGGCGCGCAACAAGGGCGCCTATTCCTATCAGGCGCTCGTGGTGCGCAAGGATTTGTGGGACAGCGGCGCGGTGCGGTCCATCAAGGATCTCAAGGGCCGCAAATTCGTCACCACGGCCAATGGCGGCAATGAATCGGCCGTCGTCGAAGAGGCGTTGCGCGCCGTCGGCCTCACTTCGGCCGATCTCGACATGAGCCTGCTCTCCATGCCCCAACAGGTGGCGGCCTACGCCAGCGGCGCGCTCGACGCCAGCATCCTGCCAGAACCCTTTCTCAGCGCCGCGATCAAACAGGGCACGGTGGTGAGCCTGACGCCCATGTCGAAATTGCGCGACGACGACGTGAGCGGGGTGATCGTCTATGGCGACGCCTTCATCAAGAACCGCCCCGAAGTCGCCCGCAAGGTCATGCGCGCCTATATCCGGGGCCTGCGCGACTATGTGGACGCGCTGAAGGATTCACGCCTCGCGGGACCGGGTGCCGAGGACGTCGTGGACATCATCGCGCGCTATTCCACCGTCAAGGACAAGGACGTGCTGCGCTCCATCATTCCCCATTATGTCGATCCGGACGGGGCGGTGGGCGTGGATAGTCTGCGCAAGGACTGGATCTATTTCAGGGACGCGAAACTGATCCAGGGCGACGTCACCGTCGATCAAGTGATCGACGGCAGTTTTGTCGCCGCCGCCCTCAAGGATCTGGGGCCTTACAGGCCGAAGCGATAATGTCAGCCATCCAGCCCGAGAGCGGCGCGCACCTTGGCTGAATAGCCATAGATATCCTCGCGCAGTTGCAGCTTCCCGGCTTCGTCCACGAAGGCGGTGTAATAGCCGATATGGATGTCGACGGCGTGCGGCAGGTGGATCGTCTCGTTCTTGCCGCCAATGAGTTTGCGGATGCGCTCCTCGGTCCAGCCATTCTCCTTGCCCAGCAAGATCTCGGCGAATTTGAACGGCTGGTCGAGACGCACGCAGCCATGGCTATAGTCGCGCATCGCATTGGCGAAGAGCCCCCGCGTCGGCGTATCGTGCAGATAGACCGCATGCTGGTTGGGGAACATGAATTTGATGCGCCCCAGCGCATTCTTCTCGCCAGGGGGCTGACGCACGATCAACCGGCCATTCTTCGCGGTCGAGACCTCATAGCCAAGTTTTTGCAGATAGGTCGGATCTTCCGCGATTTTGGGCATCATCTCCTTTTTGACGATGCTGTCGGGCACGTTCCAGTAAGGATTGACCTCGATGAACTGCATGCGGTTCGAGAAAACAGGCGTCTGGTTGGTGGGTTTGCCCACGATCACCCGCGCCTTGTAGAATTCCGCATTGTCGCGGAACAGGCGAACGGTGAAGTCCGGGATATTGACTTCGATCCGCTCCGCCGCCTCGCCGCGCGCGCGCCAGCGCCAGCGTTCCATATTGGCGATGATGTCAGCTTCAAGCCGCGCCGGATCGCCGCCCGAAAGGGCCGAGACCGTGCGGGTGGTGAGCTGCCCGGAATCCGGCAGGCCGATGCTGCGCTGGAAATCAGCCACGGCGGAGGCCACGCGGGTATCATAAAGCAGATCGTCGGCGCTTTCCGCCAGCGGCCGTGCGTCGAGACCAAAACGCGCGCGGATCACCGGCACGCGCGGATCCTTCATGCCCACTTTCAACGTCGGTCCGGAGGCGACCCGGTCGGTGGATTTTGGCTTTTCGCGGCGCAGTTCGATGAGTTTTTCGCGCAGGGCCAGATAGCCAGATTGGGTGGGGTTGAAGCCGCGCAGCGCAGCGCCCGCGTCCGGGGCGGTGGCGACGGTCGCCAGAATGTGGGCGGGCTCGGCCACGTCGGGCTTCTCGGTGATCAGCTTGTCGATCGACTGCGGGTCGATGCGCGAGCCGCTCGCCTCGCGCCCATAGACGACGACCGCCAGCGAGAGGGCGAGATCGGTCGCAGCGCGATCTGCGGTCGACTTTGCGTCCAGAACCGGCAGAGCGCCATGCTTCAACATGAGGCCGTCTTCGTCGGCATGTTCCAGCCGGGCGAGCGCTGATTTTGCCGCGTCGCTCCAGACGTCTTTTTCGATCCAGAGGGGCGCATAGGCGCGCGCGGCGTAGAACGCGGTGATCGCCTCGCGCTCGCGCCTGGCGGCGAGGTTGCGCACGGGCTCTTTGGCCAGCGCCTCAAGCGCCTGTTTAATGGCCGCATCGGGCGTCATTTCGGAAGCTGGCTTGCTGGCTTCCAGAGCTGGCGCGGGCGTCGACGCGGGCTCAGCGGCGGGCGTGGGCGCCGAACCAACGGTGGGCGGCTGCGCAGCCACGTCGGCATTGACCAGAATCGCGGCCCCGCCGACGTCAGGCGCGGCCTGCGAAATCCCGCCTGTCGGGGTCGCGTCGAGGTCTGCGGCTTTTTGCGTCGGGAGGTCGCCGGTCGTTTGAACGGTCGGCGCCGATGTCGGCGCGACGACTTCCTGGGCTCTGGACGACTGCAACGCGAGGGCGAGAGCCGTCACCGATATTCCCAGCATCGTGACGCGCGGCCATTGCATTCTCATGAAGATCGCCCTTCCAGGTCTGGATCGCCTCCGATCCGCCCGATTTTTCTTCCCAAAAGGGAGCTGAAGATGACTCAGACGATTGAAACGCTACTGTGTGTTCTGAACGCGTCCTCCTGAAGAATATTCAGGCGGCTTCGAAGCTGGACCCTATGGCCGAAATTTCGTCATCTTGAAGGCCGATGTCCTTCATCTTACGGTAAAGGGTCGAGCGGCCAATGCCTAGCCTGCGGGCCATTTCCGACATTTGCCCGCGATAATAGGTCAGGGCGAAGCGAATCATCTCCGCCTCCATGTCTTCGAGCTTGCGGACATTGCCGTGCTCGTCGAGGGGCCGCATCGTATTGGGATCGCGCACCTCGATGCGGATGATCTCGCGTTGGGGCGCGGGCTGGGCGACCAGCGCCGGGGCGGGTGGAATGCGCACGTCGAACCCGTCCACACGCGCCGCGACCTGCGGGAATTCCGCGACGGTCAATTCGTCGCCCTCCGCCAGGGCCACCGCCCGGAAGACCGCGTTTTCCAGTTGCCTGACATTGCCGGGCCAATTGTAACTGGTGAGCAGGCCCAGGGCTTCGGCCGTGAGGCCGCGCAGGCGCTTGCCCTGTTCGGCGGCGAACCGCGCGGTGAAGCGGCGGGCGAGATCGGAAATGTCGTCGCGTCGCGCCCGCAGAGGCGGCACGCTGATGGGGAAGACGTTAAGGCGATAATAGAGATCCTCGCGGAATGCGCCCATTTTCACGCATTCCATCATGTTGCGGTTGCTGGCGGTGATGATGCGCACATCGACCTTCAGCGCCTTTTTCGCGCCCGCAGGTTCTATTTCGCCTTCATGCAGCGCGCGCAGCAGCTTTATTTGCGCCGCCGGCGGCAGATCCTCGACATTTTCGAGAAAAAGGGCGCCGCCATTGGCCTCGGCGAATTTGCCGACCTGTTTTTCAGTGGCGCCTGTGAAGGCCCCCTTTTCGTGGCCGAACAAGAGGGATTCGACACAGCTTTCCGGCAGCCCGGCGCAATTGACGCTGAGAAAGGCCCGGCCCCGACGGTCGGAGGCGCCATGGATGGCGCGCGCGACCAGCTCCTTGCCGACTCCCGCCTCGCCTTCGATCAGCACGGGAATGGTCGACTTGGCGGCGCGCTCGCACAACCGCAGGATTCGGCTCATGTTCTCAGACGTTGTCGCGATATCGCGGAATGAGGCCGCCGACGCCCCGCGCCGCGCCGCATGGCGCACCTCGTCTTCAAGCGCCGCAAAACGCATGGCGTTTTTGATGGAGACCTGAAGCCGCTCGGCGCCGACCGGCTTCACGACGAAATCAAAGGCCCCCGCTCGCATGGCGGACACGACGGCCTCGATGGAATTGGGCGAGGTCTGGACAATGACCGGGGTCGTGTCTCCGCGCTCTTTCATGCGCAACAAGACCCCCATGCCGTCCAGATCAGGCATGACAAGATCAAGAATAAGGCAATCGATGCGGGGCAGATCAGCGGCGCTGAGCCGTTCAAGGGCGGCCTCGCCCCCCTCAGCCAGCTCCGCATGATAGCCGAATCGGCGGACCATGGCTTCCAGGAGCCGACGCTGTATGGCGTCGTCATCGGCGATGAGGATGGTCGATGTCATGCGGTTGCTTACTCTCCGGCAGGAATCAGCCTGCTTCGAGAGTCATGTTGTGCGAACAGGGTAAATGGCCGATTAATTTTGTGGCGACGATGTGGCGGAAGCGTCACCTTTCGGCACAGGCGGTTGATCGGCGCAGTGGGAAGGCCGATATAGGGCGCACACTCACAGCGGATGTCCCCGATGCGCCCTTCCCCCTTCAGCCATGCCCCGATCGTCCGTTCCGCGCTTGACCAGGGGGCCGCCCCAGCGGCGGGCGGGTTGCCGGAATGGAATCTGGCCGATCTCTATCCGGGCATGGAATCTCCCGAATATGCCGCCGATCTGGCCCGGGCGCTGAGCGATTCCAGATCTTTCGCGCAGGCCTATCGGGGCAAGCTGGCGGCGGTCGCTGGCGCGCCGGGCGCCTCGCAGGCCTTGTTCGAGATGCTGCAACTTTATGAGCGGCTGGAGGATCTGATCGGGCGAGTCATGTCCTATGCGGGCCTCATCTACGCGGGCGACACGACCGATCCGCTGCGCGCCAAATTTTTCGGCGACGCCCAGGAAAAAATCACCACCGCTTCCACCGACCTGCTGTTTCTGACCCTGGAGCTCAACCGAATCGACGACGCCGTGATCGAGGCGGCCATGCGCGCGCCGCCGCTTTCCCACTATCGCCCGTGGCTCGAAGATGTGCGGCGCGAAAAGCCCTATCAGCTTGAGGATCGGGTCGAGGAGCTGTTCCACGAAAAATCCGTCACAGGGCGCGGCGCCTGGAACCGGCTCTTCGACGAGACCATCGCCTCGCTGCGCTTCAAGGTGGGCGACAAGGAGCTGACGCTCGAACCCACCTTGAACCTCATGCAGGATAAACAGGCTTCCGTCCGCAAGGAGGCCGCCGAGGCGCTGGCCACGACCCTGCGCGCCAATCAGCGCACCTTCGCCCTCATCACCAATGTGCTGGCCAAGGACAAGGAGATCGGCGACCGCTGGCGCGGGTTTCAGGATGTGGCCGATTCCCGCCATCTGTCGAACCGCGTCGAGCGGGAAGTGGTGGATTCGCTGGTCGCCGCCGTGCAGGCGGCCTATCCGCGCCTGTCGCACCGTTATTACAAGCTGAAGGCGAAATGGTTCGGCAAGGACCAGCTCGATCATTGGGACCGCAACGCCCCGCTGCCCAACGTGCCCACGCGCTCCTATAATTGGGAAGACGCGCGTCATGTGGTGCTGCAAGCCTATGGCGCCTTCTCGCCAAGGATGGCGGAGATCGCCCGCCGCTTCTTCGATGAGAAATGGATCGACGCGCCCGTGCGGCCCGGCAAGGCGCCCGGCGCCTTCGCCCATCCCACGGTTCCCTCCGCCCATCCCTATGTGCTGCTGAACTATCAGGGCAAGCCGCGCGATGTGATGACGCTGGCCCATGAATTGGGGCACGGCGTACATCAGGTGCTGGCCGCCCACAATGGCGCGTTGATGGCCCCCACCCCTCTGACGCTGGCCGAAACCGCCAGCGTGTTTGGCGAAATGCTGACCTTCCGCACCTTGCTGGCGGAAGCTGGCCCCGACCAGCGTCGGGCCATGCTCGCCGCCAAGGTGGAAGACATGATCAATACGGTGGTGCGGCAGATCGCCTTCTATTCCTTCGAGCGCAAGTTGCACGAGGCGCGACGCGAGGGCGAATTGACCGCCGAGCGCATTGGCGAACTCTGGATGAGCGTGCAGGCGGAAAGTCTCGGACCGTCCATCGCCCTACATGAGGGCTACGAGACCTTCTGGGCCTATATCCCGCATTTCGTGCATTCGCCCTTCTATGTCTACGCCTACGCTTTCGGGGATTGCCTCGTGAATTCGCTCTATGGCGTCTATCAGAATGCGCAGAGCGGCTTCGTGGAGAAATATTTCGCCCTGCTGTCGGCGGGCGGCTCCAAACATTATTCCGAACTGCTGGCGCCCTTCGGCCTCGACGCGCGCGATCCCGGCTTCTGGCAGATCGGGCTGAACATGATCGAGGGGATGATCGCCGAGCTCGAGACCATGGAGGCCTCCGGCGGGCGTTGAGGGCGGCGGTTTCCTGTGTTATACAGCCTGTACAACACAGGAGCCGCCCCATGAACGAAGCCCCCCGGACTATCGAGATCGAAGGCTATGTCCTCCAGATCCGCAAGATCGGCAATTCCCTTGGCTTCATCCTGCCCAAGGACCTGCTCGCCCGCCTTGACCTCAAGGATGGCGACAAGATGCATGTGGTGGAGCAGACGGAGCGTGGGGTGAAGCTCAGCCCCTATGATCCCAAGCACGCCAAGGTCATGGCCATCGCCCGCAAGGTGATGGACGAGTACAAGGACACCTTCCGGGAGCTTGCGAAATGAGCGAGCCTCTCTGGCTCGACCTGACGGAGGTCGTCGACCTTCACGCCGAGCAACTGGCCGTCTTTGGCGGACCTGACGGCATCCGCGATCTCGGACTTCTGGAATCCGCGATCATGCGCCCCGTCAATCGCTGGCATTATGGCGAGACGGATCTGGCCACGCTCGCGGCTTCCTATGCCTTTGGCTTGGCCAAGAACCATCCCTTCATAGATGGCAACAAGCGCATCGCCTTTCAGTGCATGATGACTTTTCTTAGGTTGAACGACATCGCCTTCGCGCCGTCGGCAGCCGATGCGACCGTCATCATCCTCGGCCTCGCCGCAGGCGAAATCAGCGAAGACTCCCTCGCCCGCTGGATCCGCGACAACTGGCCGAAATGATCGCCTTCATTTGCCCCCGCGCCGTCTCCTGAGCTAGGACAACTGCAACGACAGGAGACGCGCAAGTGGCTGCATCCAAACCTCGCATTCTCATCGCCGGTGGTGGCATCGGCGGCATGACGACGGCGGCGGCGTTGTTGCAGCGTGGCTTCGATGTGGCGATTTTCGAACAGGCGGGCGAACTGCGCGAAGTGGGCGCGGGCATCCAGATCAGCCCCAACGGCAACCGGGCGCTCGACTCCATCGGCGCCTTCGAGACCCTGCGCACATTGTCCTGCCGGGCCGAGCGCAAGGAAGTGCGGCTGTGGAACACCGGCAAGGTCTGGAAGCTCTTCGACATGGGCCCCGCCGCGCTGGAGCGCTACGGCTATCCCTATCTCACGGTCTACCGGCCCGATCTTCTCACCGCCGTCAGCGATGCGGTGCTGCGCCAGCGGCCGGATGTGCTGCATCTCAACGCCCGCTGCGCCTCCTTCGAGGAGCGCGACGGCAAGGTCTTCCTCACCCTTCAGGATGGCCGCACCTTCGAGGGCGACGCCCTCATCGGCTGCGATGGCGTCAATTCCGTGGTGCGTCAGAAGACCGCCAATGACGCGCCCTCCCGCTACCCCGGCATGATGATCTGGCGCGGCGTGATCCCGCTCGACGCCCTGCCCGAGCGCATGCGCGCCAGCATGGCGGTGAACTGGATCGGCCCCAACGGCCATGTGGTGCATTATCCGCTGCGCGATGGCGAAATCTTCAACCTCGCCGCCACTGTCGAGCGCGCCGAGTGGAAAGAAACCGCCTGGACGGTGGAGGGGACGAAGGCCCAGTGCCACGCCGATTTCGCGGGCTGGCACGAGGACATCCATGTGATGATCGACGCCGCTCCCAAGCTGCTGCAATGGGCCTATCTGGTGCGCGAGCCGCTCACCCGCTTCGCCTATGGCCGCGTGGCGCTGCTGGGCGACGCTTGCCATCCGACCTTGCCCTTCCTCGCTCAGGGCGCCGTCATGGCGCTGGAGGATGGGGTGGTGCTCGCCCGCTGTCTGGACGCCTATGACGACGTGCCCACCGCCCTGCGGCGCTATGAGGCCGCGCGGCTGGAGCGCGACAACCGCATGGTGGCGGGCGCCAATGACATGGTGCGGCATTTCCATAACCCGGACTATCGCGATCCCGCCAAGGCCGACGCCTATATCGACCGCGAGTGGAGCGCCGACGCGGTCGCCGCCCGTTATGAGTGGCTGTTCACCTATAATGTGAACACGGCGCCGGTCTGAACCGGGGCGGGGCTCGTAAATCGGCCAGTGGCCCTTACGTGAAGCCTGTCCCGCAGCCCTGGTTCCCCCGATGACCGACAACGAAGCCAATCGCTTTTCCGCCCGCGCCGCCCGTTATGCGCGGGTGGGCGCCAATGCGGGCGGGGTCGCCGCGCGCATGGCCGCCGCCTCCCTGTTCGGGGGCGGCGCTGACAATGCGGCGGTTTTGGCCAAGGCTTTGGGGGGTCTCAAGGGGCCGATGATGAAGGTGGCGCAATTGCTCGCCACCATTCCCGACGCTTTGCCGCCCGAATATGCTGAAGCTTTGCAGCAATTGCAGTCCGACGCGCCGCCCATGGGCGCGGCCTTCGTCAAGCGCCGCATGATGGCGGAGCTGGGGCCGCAATGGCGCGAGCGTTTCGCGTCCTTCGACCTGCACCCCGCCGCCGCCGCCTCGCTGGGACAGGTGCATCGCGCCGAGAGCCTCGAGGGACGCCCGCTCGCCAGCAAGCTGCAATATCCCGACATGGCCTCCGCCGTGGAGGCCGACCTCTCCCAGCTCGACGTGCTCTTCGCCTTGCATCGGCGCATGGATAGCGCCATCGACACGCGCGAGATCGCGGTGGAGATTGGCGAGCGGGTGCGCGAGGAGCTGGATTATCGCCGCGAGGCCAAGCACGCGGCGCTCTACGCCCATATTCTGGCTGACCATGACGAAGTGCGCGTGCCCGGCAGCTGGCCGGACCTCTCCACCGGACGCCTCTTGACCATGGACTGGTTGGAAGGGCGCAAGCTGCTCACCTTCAAGACGGCCGATCAGGAGGTGCGCAACCGCATCGCCATGGCCATGTTCCGCGCCTGGTGGCAGCCCTTCAGCCAATATGGCGTGATTCACGGGGATCCGCATCTGGGCAATTACACGGTCTTTGGCGAGGGCGAGGGGATCAACCTGCTCGACTACGGCTGCGTGCGCATCTTCCCGCCGTCCTTCGTGGGCGGGGTGGTCGATCTCTATCAGGGCCTCATGCGCGATGATCCGGCGCAGGTGGTGCACGCCTATGAGACCTGGGGCTTCAAGGGCCTGCGCAAGGATCTGATCGAGGTTCTCAATATTTGGGCGCGCTTCATTTATGGACCGCTGCTGGATGACCGGGTGCGGACCATCGCGGATGGCGTGGAGCCGGGCAAATATGGGCGCAAGGAGGCCTTCACCGTCCACAAGGCCCTGAAGGAAAAGGGGCCAGTGAAAGTGCCGCGCGAATTCGTCTTCATGGACAGGGCCGCCATTGGCCTTGGCGGCGTGTTCTTGCATCTGGACGCCAAGCTGAATTTCCATCAGCTTTTCGAAGCCGCCATCGGCGAGAATTTCTCGGTCGCAGCCATCGACGAGCGCCAGCGCGCCGCCATGGATCTGGTCGGCCTCACCAGCCATGGGCGGCACAAAGCGTGATCGCTTCACGCCTCAAGCAGTTCTGGCGCGAGCGCACCGCCACGGACGATCCGCTCCAGCAAGCGGCCAATGGGGTCGCCCTGCTGGTCGGGTCCAGCCAGCCCTTCTATCCGCTGGGCGTCGTGTGGATCATCGGCGCGCCCGGCTGGGCGGCATCCGTCGCCTGGGCGACCACGCCGCTGTTTCTGGCCGTGCCCTTCGTGGGCCATGCGAGCGCGGCGGCGGGGCGCGTGCTACTGACCTCCGCGGGAACGCTTGTGACTTTCATGGTCGTGCTGCGGCTGGGTCCGGGCTGCTGGGTCGAGGCTTATTATGCGCCGGTTCTGCTGGTGGGCGCGCTGCTGTTTCGCGCGGGCGAGGCGGGGCCGCGCAGGCTGGCGCTGGCGCTGCCCATCGCCGCTTTGGTGATCGGGCGGTTCTGGGCGGGGCCGGACGTGGCGGAGGCGGGGCGGCTGTGGATGCTCCATCTTTGCGGCGCGCTTGGCCTTTCCGCCTATGTTTTGTTCGTGTTCCGACAGGCCCGGAATGCGCACGCCACGTTGCGGCCAACCTCGGTTTCGGCTAAGCAAATGGAACGAAATTGAAGCGAACCTTTCCGAGGGGATCATGGCTAATCATCAGACCGTCGCAACCGGCCATCCGGACATGGACTACGTCGAGCACGAAAACACCTACAAGCTGTTTGTTTCCTTGACGAAGTGGGGCACAATCGCCGTCATCGCCATTGTCGTGTTCATGGCCGTCACCCTTCTCTGAAGCCTGAACGGCCACTGGCCCGCGCCCTCCGGCGCTGGTCGGCGGGCCGCTTTCGCGAGGGTTTGCGGTTCGGACTGTCGGGTTTCATCGGAGCCTTAGCATGCGCATCGCCGTTCCTGCTGAAGACCTCTCCATCGAGACCCGCGTCGCCGTGACGCCGGAAACGGTCAGGAAACTCGCCGCCCTTGGCGCTGAGGTTGCGGTGCAGACGGGGGCGGGGTCCGCCTCCGGCATTCCCGACGCCGATTACGCTGCCGCTGGCGCGCAGATCGCCGCAAACCTTGCCGAGGCTGTCGAGGGCGCGCAGGTGATCCTCGCCGTCCGCAGGCCCAGCGCGGCCGATCTGGCGGGCGCGGCCCACGGCGCCGCCGTCATCGCCATCATGGACCCCTATGGGCAGGACGAGGCGCTCGCCGCGCTCGCCCAAGCGGGCCTCTCCACCTTCGCCATGGAATTGATGCCCCGCATCACCCGCGCGCAGGTGATGGACGTGCTCTCGTCTCAGGCCAATCTGGCGGGCTATCGCGCCGTCATCGACGGCGCCGGCGAATACGGCCGCGCCCTTCCGATGATGATGACCGCCGCAGGCACTGTTCCAGCCGCCAAGATCTTCATCATGGGCGTCGGCGTCGCAGGCCTTCAGGCCATCGCCACCGCGCGGCGCCTCGGCGCCATCGTCACCGCCACAGATGTGCGCCCCGCCACCAAGGAACAGGTCGAGTCCCTCGGCGCGAAGTTTCTGGCCGTCGAGGACGAGGAATTCACGCAGGCGCAGACGGCGGGCGGCTACGCCAGGGAAATGTCGAAGGACTATCAGGCCAAACAGGCCGCCCTCACCGCCGCCCATATCGCCAAGCAGGATATCGTCATCACCACGGCGCTGATTCCCGGACGCCCCGCGCCAAAGCTGATCAGCGCCGACATGGTTCATTCCATGCGGCCGGGCTCGGTCATCGTTGATCTGGCGGTGGAGCGCGGCGGCAATTGCGCGCTGTCGATTCCCGGCCAGACCGTGGTCACGGACAACGGCGTGAAGATCGTCGGCCATCTCAATGTTCCCGGCCGCCTCGCCGCCACCGCCTCCAGCCTTTATGCGCGCAATCTGCTCGCCTTCCTGGACACGCTCATCGACAAGGAAACGAAAACCTTCGCTCCCAATTGGGACGATGAGCTTGTGAAAGCGACCTTGCTGACCCGCGATGGCGCGGTGGTGCATCCGAATTTCCTGAAGGCGTAACAGGCGCAAGCTGCCTTTCCCCAAGGCCCAACTTCGAAGAGGGCGTCATGGCCACTGAGGCGACACAGCAACTTCTCGACACGGTGCAGCGCGCTGCGCAGCAATATGCCGACCAGATCGCGAGCGCGGCGGGCGACGCTGCAAATGCAGCCTCCGGCGGCGCGATCGATCCTTTCGTCTTTCGGCTGGCGATCTTCGCTCTGGCGATTTTCGTCGGCTATTACGTGGTGTGGCAGGTGACGCCTGCGCTCCATACGCCGCTCATGTCCGTCACCAACGCCATCTCCTCGGTGATCGTGGTCGGCGCGCTGCTTTCGGTGGGCGTGGACGCCTCGACGCCGGGCGACGACGGCGCGCTCTGGGCGCGGGTTTTCGGCTTCATCGCGCTGATCCTCGCCTCCGTGAACATCTTCGGCGGCTTCCTCGTCACCGAACGCATGCTCGCCATGTACAAGAAGAAGGTGTGAGCCGATGAACGCCAGCTTCGCGGCCCTTCTCTATCTCGTTTCGGGCGTGCTCTTCATCCTGTCCCTGCGCGGCCTGTCGCATCCTTCCAGCTCGCGGCAGGGCAATCAGTTCGGCATGATCGGCATGGGCATCGCTGTGGTCACCACGCTGCTCTACCGCATGCCCTCGGGCTTCTCGGCCTGGCTGCTGGTGCTGCTGGGCATCGCCATTGGCGGCGGCTTCGGCGCCTGGCGCGCGCGCACAGTGCAGATGACCGCCATGCCCCAGCTCGTGGCCTTCTTCCACGCGCTGGTGGGCCTTGCGGCCGTGCTGGTGGCGGCGGGCGCGCTTTATGCCCCGCAGGCCTTCGGCATCGGAACGTCATCTTCAATCCATGGCGCGAGCCTTGTGGAAATGTCGATCGGCGCCGCCATCGGCGCCGTCACCTTCACAGGCTCGATCATCGCCTTTCTCAAGCTTGACGGGCGCATGTCCGGCAAGCCGATCCTGTTGCCGCAGCGCCATATGATCAATGCGGGGCTGGCCGGCGCGCTGGTGCTGCTGGTGGCGATCTTCGTGGCGACCCAGAGCCATCTGGCGTTCTGGCTCATCGCGGCCGTGTCCCTGGCGCTGGGCGTTCTGCTCATCGTGCCCATTGGCGGCGCGGACATGCCAGTCGTCGTGTCGATGCTCAATTCCTATTCGGGCTGGGCGGCGGCGGGCATCGGCTTCACCTTGGGCAATCTGGCTTTGATCATCACCGGCGCGCTGGTGGGATCCTCGGGCGCAATCCTCTCCTACATCATGTGCAAGGGCATGAACCGCTCGTTCGTTTCCGTGATTCTGGGCGGCTTTGGCGGCGATGTGGCGGCAGGCCCCACCGGGGCGGTCGAGACGCGGCCCGTCAAGCAGGGCTCGGCGGACGACGCGGCCTATATCATGAAGAACGCCTCCAAGGTCATCATCGTGCCGGGCTATGGCATGGCGGTGGCCCAGGCCCAGCACGCCCTGCGCGAGATGGCCGAACTCCTCAAGAAAGAGGGCGTCGAGGTCAAATACGCCATTCATCCGGTTGCAGGCCGCATGCCGGGCCACATGAACGTGCTGCTGGCGGAAGCCAATGTGCCCTATGATGAGGTCTTCGAACTGGAGGACATCAACTCGGAATTCGGCCAGGCGGATGTCGCCTTCGTGATCGGCGCCAATGACGTGACCAACCCCGCCGCCAAGACGGACCCCAAGTCCGCCATCTACGGCATGCCGATTCTGGATGTGGAGCGCGCCAAGACCGTGCTTTTCATCAAGCGCGGCATGGGTTCGGGCTATGCGGGCGTCGAGAACGAGTTGTTCTTCAAGGACAACACCATGATGCTCTTCGCCGACGCCAAGAAGATGGTGGAGCAGATCGTGAAGGCGCTCGGGCACTGAGCGTCCAGCGCTTTCATCATCTCATGTGAATGGAAAAATGGCCGGGGGCTTTAAGCCTGCGGCCATTTCCATGTCACGCCCGTCCGATGCGGCTCTGGCCATCACGCGCGACCTTGTTGCCCGGATCGACGATGAGGGCGCGGCCATAGGATTCGGCGGCTTTGGTCTTGTTGCCCTGCTTTTCATAGGCGAAACCAAGGCCCGCCCAGGCGTCCCCATTGCGGTTGTCGACATTGAGGGCGGCGTTGAAATCCTCGATCGCCTGATCATATTTGCCAATGATGCTCAGACTTTGGGCGCGGGCCTGATAAGGCGCGGCGGCGAAGGGGTTGCGGTCGATGGCGTTGTCGAAATCGGTGATCGCCTTCGCATGGTCCCCGTTGCGCTGGTAGATCAGCCCGCGCGCGTGGAAGGCCTGCGCCTCGTCCGGGTTCAGGCGGATGGCCTGATCAAGGTCCGCCATGGCCTCCTGCAAGCTGCCCTGGGCGCGCAGCAGGTTGGCGCGGCCCAGATAGGCGGGCGCATGGCTCGGGTTGGCGGCGATGGCGCGGCCGAAATCCGCCAGCGCGATATCGTTCTTGCCGATCTGGCGTTCGGCCAGCGCGCGGTTGGTATAGGCGGAGGCGTGGTTGGGATCGAGCCGGATCGCCTGGCTGAAGTCGTTGATGGCGTCCTGATAGCGCCCGGCGCGCGCGAAAGCCGCGCCGCGCGTGTTGTAGGGCTCAGGCGCGTTGGGGTTGCGCTTCACCACATCATTCAGGGAGGTGATGTTCTGGCTGAAGGAGCCATCGGGCGCTTCGACCTCGGCGATCCTGGGGCTGGACGCCGAAAGGCCGCCGCCGCCCAGGCCGACATCGCAACCGCCCAGCATGAGGCCGGCGGCCGTGACCACGGCGAGCGAAATCAAGGGACGGGCTCTGGTCGTGCAAAAGCTGGCGATCATCATCAAGGCGCACTCGGTTCGAAGATCCAGGAGAATGCCTCTCAAGGCTTAATATACTCTCACCTCTGAAAGACGTCTCAATGCGGCGAGATTACGGTGTTCGCCTTGATCGCCGACATTATGGTCAGGCTGGAGCAGATGAAAAGCCGCCTGAGACCAAAAAGACACGGCGCCTGACGGACATGAAGGTCCGCGGCGCCGCTTTGATCAAAACTGAATTCGCGAACGGCTTAGCGACGCGCGCCCATTTCCGGCTTCGGCTTCATGGGCAGAAGGCCTTCGCGCTGCATCTTCTTGCGGGCGAGCTTGCGGGCGCGGCGGACGGCTTCGGCCTTCTCGCGGGCGCGCTTCTCGGAGGGCTTCTCATAATGGCCGCGCAGCTTCATCTCGCGGAAAATGCCTTCGCGCTGCATCTTCTTCTTGAGCGCCTTGAGGGCCTGGTCGACATTGTTGTCACGGACGAGAACTTGCACGCATTCATCCTGTCGTTGCGGCGACGTCCGTGAGCGGACTGCCGTGTTAGAGAGAACCCCGATGGGGAGAAACCTTGGCGTAAGGGCTTTTCGCACCCTACTGTCGGGGGTGCGGATAGCAGATGGGGGAAGCCTTGTCCAGACGTAGACCCGATTTTGGGGCTTCGTCCATAGGTTCAATCGGGGAAAATCCGGGTCACGTGACCCATCTTGCGGCCACTGCGGGCCTCGTGCTTGCCATAGAGGTGCAGGCAGGCGCCAGGCTCGGCCAGCAGCGCCGCCCAGTCGTTTGCGTCCTGCCCGATGAGATTGCGCATCTCCACGCGCCCATGTCGGCCTGTGGAGCCCAGAGGCCAGCCGCAGACGGCCCGGACATGCTGTTCGAACTGGGAGGTCACGGCCCCATCCAGCGTCCAGTGGCCGGAATTGTGGACGCGCGGCGCGATCTCGTTGACGACGAGCCGCTCCCCGGCGTCGTCCACGACATGGAACATCTCGACGGAGATCACGCCCACATAGTCCAGCGCCGTCGCGATGCGCGCAGCCATGGCCACCGCCTCCGCCGCCGCCTCGGCCGCCATGCGCGCGGGGACCGTGGTCAGGGCGAGGATATGGTTCTCGTGGACGTTCTCGCAGACGTCATAGGCGGCGAAAGAGCCGTCGCGCCCGCGCGCGGCCACCACCGAGACCTCGCGGGTGAAGGGCACAAGCCCCTCCAGAATGCAGGGCGCGCCGCCGAGCGCCAGCCAGCTCGCCTCCACATCCATGCCCTCGCGGATCATGATCTGGCCCTTGCCGTCATAGCCAAAGCGCCGGGTCTTGAGGATGGCGGGGCGGCCAAGGGCGGCCAGAGCGGTCGCGAGGCCAGCCGCGTCGTCGACCTCGAGAAAGGGCGCTGTGGGGACGCCCAGAGCGTTGAGGAAGCGTTTCTCGACCGCGCGGTCCTGCGTGGTCGCCAGCGCCGTTGGGCCAGGATGGACCGGCAGACGCGCGGCTAGGAATTGCGCCGTATGGGCGGGCACATTCTCGAATTCATAGGTGACGACGCCCACACGCGCCGCAAGCTCGCTGAGCGCCGCCTCGTCTTCATAAGGCGCGATGATGGTTTGCGTCGCCACATCGCAGGCGGGGCCGCTCTCGGGGGCGTAGATGAGGGTGCGCAGGCCCAGCCGGGCGGCGGCCATGGCGAGCATGCGGCCGAGCTGGCCGGAGCCCAGAATCCCGATGGCGTCGCCGGGTGCGAGGGGGGCGCCTTTCGACATCAGCTCACGCTCCAGCCGGATCATCGACCGGGCGCGGCGCGACCGAGGCTGTCTGACGGGCGCGGAAAGCGTCCAGCCGCTCCGCCAGAGCGGGATCGTTGAGGGCCAGCACGGCCACGGCCAGCAGCGCGGCGTTGGTGGCGCCCGCCTTGCCGATGGCCAGCGTGCCCACCGGCACGCCCGGCGGCATCTGCACGATGGACAGAAGCGAATCGCGGCCCGAGAGGGTTTTGCTCTCCACCGGCACGCCAAACACCGGCAGGGGCGTCATGGCGGCGGTCATGCCGGGCAGATGGGCGGCGCCGCCCGCGCCCGCGATCACGACCTTGAACCCTTCCGCCTTCGCGCCCTTGGCGAAATCGACAAGGCGTTCCGGCGTGCGATGGGCGGAGACGATCCGCGCATCATAGGCCACGCCAAGCTGCTCCAGCATTTGCGCGGCATGGCGCATGGTGGGCCAGTCGGACTGGCTGCCCATGATGATGGCGATGGGGGGAGGCGACTTTTCCACGGCAAGTCCCGGCTGTTCGGCCAAAGGGCGCACATATCCCATGCCACGATCAGCCGCAAGCTTCGCGCTCAGGCGCAGTCAGGGGTCGATGCTCGTCTATGAAGCTGAAGCGCCCTGACGCTTCCACTCCTTTAAAAAGTCTACTCTTTTTGCTCTTTCTGCAAAAGGACGCCTTTTGCCGTATCGTCGATCATTTTGCTCTGAATTCCGCGGATGATTACGTAAGGCTGCATCATAGGGTCAGAAAACCTGAAGGTTTGCTGACGATCTCCGCCTCTTTTTTTCAAAATATTTCCGCCTTCATCTGAAGAAAAGCGACGCAAATGTTTGTCAAAATGAGCAATTCTCTTTTTTTCTTTCAAGATGGCGCTATATGGTTCGACGACGTCATTTGCGGTAAAAAACCCCTCATCGTCTGTTTTCGCAAGCGCGCAGGCCAAAAGCGACTGTTCAAAGAAGTTTTCCTGATTACTTCGCGTCGCGATTCTATACGATTCTTGGAATCCTTTTTCGGCGTCTTCAATGAATTTCGCCATTGACGCCTCAACATCATCATTTGTAATTTTCGTTCTCCGATCCGTGATTGCATGTAATGCTGCATGCTTTGAGAGTGTTTGCGTGAAATAAGGCAACCCACGTGAAAGAGACACGATTGTCCAAACTGCGTCCGCAGTAAACTCCATTACGGTTCTGCTAATTCTTTTTTGAATTATTTCTTTTAGCTCGCTTGAAGACATTCTATTCAATGGAATCTGAACAATAGCTCGACCAATAGAGGCATGATCTTCAATAAGTTCGGAAATATTTTCTGCGACACCAACTATTATTACCGTTGTTGTGATGGAAAAATCATAAAATTCCTTAATTAAATTAGCGGTCAGTCGTTTGGTTTCGCTATCTTTTACCTCATTGTACTCGTCGATGATAATGATCGGCAGAGCATTCGCTCCGCATTTCTGCAATTCTCTCCTGACTTGCGACGGGGTGATCGTTTCGTAACCGAATTCGAAATTAACATACTCTGCCTTTCCGGCGGCTATCCCGGCCGCGTTCAGTTCCTCAAGCGCCCGTGTCCACAAGGAGGAAAATTTGTCCTGTGGGCCAGCTTGGACCCGAGCGACAACGAAACTCCGAAGCGTCTTGTTGAAGCGCTTCCAGAAAATATTCGACAGTGAGGTTTTGCCGACGCCCCGCTCACCAAACAGCACAACATGTTTGGAACGGGAGAGCACGGTCTCCAGGATTCTTCGAACTTCTGTCGAGCGACCGGCAAATAGATCTTCCTCGTCAATGGGCGCGCCATCGAAAAGGGCTGAGATTTCAAACTCCAGATGGGTCCACTCATCGTCGGAAACGGGTGTCCTGGAAACAGAAGCCATGGTCGCTCCAATTTAAAAGCACTGCTCACGTTGGATAGCGTGCCTGAATGCGTTGAGTAAATTCCCACAAGCGTTGACTGAATATGCAAAAGCGTTGAGTAGAGCTGCGGATCGTCTCAGGCGATGATGTCCGGCGTCAGTTGGTCTTCGAGGAAAGAGATGCGGTCGCGCAGCAACAGCTTGCGCTTCTTCAGCCGCTGCAATTGCAATTGGTCCACCGATCCGCCCGCCAGCAAGGCGTCGATGACGGCGTCGAGATCGCGATGCTCCTCGCGCAGCCGCACATATTCTTCTTCCAACGCGCTTCGTTCAGTGGTGGGCAGATCGGGCATCATTGGAACCGAATTTGGACCGGGGGTTCAAAGTGGTCGGGAGTATGATCCCGCGTCGCCTGCGCCGCAAGCGGGCATTACAAGGTCCAGCGCGCTTCAACGAGCCGTGATCCATGTCAGTTCCAATTTCCCTTGCGGCCGTTCATTTTTGTGTCACACTTCCTCCGTCAGCCACAACATGGAGTTGACGGATGTCGTTGAACAGCCATCTCGCGGAACTCGTGCGTCGCCACCAGGTGCTCGAAAAGCAAATAGAGACGGAACTGCACCATCCCGCGACGAGCGATCTGAAGCTCCTCGAGTTGAAACGAAAAAAACTCCACCTCAAGGATGAAATAGAAAAATTGCAAGCCAACGGAAAAGCGCCGTCGATTCATTGAATCGCGTCCATTGAACCAAGGCGAAGCAAACGCGACCCTCGATCCTTTCGCCGGGGGCCGCGTCTGCGCTCATCGTTTCTTTGGTTCGCTCAAAGCGCCTTGGCCATTTCCCGCAGGCGGAACTTCTGGATCTTGCCGGTCGAGGTCTTCGGCACTTCGGCGAAGACGATGTGCCGCGGAACCTTGAAACGCGCCATATGCTGGCGGCACCAGTCGATCAGCTCCTCCGCCGATGCGCTGGCGCCCGGCCGCAATTCGATGAAGGCGCAGGGCGTCTCGCCCCATTTGTCATCGGGCCGCGCCACAACGGCGGCGACTTGCACGGCTGGATGTTTGTAGAGCGCGTCCTCCACCTCGATGGAGGAAATGTTCTCGCCGCCGGAAATGATGATGTCCTTCGAGCGGTCCTTCAACTGCACATAGCCGTCGGGATATTTCACGCCGAGATCGCCGGAGTGAAACCAGCCGCCTGCAAAGGCGGCCTGCGTGCTGGCGGGATTCTTCAAATAGCCCTTCATCACCACATTGCCGCGGAACATCACCTCGCCCAGCGTCTCCCCATCGGCGGGCACGCTTTCCATCGTGTCGGGATCGAGCACGTCAAGCGCTTCCAGCACCGGATAGCGCACGCCCTGACGGGCCTTTTTCATGGCCTGCTCATTGGCGGGCAGCGCGTCCCAATCGCTGTTCCATTCGTTCACCACGGCGGGGCCGTAGACTTCGGTGAGCCCATAGAGATGGGTCACATTGAAGCCAGCCTCGCGCATGGCGGCCAGCACCGCCTCCGGCGGGGGCGCGGCGGCGGTGAAGAACTCGACCTCATGCGGCAAGGGCTTCTTCTCCTGCGCGGGCGCGTTCAGCAGGGTCGACATGACCACCGGCGCACCGCACAGATGCGTGACCTTTTCGCTGGCGATGAGGTCGAACATCAGCCCCGCGCGCACCTGCCGCAAGCAGACCTGCACGCCGCCCGCCAGCACGATGGACCAGGGGAAGCACCAGCCGTTGCAGTGGAACATGGGCAGCGTCCACAGATAGACCGGCGCGCGGCCGAGATTCCCGGTGAGCAGATTGGCCATGGCCAGCAGATAGGCGCCGCGATGATGATAGACGACGCCCTTGGGATCGCCTGTCGTGCCGGAGGTATAATTCAGCGCAATGGCGTCCCATTCGTCGCGGGGCATGATCCAGCTAAATTCCGGGTCGCCGCCCGCCAACAGCTCCTCATATTCGATGGCGCCCAGCCGCTCGCCGGGGCCTGCATATTCGGGATCGTCATAGTCGATGACGAGGGGCTTCGTTTTGGCGAGCGCCAGCGCCTGTTTCATCACGCCGGAAAACTCCCGGTCGGTGATCAGCACCCTGGTTTCGGCATGATCAAGCGTGAAGGCGATGATCGCCGCATCGAGGCGGGTGTTGAGCGTATTGAGCACCGCCCCCGCCATGGGGACGCCGAAGTGGCATTCCAGCATGGCCGGCGTATTGGCGAGCATCACCGTGACCGTGTCGTTCTTGCCCACCCCATGGGCGGCCAGCGCGCTGGCGAGGCGGCGGGCGCGGGCGTAGAGATCCCGATAATTGCGGCGCACCGCGCCATGGACCACAGCGAGCCGCTCGGGAAAGATCGCAGCCGAGCGCTCGAGGAAGCCCAATGGCGTCAGCGGCTGGAAATTGGCCGCGTTGCGGTCAAGGTCTGTATCATAGGCGTTGGGCATGGCTGGGCTCCCGGATTTTCGCGCATCATAACGAAAGCCCGCGCGGCGCGAAGTTCGCTCTTAGACGAAGACGGAGCGGCCGCGCCACGCCACGCCACTGACCCCTCAGCGCCTCGCAAGCGCGTCCCGCCACTCCATCCGCAACGTCGGCAGTCCCGACAGGGCGTTGACGCCCTCGCCGGTCTTCACGAAGCCCTCGCGCTCATAAAAACGCAGGGCGTGGCCGTTGTCCTGGTTGACGCTCAAGGTGATCAGCCCCGGCGCCAGCGCGCGCGCCTCTTGCAGCAAGAGGCGCCCAAGCCCGCGCCGCGCCGCGCAGGGCGCCACCGCGATCTGGGCGAGCTCTCCGCTGCGCGGTTGCAGGGTCACGAAGCCCACAAGCGCGCCGGTCGCCGCCAGCGCGCAGCGTGTCACCCAGCCTTGCTGGTGCAGCCCCTCCAGATGCGCGGCGAGCCAAGGCCTGCGGGCCTCGAAGTCGATCTGCGGCATGGCCTGCGTCCAGGCGGCGACCCACAGGTCGGCAAGCTCCGGCATGAGCGCCGCAGACAACGGCGCGATCTCGACGGGCGCATGGGTCATCGGTCGGTGAGCTTCAGCTCGATCCGGCGATTGCGGCGCAGGGCCTCCTCGCCGTCGCTGGCGTCGAGGGGCTGAAATTCGCCAAACCCGGCCGCCACCAGATGTTGGGGCGAGACGCCCAGCGACACGAGGTATTGCACCACCGCGATAGCGCGCGCCGCCGACAATTCCCAATTCGAATGGAATTGCCCGGCGACGGGCCGCTTGTCCGTGTGCCCATCGACGCGCATCACCCACGGAATCTCCGGCGGAATCTCGCGTTCCAGATCCTGGAGCGCCACCGCCACCTGATCCATCTGCGCGCGCCCGGCCGCGCTCACATCCGCACGGCCCGTATCGAACAGAACCTCACTTTCAAAGACGAAGCGGTCGCCCACAATGCGAACGCCGGGCCTTGAGCCGAGAATTTCGCGCAGCCGCCCGAAAAAATCCGAGCGATAGCGCGACAATTCCTGCACCTTCTGCGCAAGCGCCAGATTGAGCCGCGAGCTGAGATCGGAAATCCGGGCCTGGGACTCGCGGTCACGCTGTTCGGAGACGGAGAGCGCATCCTCCAGCGCGCCGAGCTGACGGCGCAGCGCGGCGATTTGCTGGTTGAGCACATCGAGTTGGGCGGCCGCGCGCGCTGACGCTTGTTTCTCGGCTTCGAGCGCGCGGGCCATCTCGAGGTTCTGTCCGCCAGCGGCGCCCGCAGCCGCCGCATTGCCCGCAAGCAGCCCTTCCAGACGCATTTTTTCGCGGGTGGCGGCGTCCAGCGCGATGGTGAGCGTGTCGACGCTGGATTGCGCCTCGGCCTTGCCCGCGCGCTCCAGCGCCAGCAGGGAGGTCAGCTCGTCGATCTGGCGCGTGAGCCGCGCCAGCGCCGTGTCCTTGCCGCTGATGTCGCGCGACAGGAAGAACTGGGCCAGCATGAAGACCGAGAGCAGGAAGATCATGGTCAGCAGCATGGTCGAGAGGGCGTCGACGAAGCCCGGCCAATAATCGAAGCCGCGCGTGGTCCGCCTTGCCCGCCCCAGCGCCATCAGCGCTTCTCCACTTTGGCGGCGAGCTTGTCGATTGCGGCTTTAAGGTCGCGCTGAGTCGCGGCCTGCGCCTCCACCCAGTCGCGAATCTGCTGCTGCTCCTGGCGCATGTGATGCACCAGGCCCTGCACCCCTTCCGCCAGATTGGCGATGGCGGCGGTGGCGGCGCGGGCGTTGGCGGGCTCCGAGGCGGCCGCCAGATCGCGCGCGTCAGCGGCCACGCGCGTGTCGAGCGGCGCGTCGATCACATTGAGCGAAAGGCTGTCCTCGAGCTCGGTGAAGAACCGATTCTGCGCCTGCCCGGCCTGCAGGTCGAGAAAGCCCAGCACCAGCGAGCCCGCAAGGCCGAAAAGCGAGGAGGTGAAAGAGACCGCCATGCCCGCGATGGGCGCGGCGAGGCCATTCTTCAGATCGTCGAACATGACGGCGGCGTCCGCCCCCGTCTGCATGCTCTTGATGACATTGCCAATGGAGCCAACCGTTTCGAGCAGGCCCCAGAAGGTGCCCAGCAGCCCCAGAAACACCAGCAGACCGGTGAGATAGCGGGCGGTCTCGCGTGATTCGTCGAGCCGCGTGCCGATGGAGTCCAGCACCGCCCGCAGGGTCAGCGCCGAAATGGCGCGCCGCGCCAGCCCCTGGCCCAGAATCAGCGACACAGGCGCCAGCAAAACCGGCTGGCGCGTCTTTGCGCCAGCCCCCTGATGCAGGGCGTTGACCCAGCGGATTTCGGGGAACAGCAACGCCACCTGCCGCAGGGCGAGCACGACGCCAATGAAAAGCACGCCGATGATCAGGCCGTTGAGGCCCGGATTGGCCATGAAGGCCACCATGATCTGGCGTTGCAGGATGAGCGCGACGAAGCCGATCAGCACCAGAAAGACGATCATCCTCACAAGGAAAATGTGAGGCGATGAAAGCTTGTAGGAATCCTTGTCAGCAGCCATGGGTCACCTTGCCGCCAGCAACGCGCCGGGCCAGACTAGCAGACGGCATAGCGTCATCACAATCAAGCGCAAGCTGTGGATACCAGCGCGACGGCGCTCAGATGGAACGCACCAGCGCCAGCAACTCGCGCTGAATCAGCTCCGTGCCAGCGCAGATCGTGCCCTTCTCCAGCATGTCCTGCCCGCCATCGAGATCGGAGACGAAACCGCCCGCCTCGCGCAGCAAAACAATGCCCGCCGCGATGTCCCAGGGCTGCAGGCCGCGCTCCCAATAGGCGTCGAAGCGGCCCGCCGCCGTGAGCGCCAGGTCGATGGAGGCCGCGCCAAGGCGGCGCACATTGGAGGCGCGCGCCATGACGGCGGCGAGCTCCGCCTTGAAGCGGGGATGATCCTTGGCCTTGCCCAGATGGGGAACGCCGCAGGCGATCAGGGAGTCCGACAGGTTGCGGCGGGGCGAGACCCGCAGGCGGTGGTTGTTGTGCCAGGCGCCCTGACCCTTCTCCGCGATATACATGTCGTCGGTCGCAGGATTGTAGACCACGCCCGCGATCAGCTGGCCCTCGCGCTCCAGCGCCACCGAAATCGAGAAGATCGGCAGGCCGTGCAAGAAGTTTGTGGTGCCGTCGAGCGGGTCGATGATCCAGCGATGGGAGGGATCTGTGCCCTCGACCACGCCGCTCTCCTCCATGAGGAACCCGTAGCCGGGACGCGCCTTGGACAGTTCCTCATAGAGGGTCTTCTCGGCTTTGCGGTCGGCGGCGCTGACGAAATCGCCCGGGCCCTTGACGGAAACCACGAGATTCTCGACCTCGCCAAAGTCGCGCTTGAGGGCGCGGCCGGTCTTGATGGCGGCGCTGGTCATCACATTCATGAGGGCGGAGGTGATCATGGCGGGTCTCTGGTCTC
Source organism: uncultured Hyphomicrobiales bacterium (assembly GCA_903902915.1). Taxonomy (GTDB): domain Bacteria; phylum Pseudomonadota; class Alphaproteobacteria; order Rhizobiales; family Beijerinckiaceae; genus Terripilifer. Next base: position 28,094 of record CAIUWR010000071.1, on the reverse strand, counting down.
GCGCGCGGGCGATGAAAGGGGGTGGCGAAAAACGCCCATGACGGCTTCTAACCCAGGGCGAGCGGCAAAGTCACGGGCGGAGACGCTCAGGCGCCGCCAATATGACGCCGAACCGCCTCTTCGACGGTGGCGCGGTCGCGGGGGGAGAGACTGTTGAGCTGGCCGTCGAGCCATTCGTCCTGCACCCCCGCCGCGCGGGCCAGGATGTGCCAGGTCATGGCCTCGATCATGTTTTTGGGGACGCCCCTGCCCGTGGCCAGCAGCCGCGCCAGCCTGTTGGCGGCCACGGGATTGTTAGTGGCGGCGGCCTTGCGGAAATAGCGGGCGGCGGCCGCTTCGTCGGCTGGAACGCCGTCGCCGTTGAACAGCATGATGGCGTAATCAATCTGCGCGGCGGCCAGATTATCGTCCGCAGCGCGCTTGAGCCATTGCGCCGCCCGAGGACCATCGCGCGTCACCCCGCGCCCTTGCAGATATTGCAGGCCCAGCGCGTAGGCGGCTTCGTTATTTCCCAGATCGGCGGCGCGGCGGAACAGGGCGGCGGCTTTCGCAGGGTCCGACGGCTCGCTCTGAATGGCGAGCATGCCCAGATTGTAGGTGGCGCCGGGATGGCCCGCGGCGGCGGCAAGCTCAAGCAAAGGCAGCGCCGCCTTCACGTCCTCCTTGACCCCCCAACCACGCAAATAGGAAATGGCCAGCGCGAAGGCGCCCTGCGGATCGCCCCGGTCGGCGGCGAGCCTGTACCAGCGCACCGCTTCTTCCGGATCGCGGCGCACGCCCAGGCCCTCGCGGTAGAGTTCGCCCACCAGAGTCATGGCTGGCGCATCATTGGGCTCGGCGTCGATCCGCTTCATGGCTTCGCGCAGGGCCGTCACGTAATAGCCCCGCTGGAAGGCGGCGAAAGCAGCGTCGGGCATGACGCCGGGCGCAAGAAAATTGCGCGCCGGGTCAATGATTCCGCCCGTCTTCGCGCCGGGAATGGGCGCGATGGCCGTGGTCAGGGGCGTCTTGGAGGGCGTCAGGGTCGGTGGCAGCGGCGCCTGCGCAAAGACCGGCGTCGCACCGGCGAGGAGCCAGGCGAGGCCAGCGATGCGCACGCCGCTCACGGGCGCGCGCCGCGCACCAGCGCGGCCTGCGCCTGCGCGACCGCCGCGCCAGGACCGCGCGGGTCGTTCCACACCGCATCGCCAAGGGCGACGAAATCGGCCCCGGCTTGCGAGATCGTCGCCACATCCTCGAGACTGGGAGCGAAGCCCACGCAAGGCACGGTGAAAATTTCCGTCCACCAGGACACGCGCTCGATCACCTGCTCCAGCAGGGGCGTCCAGCCGTCGGGCGAAGGATCGCCGAACATGACGTAATCAATCTCGAGTTCGCCCACCGCCATGGAATCGTGGCGCGTCTTGACGCCGCCCGCGCCCACGATGCGGTCAGGCTTGAGGGTTTCGATGGCCTCGCCCAGCTGCTCCTCCAGCTGATCGCCCTGACCGCGCACATGCACGCCATCGGCGTCGGTGCGCACTGCGATCTTGGGGTCGCCCTCGACCAGCAAGGCGGCGCCATGCTCCTGCACGAGCGGGAGCAGCGCCCGCACGATCTTCTTGGCGGTTCCTTCGTCGGGGCCGGCGAAGCGCGCCAGAACGCAAGCCACATCGCCCGCCGCAAGGGCGGCCTCAAGCGCAGGCAGAAAGCTCTCGGCCTCCGCCAAAGCGGGGCTGATGAGATAGAGCCGTTGAGGATCAAGGGCTGGTTGACTGGGTTTTTTGCTCATCTGGACCTGATCCGCCACGCCTGCCGGGAATCGGGAAGGCTGCATCGGCGAGAAATGGGGCGAAAGCAGGGCCTCGCGCAAGGGGTCAGATTTGAGCCGGCATGGAAAAGGCGGCTGACGGAGGTCCACCAGCCGCCCTCAACTCAGGAAAACGTCGGGTCCAGCTTGCCCGCTGCATAGAGCTTGGCCATTTCGGAGAGCGGGCGGATCTTGCCGATCTTCGAGGCCTGGCCCGCCGTACCGAATTGCTCAAGCCGCTCGCGGCAGATCTTCGACATGGATTCCATCGCGGGCTTCAGATATTTGCGCGGATCGAATTCGCCGGGATGTTCCTGCAACACGCGGCGGATCTGGCCGGTGATGGCCATGCGGTTGTCGGTGTCGATGTTGATCTTGCGCACGCCGTGGCGAATGCCGCGCTGGATCTCCTCCACCGGCACGCCCCAGGTCGGCTTCATCTGGCCGCCGAACTGGTTGATGATGTCCTGCAAATCCTGCGGCACGGACGACGAGCCATGCATCACCAGATGCACATTGGGCATCCGCTTGTGGATCTCCTCGATCACATTCATGGCGAGCACTTCGCCATCGGGCTTGCGAGAGAACTTGTAAGCGCCGTGCGAGGTGCCCATGGCGATGGCCAGCGCATCGACCTTGGTGGCCTTGACGAATTTCACGGCTTCATCAGGATCGGTCAGCAGCTGGTCGTGGCTCAGCTTGCCCTCGGCGCCATGGCCGTCTTCCTTGTCGCCCATGCCGGTCTCAAGCGAGCCCAGCACGCCCAGCTCGCCCTCGACGGAGACGCCGCCCATATGGGCGGTGTCGACGACGCTCTTGGTGACGCGCACATTGTAGTCGTAATCCGCAGGGGTCGCGCCATCGGCCTTCAGCGACCCGTCCATCATCACCGAGGTGAAGCCGGACTGGATGGCGGTCATGCAGGTGGCTTCCACATTGCCGTGGTCCAGATGCACGCAGATCGGAATATGCGGATACATTTCCGTCAGCGCGTCCATCATATGGCGCAGCATGATGTCGTTGGCGTAGGAACGGGCGCCGCGCGAGGCCTGGATGATGACCGGGGCGTCGAGCGCGTTGCAGGCTTCGCCGATGGCGAGGGCCTGTTCCATGTTGTTGATGTTGAAGGCCGGCACGCCGTAGCTGTGTTCGGCGGCGTGATCGAGCAATTGACGAAGCGTGATGCGGGCCATGATGTCCTCCGATTGATGCCGCAGAGCGGCTTGTTTCTAGATCTTGAGCGCCTCGACGCCCGGCAGCGGCTTGCCTTCGAGCCATTCGAGGAAAGCGCCGCCCGCAGTCGATATATAGGTGAAATGTTCGCCGACGCCCGCCTGGTTGAGCGCGGAGACCGTGTCGCCGCCGCCCGCAACCGTCAGCAGCTTGCCGCTGTCGGTCAACGCCGCCGCAACCTTGGCCACTGCATTGGTGCCCGCGTCGAAGGGCGTCAGCTCGAAAGCGCCAAAGGGGCCGTTCCAGACCAGCGTCTTGACCGCGCCCAGCAGCTCCTCGATGCGCGCGACGGATTTGGGGCCAAGGTCCAGGATCATCTCGTCCGCGCCCAAATGATCCACCGAGACCACATGGGAGGGTGCATGCGCCTTGAACTCCTTGGCGACCACCACATCCACCGGCAGCACGATCTCGCATTTGGCCGCGCGGGCGGCGTCCACGATGGCGCGGGCGGTGTCGAGCAGATCCTTCTCGCAAAGCGACTTGCCGACCGCCTTGCCTTCGGCGGCCAGAAAAGTGTTGGCCATGCCGCCGCCGATGATGAGGAAATCGACCTTCTTCGTCAGATTGCCCAAAAGGTCGAGCTTGCTCGACACTTTCGCGCCGCCCACCACCGCCGCCACTGGGCGCTTGGGCTGTTCAAGGGCCGCCGAAAGCGCCTCCAGCTCCGCCTGCATGCCTCGGCCCGCATAGGCGGGCAGCTTGTGGGCGAGGCCCTCGGTCGAGGCGTGGGCGCGGTGGGCGGCGGAGAAAGCGTCGTTCACATAGAAATCGCCGAGCCGGGCGAGCTCATCCACGAAGGCGGGATCGTTCTTTTCCTCGCCCTTGTGGAAGCGGGTGTTCTCCAGCAGCAGCACTTGCCCATCGCCAAGCTTGGCGACGGCCTGCGCCGCGACGTCGCCGATGCAATCATGGGCGAAAGCGACGGGGGCGTGCAGATGGGCGCCAAGCACGGCGGCGACCGGCTCCAGCGAATTCTCTTTATCAGGCCCGTTCTTTGGACGCCCGAAATGGGAGAGCACGATGATGCGCGCGCCCTTGGCCATGAGCTCGCGCAGGGTCGGCAAGGCGCGCTCGATGCGGGTGGCGTCGGAGACGCGGCCGTTTTCGAGGGGCACGTTGAGATCGAGGCGAAGTAGAACCCGCTGGCCGTTCACCGGCGCGTCGTCGAGGGTGCGGAAGGTCATGATGTGTCCGGCTCGCGCCGTCCCCGAATGCAAAGACGCGGCCCGAAGGCCGCGTCGCTGTTAACTCAAAGAAGCTTGCCCATCGCCACGGCGGTGTCGGCCATGCGGTTGGAGAAGCCCCATTCGTTGTCGTACCAGGACAGGATGCGCACGAAAGTGCCGTCGATCACCTTGGTCTGATCCATATGGAAGACCGAAGAATGGCTGTCGTGGTTGAAGTCGATGGAGACGTTCGAAGCGTTGGTGTAGCCGAGCACGCCCTTCAGCGGACCTTCGGCGGCGGCCTTGATGGCGGCGTTGATCTCGTCCTTCGAGGTCGCGCGCTTGGCGACGAACTTCAGATCGACCACGGAGACATTGGGGGTCGGCACGCGGATCGCGGAACCGTCGAGCTTGCCGTTCAGCTCCGGCAGCACGAGGCCCACAGCCTTGGCGGCGCCGGTTCCCGTGGGGATCATGGAGAGCGCGGCGGCGCGGGCGCGGTAGAGATCCTTGTGCATCGTGTCCAGCGTCGGCTGGTCGCCGGTGTAGGAATGGATCGTGGTCATGAAGCCATGCTCGATGCCCACCGTTTCATTCAACACCCAAGCCACAGGCGACAGGCAGTTGGTGGTGCAGGAGGCGTTGGAGACGACGAGGTGATCCTTCGTCAGCTTCTGGTGGTTCACGCCGAAGACGACCGTCAAGTCCGCGTCATCGCAGGGGGCGGAGACCAGCACGCGCTTGGCGCCAGCGTCCAGATGCGCCTTGGCCTTGTCCTTCGAGGTGAAGATGCCCGTGCATTCCAGCGCGATGTCTACGCCCAGTTCCTTGTGGGGCAGATCGGCGGGGTTGCGGATGGCCGTCACCTTGATCGGGCCGAAGCCCACGTCGATCGTGTCGCCATCCACCTTGACCTCATGGGGGAAACGGCCATGCACGCTGTCGAAGCGCAGCAGATGGGCGTTGGTCTCGACCGGACCCAGATCGTTGATGGCCACGACCTGAATGTCCTTGCGGCCGGACTCGACGATGGCGCGCAGCACATTGCGGCCGATGCGGCCAAACCCATTGATCGCGACCTTCACCATGTCATCTTCCTTTCGATTCGTTGCTCTTAAAGAACGCTTCAACCCAAACGATGTTCGGCGGCGGCGACGACCGCAGCTGCGGTGATGCCGAAATGCTCATAGACCTGCTTGTAGGGTCCGCTCTCGCCAAAGCTCTTCATGCCGATGAAGATTCCGTCGGAGCCGATGATTTGATCCCAACCTTGCCGCACGCCAGCCTCGACCGCAATGCGCACCGGCGCGTCGCCGATCACGGATGCGCGATAGGCATCGTCCTGCGCGAGGAAAAGATCCATGCAGGGGACCGAAACGATGCGCGCCGCAACGCCGCGCGCCGCCAGAGCCGCCTGCGCCTCCATGGCGATGGCGACTTCCGAGCCGGTGGCGAAGATCGAGACCTTGGCGACGCCCACGGCGGGGGTCAGCTCATAGGCGCCGCGCGCGCTCAAGTTCTCCGTCGTGAAGCTCTTGCGGGCCTGCGGCAGATTCTGGCGGGTGAGCGCCAGCACGCTGGGCGAACCCTTGGCCTCGACGGCGAGCTGCCAGCATTCCGCCGTCTCCGTGCGGTCCGCCGGGCGGAACACGAGGAGATTGGGGAAAGCGCGCAGGCCAGCGAGCGTCTCCACCGGCTGATGGGTGGGGCCATCTTCGCCCAGACCGATGGAGTCGTGGGTCAGCACTTCGATGTGGCGGGTGCGCATCAGCGCGGCCAGACGCAGCGCGGGGCGCATATAGTCCGCGAAGACGAGGAAGGTGGCGCCCGAAGGGATGAGGCCGCCATGCAGGCTCATGCCGTTGATGGCGGCGGCCATGCCATGCTCGCGGATGCCCCAATGGACGAAGCGGCCCGCGAACTGGCCGGGCGAAATCGCAGGCGTGGCGGCGACCTTGGTGTTGTTGGAGCCGGTGAGATCGGCCGAGCCGGTGACGAGCTCGGGCAGCGCAGGCGCGATGGCCGCGATCACGGCTTCGGAGGCCTTGCGGGTCGCGATCTCGCTGGAGTCCTCGGCCGCCTTGCGTTTGAACGCAAGCACGGCTTCGCCGAAGGCGGCGGGCAGATCGCCCGCCAGGCGACGCTCGAACTCGGCCTTGTGGGGGTTGGCCTCAATGGCCTTCTTCCAGGCTGCATGGGCGTCGGCGCCGCGCGCGCCAGCCGCCCGCCAGGCATCCAGAATGTCCTGCGGGATCACGAAGGGCTCGTGGCTCCAGCCCAGAGCCTTGCGCGCGCCAGCGATCTCGGACTCGCCCAAAGGCTCGCCATGGGACTTGGCCGTGCCCGCGCGGGTGGGGGCGCCATAGCCGATGGTGGTCTTGCAGCTGATGTAGCTGGGCTTGTCGGAGGCCTTGGCGCGCTCCAGAGCGGCGAAGATGGCGTCCTGATCGTGGCCGTCGACGCGCTCCACGCTCCAGCCGCAGGCCTCGAAGCGCTTCATCTGGTCGACCGAATCGGCGACCGACAGGGGGCCGTCGATGGAAATGTCGTTGTCGTCGTGCAGCACGATCATGCGCGACAGCTTCAGATGCCCAGCGATGGAGATGGCTTCCTGCGAGATTCCCTCCATCAGGTCGCCGTCGGAGGCCAGCACATAGGTATGGTGGTCCACGACGGCGCCAAATTCGGCGTTCAGCATCCGCTCGGCGAGCGCCATGCCCACGGCGGTGGAAATGCCCTGCCCCAGCGGACCCGTGGTGGTCTCGACGCCCGGCGTATGGTGGACTTCCGGGTGGCCGGGGGTCAGCGAGCCCAGCTGGCGGAAATTGCGGATCTGGTCGATGGTCATGCGCCTCTCGCCCGTGAGATACAGGAGAGAGTAGAGCAACATGGAGCCGTGGCCGGCCGAGAGCACGAAACGGTCGCGATCCGGCCAGCGCGGATCGGCCATGTCATATTTCATGACCTTGGTGAAAAGCACGGTCGCGATGTCGGCGGCGCCCATGGGCAGGCCGGGATGGCCGGATTTGGCCTTCTCCACCGCATCCATCGAGAGCGCGCGAATGGCGTTCGCCATATCCTGTTGGGTGACGCTCATCGCTCCGGTTCCGTTATCTGGAGGGGCCCGACCTCTTTGAGGCGGGAGACGGCGGTTTGATAACACCTGTCCCGCCCCTGTCAACGCAAGGACCGGGCTGGTTCCACTGCATTTTCAGACTCGCCCCGGCCCTGACCGCCCTATGTCCTGTGGGCGGAGGCCTCATCCGCGTTGACGCGCGCCCCCTCTTCCGCGCAAATGGGGGCCTGCGAGGAAGGCTGGATTCATGAGCATTCCCACGGCCGTCGAGGCCGCGTTGAAACGACTTTCGGCCGCCCTGGACCACCTCGACGCCGCCGCCGACAGGCGCGCCCGGGCGGACGCGGCGCGTGGCGACCTCGAGGAAGAACTGACCCTCATGCAAGATGATCGCTCTAGGTTGGCGATCGAGCTGAACAGCGCCCTCGCCCGCGTCGGCAGCCTTGATCTGGCCTATCGCGAAGCCGAGCGACGGCTGGAGCGGGCTGGCGCCACGATCAGGGCCGCGCTTGGCGAAAGCGTCGCGGAGCCCGATGAGGGCGGCGCCGAAGCTACCGAACAGGAGCCCTGAGCCTTGGCCCAAGTCCCGATCACCATCGCCGGGCGCACCTACCGCATGGCTTGCGCCGATGGGGAGGAAGCCCATCTGGAGGGCCTTGCGGCGGAGCTGGAGGGGCGGATCGCCGGGCTGCGGGCGTCTTTCGGGGAGATTGGCGACCAGCGGCTGATCGTCATGGCGGCGCTGGGCTTCGCCGACGAACGCCAGGAACTCCTCAGGAAGATGGCGGTTCTTGACGCCGAGGCCAAAGCCCTGCGGACGACGAGCGCCAACGCCAAGGAGACAGTGGGCCATTGGGCCGCCCAGGCTGCGCAAGCGATCGAAGAGGCCGCCGCGCGGGTTGAGCAAGCGGTTCAGACGCTCAATGCGCCGGGGCGGCAGGAGGGGCTGTGAGGCCGCCTCTCAATAATATTTCTCCGTGATGACGAATTTCACCTCTTTCTGACGTTCGGGCGAAAGCCCGCTTCCCACCAGACGCTCCAGCAGCGCGGCCATCTCTTTGGGCTCCCCATAGAGCGCGGGCTGCTGCTTTTTCTCGAAATCGGCCAGCGCCAGGGGATCGGTGAGGATCTGGCGCGCCACGTCGCGCAGATAGTCCAGCTTGTCGGCGGGCGTGTTGGGCGGGGCGATGAGCAGGCGGCCGATTTTGCGCACGTCCTCGCGGAAATCGAGCCACCAGGCGGCTTCCGCGTCGATGCGCTCGGGAACGGCTTCGAAAATGGTCGGCACGTCCGGCATGAGCTGGGATTTCTCGCGCGCGGTCACCACCAGCGGGCGCAACTGGCCGCCTTCCGCATAGCGGGCGGAGCTGTCCTCCACGAGAATCGTGCCGTCCATCTCGCCGGTCTCCACCGCATGGGCGAAGTCCTTGGAGGAGGGATAGCCGATGGTGATCTTGCAGGCGATTTTCATGGCGTGACACATGATGGCGGAGGTGTCGGAGGCCGCGTCCGTCTTGCCATTGGCCCCGATCTGCACCTGTTTGCCCGAGGCGATCATGTCCGCGAAGGTTCTCCAGGGCAGTTTGGGATTGACGATCAACACGCGCGGCGCCGTGTTGACCCGCGCCACAATGGGAAATTTCGTCAGGTCGAAACGCACCCCCGGCTCGTCCGTGAGCTTGGCGAGGATCGCCCCCTCGCCCGGCGCCAGCATCAGGGTGAGGCCATCGGGCGGGGAATTCCAAGTGTGGTTCATGGCGATGAGCATGCCGGCCCCGGGCCTGCTTTCCACCACTACCGTGGCCCCGAGTTTTTTCTCGAGATAAGGGGCCAACATGCGCGAATATAGGTCGAAGCCGCTGCCAGCGGCGCCCCCATTGACGAGGCGGACGGTCTTGCCGCGATAAAATTCGGCAGGCGTTTCCGCATGCAGGGAAAGCGTGAAAGCCGCCAGCGCGAAAGCGGCGGCGCACAGGCGGGAGCCAGTCAGCATGAGCGTTTCCTGAGCCGTTTATTATGGGAACAGCCTAGCGGGCCAAAGCGGCGCAGTCCACCGCCTGCGCGCAATGCGGCGGCAAAGCTGACAATTTATGGCCGCAGTGACCCTCTATGCACCACGCCTTCTCCGGGCTGGGCGGCTATGGAGGGAACCGGATGGCCACAAGCCTCCTTGCGTTCAACGACTTCGTCATGGGCGGGACTACCCCCCGCCGGAGCCCGCATCAGGCTCACATCAAAAAGAACCGCGCCCTGCGCTCCGCCTTGTTGCGCGCGGCCTCCGCCCCCCTCTTGCTTGCCCTTGTGGCGGGGGGCATCCTGTCGCAGAATGCGCAAGCCGGGCGTCAGGTTGCAACGCGGCCGGAGGCGGGCGTGACTTACGCGCAAAGAACGCCCGCGCCTGCAGCTTCGCTTCCGCGCATGGCGATGCGTCAACCCGCCCTGTTCGATGACGACGGCGACACCGCGCAGGCCGCCATCACTTGGGCGCGCCGCCTGCCCGAACCGGAATCCGGGGATGGCATCGCCGCCGTGGCCCCCAGCGGCGCCTCGGCGATGATGCAGTTCGGTCCCATGCGGATCAAACGCGAGCTGGTGGAGACCGTGGTGCGCGCCGCGCGCAACACCGACACGGACCCAGCCCTCTTGATGTCCATCGCCGACAAGGAATCCGCCTTCGCCCCCACGGTGAAAGCCAGCACGTCCTCCGCCACCGGACTTTTTCAATTCATCGATTCCACCTGGCTGCGGGTGGTGCGCGATTTCGGCGCCCAGCATGGCCTCGAAAAGGAGGCGGCCGCCATCGACAGTTCCGACGGCGCCCCCAGCATCGCCGACCCGGCGGCCCGGCGGCGCATCCTGGGCCTGCGCAACGACCCCTATCTCTCCGCCCTTCTGGCGGCCGAAATGCTCAAGCATGACGCAGCCCAGATCGCCACGCGCATCGGGCGCGATCTGAGCGACGGCGAGACCTATCTGGCGCATTTCCTCGGCCCCTCCGACGCGGAGAAATTCATGGCCAAGGTGGTGTCGGAGCCCAGATACGCCGCCCCCAAACTGCTGCCCAGACCCGCCCGGGCCAACCGCACGATCTTCTTCGCCGCAGCCAAACGCAAGACCAGAGGACTGACCGTCGCAGACGTTCACCAGAAGTTCGAAACCATGATGGACCTGCGCGCCGAGCGCTACAGGGACGTGGAAAAACTGACCAATGTCAGCGCTTATGCGCAGACGAGGTAGCGGGCGCATGACAGCGCGCTGGCAATTTGCGCGCGCAGGCCCTAGATTGGCTGTGCGGAGCTGCGGGGCGCGTGCAGGATTAACATTCCCCGGGGCCTTATCGATCCTAAAGGGAGCTGTCCCTGGCCTTGTCCCTGGACTTGGACACACGGCGCCCACCTACGCTGTAGGTTTCCCGGGATCGACATCCCACGGCCACTGTGGCCCCGCACTGTATTGATGGATTGATTTGTGAGGGACTTCATGGTCCCGACTGCCCGCCTTGATCGCGCCCCTCGGGGGGCTGGGTGGATGGCCCTCACTGACGCCTCGAATATGTGGTGATCACTCTGGCGACCGCGTTTATCAGGCTGAGCTCCATCGTCATCAGCTGAAGGTGGCCATGGCGGCGGCGGAGATTGAGCCGCAACAGGAACGACCGTATTGACAACAGCCACACATTTTCCGAATTATATGTATAGCTATTGTGTATCTCGCTCTGGAGCCACCATGCGCGACGCCGCCATCAATCTGCGAGCCCGCCCTGAACAACGCGACCTGATCGACCAGGCGGCGCAGCTTCTGGGCAAGACCCGCTCTGATTTCATGCTGGAAGTCGCCTGTGAGAAGGCGCAGTCCGTCCTCATTGATCAGGTGTTTTTCAGCCTCGATGCGGAGCGCTTCAAGGCGTTCAACGCTCTGCTGGACGCTCCTGTGACCGCCAACCCCGGCCTTGAACGGCTCATGGCCATCAAACCCCCGTGGGACGACGAACCCGAGGAGGCCTGAGCTTGGCGTTACGTCAGCCCGAACTCCTGACGTCCTCCCATCTGATCGACGCTTTCTCCTGCGGAGAAGCCGAGCTTGATGATTGGCTGAAACGTCGGGCTCTGGCGAACCAGATCAGCGGGGCGAGCCGCACCTTTGTCGTGACTGGCCCGGATCGGGTCGTCCACGGCTATTACGCCATGGCCGCCGGGGCGGTGTCCCACCAAGTCGCCACCTCGAATGTTCGCCGCAACATGCCCGATCCCGTGCCGGTGATTGTGCTGGCGAGGCTCGCGGTCGATGAGAGATCACAAGGCCACAAGCTGGGCCCCGCCCTGCTGCGGGACGCCATCAAGCGCGCCATCGCGGTCTCCGGCAATGCTGGAGTCAGAGCGGTCCTTGTCCACGCGCTCCATGAGCGTGCAAAATGCTTTTATGAGAAATACGGCTTTCAGGGCTCACCCGCGCATCCCCTGACCTTGATGCTGCGTCTGGTCGGCCCCCCGAATTGACATCCCCGCAATCCGCCCCGATACCGCCTCGACCTCCCACCCCTGGCCGGACGGCGCGATGCAGGACACCAACCCCAACCCCGCCCTTCTGAAATCCGCCCTCCGCAAAGAGGCGCTCGCCCGCCGCAACGCCGCCGAGCCCGCCCTGCGCGAGGCTTTCGCAACGCGGCTCGCGCTGGCGGGCGTCGAATTGGCGCGCAAATCCATCGTGCGCTCCGTCGCCGCCTTCTGGCCCCTGCCGGGCGAGCCCGATGTGCGCGGCCTGCTGGCGGCGCTGAATTATCATGAGTTCGCCAGCGCCCTTCCGGTGGTCGTCGGCCCCGGCCATCCCCTGCTGTTCCGCAAATGGGCGCCGCGCGATCTGCTGCTGGAAGGCCCCTATGGGATCATGCAGCCCTCCGCCCACCTTCCCGAAATCCTGCCTGACATCGTCTTCGTGCCGCTCGCCGCCTTCGACCGGCGCGGCCACAGGATCGGCTTCGGGGCGGGCTATTACGACCGCACGCTGGAGGCCCTGCGCGCCATCAAACCCGTTCTGGCCGTGGGAACGGCCTATTCGGTTCAGGAAGTCCCTGCTATTCCAGAGGAGCCGCATGATCAGCGGCTGGATCTCGTGATCACCGAGACCGAATGGATCAATTGCAGGACAGACTGACCACATGCGGCTTCTCTTCATCGGCGATATCGTGGGCCGCGCCGGGCGCGACATTCTCCTCAACCGCCTGCCCGGCCTGCGCCGGGACTGGAATCTCGATTTCGTGGTGGTGAACGGCGAGAACGCGGCGGGGGGCTTTGGCATCACCGAGGCCATCTGTCGGGAGATCATCGACGCGGGCGCCGACTGCGTGACGCTGGGCAATCACGCCTGGGACCAGAAGGAGGCGCTGGTCTTCATCGCGCGCGAGCCGCGCCTGATTCGCCCCCTGAATTACCCGACCGGCACCCCCGGACGCGGCGCCAATCTGCTGGAAGCCCGCAACGGCGCCCGCGTTCTGGTGATGAACGTCATGGGCCGCGTCTTCATGGATCCGCTCGATGATCCTTTCGCGGGCGTGGAGCGCGAGCTGGGCGCCTGCCCGCTGGGCATGGCCTGCGACGCCGCGCTGATCGACATCCATTGCGAGACCACGAGCGAGAAATACGCCATGGGCCATTTCTGCGATGGCCGCGCCTCGCTGGTGGTGGGCACCCATACCCACGCCCCCACCGCCGACGCCCAGATCCTGCCCCACGGCACCGCCTATCTGACGGACGCGGGCATGACCGGCGATTACGATTCCGTCATCGGCATGGACAAGGGCGAGCCGCTGCAACGCTTCACCCGCAAGATCTCGCAAGGCCGCTTCGAACCGGCGCTTGGCCCGGCGACACTGTGCGGCGTGGCGGTGGAGACTGACGACAAGACCGGCCTCGCCCTGAAAATCGCCCCCGTGCGGCTGGGCGGACGGCTGATGGAGGCGGTTCCGACGTTTTGGGGTTGAAGCGATAGGGAGGTTATCCCGAGTTATCGGAAAAAGATAAACTTGGGTAACTTCCTTATAAGCGAGCGCCCTTTTAGGGCCGGACCATGGCCTTTTGATTTGCGACGCTTCCCGTCATATAAGGCGGGCAAAATGGATTTGGACGCCCGAACGCGCAGGGGAAGACATGGCTGGTCATAGTCAGTTCAAGAATATCATGCACAAGAAGGGAAAGCAGGACGCGATCCGCTCCAAGCTCTTCTCCAAATTCGCCCGTGAAATCACGGTCGCCGCCAAGATGGGCATGCCAGATCCCGCCATGAACCCGCGCCTGCGGCTCGCGGTTCTTGCGGCGCGCCAGGAGAACATGCCGAAAGACAATATCGAGCGCGCCATCAAGAAGGCCATCGGCGGCGACGCCGAGAACTATGACGAAGTGCGCTACGAGGGCTATGCGCCCGGCGGCGTCGCTGTGATCATCGAGGCCCTGACCGACAACCGCAACCGCACGGCGGGCGAGGTGCGGTCCTATTTCACCAAGGCGGGCGGCGCTTTGGCGGAGACGGGCGCCGTCTCCTTCATGTTCGACCACGTGGGCTCGATTGAATATCCCGGCTCCATCGGCTCCGAAGACGCGATCATGGAAGCCGCCATCGAGGCGGGCGCCGATGACGTCATCTCGGGCGAAGACGGCCACGAAATCATCACCTCGATTGAATCTTTCACCGAGGCGGCCAAGGCGCTGGAAGCGCAATTCGGCGAGCCTCGCAAGTCCAAACTCGTCTGGAAGCCGCAGAACACGATCACCGTGGACGACGAGGCGGGCGAAAAGATCCTCAAGCTGATCGGCAACCTCGAAGACAACGACGACGTGCAGAACGTCTACGCCAATTTCGAAATCTCCGACGCCCTCGTCAAGAAGATGGGCGGCTGAAGACGGACCAGCCCGCCGCGCCTCAATGGGAGGGAAGCGGCGGGCGCTCCGATCTGTCATCCATTTTCAAAATCATTTTACCGGGCGTCGCCCCGCCGGAGCGCGCCGCATTCATCGTGCTATTTTCGCAACAACTTGCCGCCGCCGAACCATGGCCGCGCGCAGGACACATTGTCGCCTTTAACCAAGCCTTAACCATAAGCGCTGATCGGGTCGCTTCAGCGCCCCTGTAAAAGCTGACGGCAAGGTTGACGGAACCTTCCATTAACCAAGGCAGGGCTAGGACGTAGGCCTGTATCCGGATCGAAAAGGAGTACCGGGATGATGTTTCTTTCAAGCGGCCGCGGCCTGAAACTGGCTTTTGCACTGACGGCCGCCCTGTCGATGGCCGCTTGCTCGAAGAACCCCGACGATGCGGGCGCGCTCGGCAGCAGCCTCGGCGGACCGGGGTCCGGAGTGGCGACGCCTGGCAGCCAGCAGGATTTCATCAGCAATGTGGGCGACCGCGTTCTCTTCGAGACGGACTCCACCGATCTGACCTCCCTTGGTCAGGCGACGCTGGAAAAGCAGGCGCGCTGGCTGCAACAATATCCCCGCTACACCTTCACCGTGGAAGGCCATGCGGATGAGCGCGGCACCCGCGAGTACAATTTCGCGCTGGGCGCCCGTCGCGCCGAAACGGCGAAGAATTATCTACTCGCCAAGGGCGTCGCCGCTTCGCGCATGCGCACCATCAGCTATGGCAAGGAACGCCCCGTCGCGGTCTGCGACGACATTTCCTGCTGGTCGCAGAACCGCCGCGCGGTCACCGTGCTCAACGGCGGCAATTCCTGAACCTTTTCACAATCGTTTGACGGCGGCGGCGCTTCCTCGGGAGCGCCGTTTGCTTTTGGGAAGGCTTGGGCGCGGCATTTCCCCATCTTCACCAAACTTTGGCCGAACTTGCGCCGGTATGGTAAATGATACGCTTCAAACATCCGGAACTCAGCGATGACACCCTCGAAGGTTTTGGCCGCCTGTAGCCTCGCGCTTTTCGCCCTTGCGCCCCTCCCGGAACCGTTCGCCTCGACCGCGAGCGCGCAATTCCTTCGTCCGCCCGCCGATGTGCCGGACGCCATCTATGAGCAAGCCCAAAGCGCCGACGCGGCCGGGGCGCAGCTGCGCATCGACCGGCTCGAAACCCAGATGCGCGCAATGACGGGCCAGATCGAGGAAATGCAGTTCCAGATCAAGCGGCTTGAGGACCAGCTGCATAAATTCCAGCAGGACGTCGAATTCCGATTCGACGAGCAGAAGGGGGCGAAGCCCGCCCCCCGTTCCGCGCCGCAGGCCCCTGCGGCCCCCGCGTCAAATTCGCACCGCACCGAGCTGAATGAAAACGGTTACCCGATCATCGCGCAAGGGAACGGCGCCGAACCCGCCATGGCGACGCCGACGAACGGCTCCGTTCGCGTGTCTGGACGGCGGGGCGACGCCTTTGATCCCGCGCGCGATCCAGCCGCGCCCGGCGCCCCGCGCGATCTCGCCGCCATGGCTCCAGGCGCCAACGCCGCGCCCCCTCCCGCAAGCCTCAGGACAGCCACCATGCCCGCCGCCCTGCCCGCCGGACCTCTGGGCGCGGACGAAGACGTCAACACCGACGCTGTGCGCAAGCCCGCCGCGCCGCAGCGCGACACCATGGCGACCGCAAGCCTGCAAACGCCCCTCCAGCCAGGATCCGAGCCGATGGTGATCGCCGCGCCCGCAGGCGCGCCAGGAGCGCCCTCGGCGGGTTCGGCCTCCCCGCAGGTCGCGGCGCTCCCGCAAGCCTCGCTCGCCGACGACTACGACGTGGCCACGGCCGCCCTGAAGGACGGGCGATATGAAATCGCCGAACAGCGGTTCCGCAACTATCTGGATCAGCATCCCAAGGACCGGCTGACCCCGGACGCCACCTTCTTTCTTGGCGAGAGCTACTTCCGCCGCGCCCGCCCCCGCGAGGCGGCCGAACAATATCTGAAGGTCACGGTGGATTTTCCCCGCGCGCCGCGCGCCCCCGAATCTCTCGTCAAGCTCGGCCTTTCCCTCGAAAAGCTCGGCGCGAAAGAACAGGCCTGCGCAGCCTTTGGCGAGGTTGGCCGGAAATACCCGGCCTCCCCGTTGAGCGTGCGCGCCAGCGCCGAGCGCGAGAGCAAGCGAGTCCAGTGCTGAGACATTTCACGTGAGCGGGGGCTCGCCTGTGGTCAGGCCAGATCCCAAGCGTCTGTTCGCCTGCGCGGGCGCGCCGCAACGCGCGCTCATCGCAGTGTCGGGCGGGCCGGATTCCATGGCGCTGCTTCATTTGGCCGCGCGATGGCGCGATGGCGGCGGACCGGACATTCATGCCGCCACGGTCGACCATGACCTGCGCCCCGGCTCGCGGGCGGAGGCGGTGGCGGTGGCCGAATGGGCTGCGGCCTTGGGCGTCCCCCATTCGATCCTCACCTGGACGGGCGAACGACCAAAGGCTCGTATTCAGGAACTGGCGCGCGCCGCGCGTTATCGCCTGCTCCTCGATCTGGCGGCCATGATCGGCGCGCAGGCGCTGCTGACCGGCCATCATGCGGACGATCAGGCCGAAACCATCCTGTTCCGGCTGCTGCGGGGCAGCGGGGTCGCGGGCCTCGCCGCCATGTCGCACGTGTCGCAAAGGGGCGAACTGCGGCTCGTGCGGCCGCTGCTTGATCTGTCCAAAGCCGATCTGGTCGCCATTTGCGAAGCGGCCGGACAAGCTTTTTTTGAAGACCCCTCAAATGTCGATCCACGGTTCGCCCGCACCCGCCTGAAACGGGGGCTCGCCGCTCTGGAAGCCGAAGGGCTTGATAAAGCAGGCTTGTTGCGGCTTGGGCGTCGCGCGGCGCGGGCTGACGAGGCCTTGCGGGCCTATGTGGAGGGCCTGCGCACGGGCCTTGCTCCGTTTGTTGGGGAGGACCGATTCGAATGCGCGGTCGAGCCCCTGCGATCTTTTCCCGCAGAGGCGCTCTTGCGCATGCTGGAAGCGGAAATGATCCGAATCGGCGACGGGGCGCCCCGGCTTGACCGGCTCGAGAGCATGATGGGCCATCTGGCGGACGCCATGGCGGGGGGCGGCACTTTTCGCGGAACGCTGGCGGGGACGCTGGTCAGCGTGACCGCTGGCGGGCGGCTGACGGTTGTGAAGGCGCCCCCAAGGCGCCTGAAGCCGCCGCAGGCGGTCCGGAAGGGTTGATTTCTTGACAATACCGTGACTTCGTTCTCCCGATAGGGTGAAAGAACGGCGCCTTCCCTTGGCAAGCCTTGTCCGGACGCCTAAATTGCAATGAGCGGCCAGCAAGGTTTCGTTCGAAGCCTTGCAGGGATCGCACAAGGATCGCAGATGAATCCGAATTTCCGGAATTTCGCCCTTTGGGTCATCATCTTCCTGTTGGTGGTGGCCCTCGTCATGCTGTTCCAGAATCCTGGGCAGCGCGCCCAGACGACGGACATCAGCTTCAGCCAGCTGCTCACCGAAGTGGACCAGGGCCGTGTGCGCGAGGTCACCATCGCGGGCAATGAAGTCACGGGCCACTTCACCGACAATCGCGCCTTCTCGACCTATGCGCCCAACGATCCCTCGCTGGTGCAGACGCTCTACAAGAAGAACGTCGCGATCACCGCCCGTCCGCCCTCCGATGGCAATTCCTGGCTGGTGACCCTGCTGGTCAACGGATTGCCGCTGATCGCCTTCCTCGGCGTGTGGATCTTCCTGTCCCGGCAGATGCAGGGGGCCGGCGGCAAAGCCATGGGCTTTGGCAAATCAAAGGCGAAATTGCTGACCGAGGCTCACGGCCGCATCACCTTCGAGGAGGTTGCGGGCGTGGACGAGGCCAAGGAGGATTTGCAGGAGATCGTCGAATTCCTGCGCGATCCCCAGAAATTCCAGCGGCTTGGCGGGCGGATTCCGCGCGGCGTGCTGCTCGTCGGCCCTCCGGGCACCGGCAAGACCCTGACCGCCCGGGCGGTCGCGGGCGAGGCCAATGTGCCCTTCTTCACCATCTCGGGCTCGGACTTCGTTGAAATGTTCGTGGGCGTGGGCGCCAGCCGCGTGCGCGACATGTTCGAACAGGCCAAGAAGAACGCGCCCTGCATCATCTTCATCGACGAAATCGATGCGGTCGGGCGCCATCGCGGCGCCGGGCTTGGCGGCGGCAATGACGAGCGCGAGCAGACCCTCAACCAGTTGCTGGTGGAGATGGACGGCTTCGAGGCCAACGAAGGCATCATCATCATCGCCGCGACCAACCGTCCCGACGTGCTGGACCCCGCCCTGCTGCGTCCGGGCCGTTTCGATCGCCAGATCGTGGTGCCGCTGCCTGACGTGGCCGGGCGCGAAAAGATCCTGAAAGTGCATGTGCGCAAGGTGCCGCTGTCTCCCGACGTGGAGCTGCGGACGGTGGCGCGCGGCACGCCGGGCTTCTCGGGCGCCGACCTGATGAATCTCGTCAACGAAGCGGCGCTGATGGCGGCGCGGCGCGGCAAGCGCATCGTCACCATGGCCGAGTTCGAAGACGCCAAGGACAAGGTCATGATGGGCGCCGAGCGCCGGTCCATGGTCATGTCGGAGGACGAGAAACGCCTCACGGCCTATCACGAGGCCGGCCATGCGGTCGTCGCCCTCTCGGTGCCCGCCAGCGATCCGGTCCACAAGGCCACGATCATTCCGCGCGGCCGCGCGCTGGGTCTGGTGATGCGCCTGCCCGAAGGGGACCGCCTCTCCAAGCGGTTCATCGAGTTCACCTCGGATCTGGCGGTCGCCATGGGCGGGCGTGTGGCCGAGGAGCTGATCTTCGGCAAGGAGAACATCACCTCCGGCGCGTCGAGCGACATCGAGCAGGCGACGCGCATGGCCCGCGCCATGGTCACGCGGCTTGGCTATTCGGACGAGCTGGGCACGGTCGCCTATGGGGACAATAACGACGAGGTGTTCCTGGGCATGTCCATGGGCCGCACCCGCACCGTCTCCGAATCCACGGCCCAGACCATTGACGCGGAGGTTCGCCGCCTCGTGCACAACGGTCAGGAAGACGCGCGCAGGATCCTCACGGACAAGCGCGAGGGTCTTGAGACCGTGGCCAAGGCTTTGCTCGAATATGAGACGCTGACCGGCGACGAAATCATCGGTCTGCTGGAAGGTCGCCAGCCGGTGCGCGATTCGTCCGAGCCGCCGACGACCCCACGCGCCTCGACCGTGGTTCCGACGGCGGGCAAGACCCGCAAGCCCGGCCCCGACGCGCCGGGCGGTCTGGAGCCCCAGCCGCTGGCGTAAGGCCTGATTCTCCTGAATATGCGAAGGGCCCGAGCGATCCGGGCCTTTCGTTTATCGTCGGAGGTCACATCTCCATAATCTCATGCACGCGTTCCATCGGTCGGCACAGGCGCGCGCCTTTGTCGGTGACGACGATGGGTCGTTGCATGAGGATCGGATGGGCCTCCAGCGCGTCGAGGATCTGATCGTCGGTGAGGGCGGGATCGTCGAGGCCAAGCGCCTCATAGGGCGTGCCGCTGCGCCGCAGGATGTCGCGCGGCGTCATGCCCATGGCGGCCAGAAGATCTTGCATCGTGGCGCGGGTGGGCGGCGTCTTGAGATATTCGACCACGTCCGGCTTGCGCCCCGCCTCCTGCAACAGACGCAGGACGTTGCGCGAAGTGGTGCAATTGGGATTGTGATAGATCGTCAGGGTCATGATGGTCTCCTGCAAAAAGTGTAAGCGTGAGGCCGGATGGACGCAATGCAGGCGGCTCGCGGGCGCGGTAGACTGGCCGACCTGTGTTAAGCTAGGTGACAAAATGTGATTGGCGACAGCTATGCCCCCGCGTGTGGGACGCTGGCGCCTGGGCTATAGTCTCGCCTTTAGAGCGATCGAGAGATCAGGACCGGGAGCCGATGGCGAAAAAATACTTCGGAACGGATGGCATTCGCGGACGCGCCAATAGCCACATCACCCCCGAACTCGCCCTGAAGGTCGGGCAGGCCGCCGGGCTGGTGTTTCAGCGGGGCGACCACCGCCATCGCGTGGTCATCGGCAAGGACACGCGGCTCAGCGGCTATATGATCGAATACGCCATGGTGGCGGGCTTCACCTCCGTGGGCATGGACGTGCTGTTGCTCGGCCCCATTCCGACCCCCGCGGTCGCCATGCTCACCCGCTCCATGCGCTCGGATCTGGGCGTGATGATCTCGGCCTCGCACAATAAATTCGAAGACAATGGCATCAAGCTCTTCGGGCCGGATGGCTTCAAATTGTCCGACGAAGTCGAACATGAGATCGAGGCCTTGCTTGGCGCCGACCTCAGCCCCCGCCTGTCGCAATCGCGGGAACTCGGCCGGGCCAAGCGCGTGGAAAGCGTCCACGCCCGCTATATCGAATTCGCCAAACGCACCCTGCCGCGCAACCTGTCCCTCGAAGGGCTGCGGATCGTGGTCGATTGCGCCAATGGGGCCGCCTACAAGGTGGCGCCGGAGGCGCTTTGGGAGCTGGGCGCCGAGGTCTTCTCCATTGGCGTGGAGCCCAACGGCTTCAACATCAATGAGGATGTCGGCTCGACCTCGCCCGAGGCGCTGGCCGCCAAGGTGCGCGAGATGCGCGCCGATATCGGCATCGCGCTCGATGGGGATGCTGACCGGGTGCTCGTGGTGGATGAGCGCGGCCATCTGGTGGACGGCGACCAGCTCATGGCCGTGGTGGCCCAGAGCTGGAAGGAGGACGGCCGCCTGTCGCGCCCCGGCGTCGTCACCACCGTCATGTCGAATCTGGGCCTGGAACGCTACCTCGCCGGCATCGGCCTCGAAATGCCGCGCACTTCGGTGGGGGACCGCTATGTGCTCGAACATATGCGCGAGCATGGCTACAATCTGGGCGGCGAACAGTCCGGCCACATCATTCTCACCGACTACGCCACGACCGGCGACGGTCTGGTGGCGGCGCTCCAGCTGCTGGCGGTGGTGAAGCGTCAGAACCGGCCCGTGAGCGAGGTCTGTCATCTGTTCGACCCCCTGCCGCAAATCCTCAAGAATGTGCGCCATGGGGGCGGGCAACCGCTTCAGGACGGCCATGTGAAGGCGGCCATCGCCGAGGGCGAGGCGCGGCTGGGCAAGACCGGACGACTGGTGATCCGCCCCTCGGGGACGGAGCCGGTCATTCGCGTCATGGCGGAAGGCGACGATCACGCCCTGGTTGAAAATGTCGTGGATCAGATCTGCGACGCATTGCGGGGCGGCGGCAGGGCGGCCGCCGAGTAGGATCAGCGCAAGACCGTTGCCCCGCGCCCGCATCAGGGGTAATCCCCTGATGACGGAAGCTCGGGAACCTGCGCCATGACTTTACCCGCAACCATGACGGCGATCGCCATTTCCCATCCCGGAGGGCCCGAGGTGCTGGCGGCGGAAACGCGGCCCCTGCCCCAGCCCGGTCCGGGCGAAATTCTGGTCAAGGTGGCCGCCGCTGGCGTCAACCGCCCCGACATTTCCCAGCGCGAAGGCCGCTATCCGCCCCCCGCAGGCGCCTCGGATCTGCCGGGCCTGGAAATTTCAGGCGAGGTCGTGGCCCTGGGCGCGGGCGTCAACGCCTGGAAGCGCGGCGACAAGGTCTGCGCGCTGGCCCATGGCGGTGGCTATGCGGAATTTTGCGTGGTGCATGAGACCCACGCTCTGCCAGTCCCCAAGGGGCTTTCCATGGTCGAGGCCGCAGCCTTGCCCGAAACCTTCTTCACGGTCTGGGTCAACGCCTTCGAAATGGCGGGATTGAAGGCGGGGGAATGGCTGCTGGTGCATGGCGGAACCTCCGGCATCGGCACCACGGCCATCATGTTGGCGAAGGCCTTTGGCGCGAAGGTCATCGCGACAGCCGGTTCGGATGAAAAATGCGACGCCTGCCGCAAGCTCGGCGCGGACGCCGCGATCAACTACAAGACCACCGATTTCGTGCCCGCCGTGAAGGAGATCACCGGCGGCCACGGGGCGGATGTGATCCTCGACATGGTGGGCGGCCCCTATGTGGAGCGCAACCACCAATGCGCGGCCATGGACGGGCGCGTGGCCCAGATCGCCTTCATGCAGGGCGCCAAGGCGGATCTGCGCTTCATGAGCCAGCGGCGCATCCGCCACATGGGCTCGACCCTGCGCCCGCGCACGGTGGCCGAAAAAGGCGCCATCGCGAGCGCGCTGCGCGAGAAAGTCTGGCCGCTGATCGAGGCGGGCCAGATCCGCCCGGTGATGGACTCGACCTTTCCCCTCGCGCAGGCCTCCAAAGCCCATGCCCGACTGGAGAGCTCCCAGCATATCGGGAAGGTGGTCCTGACCCTGTGAAGGCTATTTCCGGGCATTCGTCACGGAATCGTTGCTTTCCCCGGCCCGGCGGCTTATATCTCGGTCTTCCCATCATGGATGTCGAGTTTGAGGCTGTAGCCTCAGTCAGGCGAAAGCCCGGCGGGGCTCGCGCCTGACCCGAATTGTGCCGCGCGATCCGCGCAAAGGAGATAGCTGATGAGCGACGCCCCGCTGATGCCGAAGGCGACGGCCGTTTGGCTTGTTGAGAACACCTCGCTGACCTTCGACCAGATCGCCGATTTCTGCAAACTTCATCCGCTTGAAGTCAAGGGAATCGCCGACGGCGAAGTGGCGGCGGGGATCAAGGGCCATGACCCCATCACGTCCAACCAGCTCACCCGCGAGGAGATCGCGCGCGGCGAGGCCAATTCCGGCTATCATCTGCGGCTCGCCGTCTCGAAGGTGAGCATTCCGGAGATGAAATCGCGCGGCAAGCGCTATACGCCGAAATCCCGCCGCGAACATCGCCCCAACGCCATCCTGTGGCTGCTGCGCAACCATCCCGAGCTGAAGGATGCGCAGATCATGCGCCTCGCCGGCACCACCAAGACGACCCTGCAGTCGATCCGTGAACGCACCCACTGGAACGCGGCCAATCTGTCGCCGATGGATCCGGTGACGCTGGGCATGTGCTCGCAGATGGATCTCGACATGGAAGTGGCGCGCGGCAACAAGGAGCGTCCGCAGCACGCCCTCGATCAGGGCGCCATGCTGCTCTCGGCCGAGATCACCACCGGTCCCCGCCCCGAGCAGACTTTCAGCCAGGAAGACGTGTTCGGCAAAAGCCAGCCCTCCGCCCCTGTGCGCGACGAGCACGACGATTTCGACGTCGACTCGGTTTTCTCGAAGCTCAAGGATCTCAAGACCAAGGAATGAGCCTTTCGCCAGCGTCCCCGGGGCGCTGGCCTTGGCTGTTTCCAGACCGACGTCGCCACCCCCATGGGGGTGGCGTCAGCCCTGCCCAACCTCGATCCGGTCCACTCGATTCGGATAGAAGGCCAGATGGCCCGTGATCGCGGCCACGCCCTCATGCGGCGTCTCATAGACCCAGATGGCGTCTGCGCTGCTCGCGTCCCCCAATTCCAATCCATGATAGCTCGCCGCGCCCTTGTAGGGGCACCAGGTCGTCGTCGCGCTCGCGCGCAACAGATCGGCCCGCACATCTGTGCGCGGAATATAGAAAACCGGCGGATAGGACGCCTCGGCGAGCCGCAGGGCGCGCGTGGTGTCGGCCACCACTTCCCCCCGCCAGATCACCCGCACACGCGCGCCAGAAGGCGCGATGTCGATGGGATGGTCAGGACCGGGGATTTTCACGGCGCGGGTCATGGGAGGCTCCTGCAGTGCTGGGACGCCGCCTGATCATAGGGCGGGGCGCGATGGAGGGAAGAGCAGGAAGACGCGGCGGCGCGCTTGATCCCGCAATAGTCAAAAGCTATCTCCTTCACCCAACTATAAATCGCGGTCCGGAAAAGGGCGCAGATATGACGACGCTCAACGAACTCGTAGCGAAACTGCCCGCAGACAGGCGTGCAAGGGTCTTAGCGCGCGCGGATCAATTGATCCGCGAAGAGATGAGACGCCCAAACGATCAGCATCGCAGCGCGATGCTGATCGCTTCCGCGTCAAGACACAAGCGAAAACCCTAAAGCCTCTTTGCCTGCAACGACGCCTTGATCTCGTCGAGGATTGCGGGATCGTCGATGGTGGCGGGGGCGGTCCATTCGTCGCCGTCGGCGATTCTCTTCATTGTGCCGCGCAGGATCTTGCCCGAGCGGGTCTTGGGCAGGCGCGCCACCGTCACCGCGATCTTGAAGGCGGCCACCGGGCCGATCTTGTCGCGCACCAGCGCCACCAGTTCCTTTTCGATGACGGCGGGGTCGCGCGTCACGCCCGATTTCAGCACCGCGAAGCCGCAGGGCTGTTCGCCCTTCAGCGCGTCCTTCATGCCGATGACCGCGCATTCGGCGACATCGGGATGGGAGGCCAGAACCTCCTCCATGCCGCCGGTGGACAGGCGATGGCCCGCCACGTTGATGATGTCGTCGGTGCGGCCCATGATGTAGAGATAGCCGTCCGCATCCTTGAAGCCCGCGTCGGCGGTTTTATAATAGCCGGGGAATTCCGCGAGATAGCTCTCATACATGCGTGCGTCGTTTTGCCAGAGCGTCGGCAGGCAGCCGGGCGGCAGGGGCAACTTGATGACGATGGAGCCCATCTTGCCATCGGGCACGGGCTGGGCCGCCTCATCGACGATGCGCACGTCATAGCCGGGCATGGGCACGGTGGGCGAACCATGTTTCACCGGCAACAGGCCAAGCCCGACGGGATTGCCCACGATGCCCCAGCCGGTCTCCGTCTGCCACCAGTGATCGACCACCGGCACGCCAAGGATCGTCTCGGCCCAGTCCACGGTCGCAGGATCGGCGCGCTCGCCCGCCAGAAACAGGGTGCGCAGGTTCTTCAGCTTGTAGCGCTTCAGATGTTCCGCCTCGGGATCTTCTTTCTTGATCGCGCGCAGAGCCGTCGGCGCGGTGAAGAGCGCGGTGACGTCATATTCTTCGATCATGCGCCAGAAGGCGCCCGCATCCGGCGTGCCGACGGGCTTGCCCTCGTAGATCACGGTCGTCGCGCCATGCAGCAGCGGCCCATAGACGATATAGCTATGACCCACGACCCAGCCGACGTCCGAGGCGGTCCAGAAAACCTCGCCCGGCTCGACGCCATAGAGGTTCTTCATCGTCCATTTCAGCGCGACCATGTAGCCGCCAGTGTCGCGCACCACGCCCTTGGGGACGCCTGTGGTGCCGGAGGTGTAGAGCACATAGAGCGGATCTGTGGCCTTGAGCGTCACGCAATCGGCGCGCGCGCCCGCCGCGCGGGCGGCCTGCATGGCCTGCGCCCAGTCGTGATCACGGCCTTCGCTCATGGCGGCTGCGACCTGCGGGCGCTGCAACAGCAGCACGGCGTGCGGCTTGGCGGCGGCGAGGCGGATCGCCTCATCCAGCAGCGGCTTGTAGGGCACCAGACGACCCGGCTCGATGCCGCAGGAGGCTGTCAGCACGGCCTTGGGGGCGGCGTCGTCGATGCGGGTGGCCAGCTCCTTGGCCGCAAAACCGCCGAAAACGACCGAATGGATGGCGCCGATGCGCGCGCAGGCCAGCATGGCGAAGAGCGCCTCGGGGATCATCGGCATATAGACGATGACCCGGTCGCCCTTGCCCACGCCCAGATTTTGCAGCACGGACGCCAGCGTGCTCACCTCGTCGAGTAGCTGCGCATAAGTGATGCGCCGCTTCGCGCCCGCGACGGGACTGTCATAGATGACGGCGTCCTGCGCCCCGCGCCCGCCCGCCACATGGCGATCCACCGCATTCCAGCAGACGTTGCATTCGGCGTCCGGAAACCAGTGGCCGTAGACGCCCGCCTTCGCGTCGAAGATCTGATCGGGAGGCGTGATCCAGTCGATCTCCCGCGCCGCCTGCGCCCAAAACCCTTCGGGATTTCTCCGCCAATCAGCATATGCTTCGCGATAACGGCTGGTCATCGACGCCTCCGACATTTCCTTGGCGCTTTTGTGAGACGTCGGGCGCAGCATGGCAACAGCGCGGGCCTTAGCTCTTAGACGAAGCCTCCCGCCCTGATGGAGCCTTCTTGCGCAATGTAGCGCGGCGGCGTCCTGAGTTTAAAACAGGCGCCTGTGTTGCCTCACTGCCCCGATCAAGCCAAAGTTGTTTGCGAAACAGACGACTCAATCCATGATCGGGAGCGCGCCGCGCGCATGAAGAAAGTTCTCTTGCTGACGCCCCTGCTGCTGTGGAGCCTTCCGGCTCAGGCGCATCCCCATGTCATGGTGAGCGTGACGACCGAAGTGATATTCACCGAGGGCAAGGTGGCGGCCATTCGCCACCACTGGACCTTCGACGACATGTATTCGGCCTTCGTCACCGCAAACCTGGGCCAGAACGGCAAGGATCCGACCACGCAGGAACTACAGCCCGTAGCCCAGACCAATATCGAATCCCTCAAGGAATATGAATATTTCACCTTTCCCAAGGTGAACGGAAAGAAGGCGGCGTTTGGCGCTCCATTCGATTATTCCATGACGTTCGACGGCAAGGACAAGACGGCGACGCTGCATTTCACCATGCCGCTGACGGAGGCCGCACGGAGCAAACTCTTTGTGTTCCAGATCTATGACCCCAGCTATTTCGTCGCCTTTCAATTCGACAAAGGCGACCCGGTGAAGCTTCTCAGCGCGCCGCAAGGCTGTTCGCTGAGCGTTTCAAAGCCAAGACCGCTCGACGGCGAGGAGGCCAAGAAGCTCGACGAGAGCTTCTTCTCCGGCCTCTCCCCCGGCACGGATTTCGGCGCAAAGCTCGCCGACCGCGCCATCGTGGCCTGCCCATGATGACGCGCGCGACGGCACGGCGAGCAGCGTTTCTGGCTGGCGTGCTGGCCCTCGTGTGCTGCGCAGGGGCGGCTCTGGCGCAGGGGGTGGGACACAATCCCTTCAGCGTGGGCGTCAGCGAGGGCGGAGGCCAATATGGCGGCGTGCTGGGCTGGCTCATGTCGCAGCAAATGGAGTTCGAGCGCCAGATCAGCGGCGCCGTGCGGGCGATCCGCACCACAGGCGCCGGCTTCTGGACGCTGTCGGGGCTGAGTTTCGCCTATGGCGTATTCCATGCGGCGGGGCCGGGCCACGGCAAGGCGGTGGTGGCGGCCTATATGATCGCCAATGAGCGGGCGCTGAAGCGCGGGCTGGTGATTTCCGGCCTCGCCTCCCTGTTGCAGGGCCTTGTGGCCATCGCCATCGTGGGGGTGCTCGCCGTATTGCTCAGCGCCACCGCCCAGCGCATGCGCGACGCCGCGGAATGGGTGGAGATCGCCAGCTTCGCGGGCATCGCCTCTTTTGGCGCGGTTCTGGCCTTCCGCAAGGGGCGCGCGCTCTTCGCCGCGCTGCGGCCTCCGCCGCCCGCCTCCCGCTTCGTCTGCGAGGCCGCCGATGCGGACGGGAGCCACGAACATGGCCCGAACTGCGGCCATTTCCACATGCCCGATCCCAGCACGCTCGGCAAAAAGACCTTCTCCTGGCGCGACGCGGCGCTGACCGTCATCACGGCTGGCTCGCGGCCCTGTTCTGGGGCGATCCTGGTGCTGGTCTTCTCCATGGCGCAGGGGATTTTCTGGGCGGGCGTCGCCGCCACCTTCGCCATGGCGCTGGGCACCGCCATCACCACCGGCGCGCTGGCGACCATGGCCGTTCTGGCCAAGGATCTGGCCCTGCGCCTGACCGGCGGCGGCGCAAGGCGCGGAGAGATCATCGGTCGCGCCCTCGAATTCGCCGCAGCCTGTCTGGTGCTGGCGCTGGGGCTGGCGCTATTGCTGGGATATACGCTGGCGGGAATTTAGGGGGCCGTGAGCGGCGCGTTCCCAGGGCAATCGCTTGAACACTATCACCGCCATTTTTGCATCAGGGCGTCGTGGAGGTACTGATCGTCCCAACCGAGGGTCTTGCGTCTTGTCTTGAGGGACGCCTTGTCTGGTATCTCCTTGATGAGATTTAGGACGAAGT
>CAIUWR010000070.1 GCA_903902915.1 uncultured Hyphomicrobiales bacterium | reverse complement strand
CTTCGTCCTAAATCTCATCAAGGAGATACCAGACAAGGCGTCCCTCAAGACAAGACGCAAGACCCTCGGTTGGGACGATCAGTACCTCCACGACGCCCTGATGCAAAAATGGCGGTGATAGTGTTCAAGCGATTGCCCTGCATCCAGGGCGCCGCGCTTGCGTGAGGCGCGAGGCTCTTCTATAGGCGGCGCTTGATCTTTCCCTGGAGGAACCATGTCCCCGAAAGGCTTCAAGGCTTCGGTGCGGCTGTTTTGTATCGCTGCGATCGTCGCGTGCCCGGTCAGCGCCGTCCGCGCCGCCGACTATTATGCCGGCAAGAAGGTCGATTTTGTCATCGGCTCGGACGCTGGCGGCGGTTATGACGTCTATGCGCGCACTATCGGCAAGCATCTGGGCCGGTTCCTGCCGGGCAATCCCCTCGTCGTCCCCCGCAATATGCCGGGCGCGGGCAGCGGCACGGCCGCAGCCTCCGTTTTCCGCCTTGCGGCCAAGGACGGAACGGTCATCGGCGCGCTCTTCCCCGGCGTCGTCGTCGGGCCGCTCTTCGACGACCGCCCGCAGAATCTCTTCGACCCCAACAAATTCCAGTATCTGGGCACCGCCGACAGCGGCGTTCGCGTCTGCATCACCGGGCCCATGTCGAAGGTGAAGACGTTCGAAGATGCGCAAAGCCAGAAGACCGTCATCGGCGCCAGCGCCGCTGGCGGCTCGACGCGCGATTACGCAGCGTTTCACAAGAACGCCGCAGGCGCCCAATTCGAGATCGTCAGCGGTTACAAGGGAACGGTGGATATCCTGCTCGCGATCGAACGCGGCGAGGTGGATGGCCTGTGCGGCCTCGATTGGGCCAGCCTGAAATCGCAGCGCCCGAACTGGCTGCGCGACAAGACGGTCAATATCCTGGTGCAGGACGGCGTCGCGACGGATCCCGAGCTTGATGCTTTGGGCGTTCCCCCGATCTGGAAATATATCGCCAGCGAGTCCGACAAGGCTCCCGTGGAGCTCATCGTCAGCCAGCAGGTCTTCGGGCGGCCCTATGTGGCGCCGCCTGGCGTTCCGGCCGAACAGGTGAAAATGCTGCGCGACGCTTTCGAAGCGGTGATGAAGGACGAGGCCTTCCTGGCTGACGCCAAACTGGGTCGCCTCGACATTTTGCCTCTGAGCGGTGAAAAAGTGCAGGAGGTCGTCGCCAAACTCTACGCCGCGCCCAAGGATGTGGTGCAGCGCGCCAAGCAACTCATCACCCCGTAACGGGCGTCGAAACCCGCCAGGAGCATCCAATGGATTCCGCTGAATTGCGCGCCATGCAGGCCCCCTACAAAGACAAATACAAGTCTGATCCGAACGCTGCGATCATCACCCTGAAGGCCCATGGGTCGATCGACGAGTCCAAAATCGCCTGCAAGGTCGAGACGGGCAGGGCGCTCGCCGTCGCCGGCCTGCATCCGGCCACGGGTGGATCGGGCGCGGAACTGTGCTCGGGCGACATGCTGCTGGAGGCGCTGGTCGCCTGCGCGGGCGTGACGCTGAAGGCCGTCGCCACCGCGCTGGGCATTCCGCTCAAGGCTGGCGTCGTGCGCGCCGAGGGGGATCTCGATTTCCGTGGCACGCTGGGCGTGGCCAAGGACGCCCCCGTGGGCTTCCGTGAAATCCGGCTGACCTTCGACCTCGACACCGAGGCTTCGCAGGAGCAGATCGATTCGCTCATCAAATTGACCGAGCGCTATTGCGTGATCTTCCAGACCCTGGCCAGCCCCCCCAAGCTGGGGCTGACGATCAACCGGGCCTGACCATCGCCGGGAGGGGCCAAGGCGCGGAAATCCGCGTCTTTGCGCCCCGCCGCTGCGGTTGCGCCGCAAAATTGTGGCGCCTATATAGCCCTCAAGCTTCGAACACCTGTGCAGGCGCCCTTGTAGTCCGGGCGCTGAATACCAATCTCAGCGGCATCGGGGACCGGGCGCGCCCGCGATCGTCATGATCGCCTCGCGCCCGCAGGCTGGATCGCTTCGGGGTCCGGGGTTCTGCGAACGGAAAGGAATGAAACATGTCAAAAGTGATCGGTATCGACCTCGGCACCACCAACTCCTGCGTGTGCGTGATGGAAGGGTCGACCCCCAAGGTCATCGAGAATTCCGAAGGCGCGCGCACCACGCCTTCGATCGTCGCCTTCACCGACGATGGCGAGCGCCTCGTGGGCCAGCCGGCCAAGCGCCAGGCGGTCACCAATCCCGAGCGCACTTTCTTCGCGATCAAGCGCCTCATCGGCCGCCCCTTCGCTGATCCCATGACCCAGAAGGACATGTCCCTGGTCCCCTACCAGATCGTCAAGGCCGGCAACGGCGACGCCTGGGTCAATGCGGACGGCAAGCAATATTCGCCTTCGCAGATCTCCGCCTTCACATTGACGAAGATGAAGGAGACCGCCGAGGCCTATCTTGGCCAGACGGTCACCCAGGCCGTCATCACGGTGCCCGCTTATTTCAACGACGCCCAGCGTCAGGCCACCAAGGACGCGGGCAAGATCGCCGGTCTTGAAGTGCTGCGCATCATCAACGAGCCCACGGCGGCGGCGCTCGCCTATGGCCTCGACAAGAAGGGCTCCGGCACCATCGCGGTCTACGATCTTGGCGGCGGCACCTTCGACGTGTCGGTGCTGGAAATCGGCGATGGCGTCTTCGAGGTGAAGTCCACCAACGGCGACACCTTCCTGGGCGGCGAAGACTTCGACATGCGTCTCGTCGAATATCTGGCCGAGGAGTTCAAGAAGGAATCCGGCATCGACCTGAAGAAGGACAAGCTCGCCCTGCAACGGCTCAAGGAGGCCGCTGAAAAGGCGAAGATCGAACTGTCGTCCGCCACCCAGACGGAAATCAACCTGCCCTACATCACCGCCGACGCCAGCGGGCCCAAGCATCTTGCGATGAAGCTCACCCGCGCCAAGTTCGAGGCGCTGGTCGATGACCTGATCCAGAAGACCATCGAGCCCTGCCGCAAGGCGCTGAAGGACGCGGGCCTGACCGCCGCCGAGATCGGCGAAGTGGTGCTCGTGGGCGGCATGACCCGCATGCCCAAGGTGCAGGAAGTCGTGAAGCAGTTCTTCGGCAAGGAGCCCCACAAGGGCGTCAACCCGGACGAAGTGGTCGCCATCGGCGCAGCCGTGCAGGCGGGCGTGCTTCAGGGCGACGTGAAGGACGTGCTGCTGCTCGACGTGACCCCGCTGTCGCTGGGCATCGAGACGCTGGGCGGCGTCTTCACCCGTCTGATCGACCGCAACACCACGATCCCGACCAAGAAGAGCCAGGTCTTCTCCACCGCCGAAGACAATCAGACGGCGGTGACGATCCGGGTCTTCCAGGGCGAGCGCGAAATGGCGGCGGACAACAAGATGCTCGGCCAGTTCGATCTGGTGGGCATTCCCTCCGCGCCGCGCGGCGTGCCGCAGGTGGAAGTGACCTTCGACATCGACGCCAACGGCATCGTCAATGTCACCGCGAAGGACAAGGCCACCAACAAGGAGCAGCAGATCCGCATCCAGGCCTCGGGCGGCCTCAGCGACGCCGACATCGAGCGCATGGTGAAGGACGCGGAAGCCAACGCCTCCGAGGACAAGCTGCGCCGCGAACTGGTGGACGCCAAGAATCATGGCGAAGCCTCGATCCACGCCGCTGAAAAGTCCCTCAAGGACTATGCGGACAAGGTTTCGCAGGCTGACAAGGGCGCCATCGAGGCGGCCGTCACGGCGCTGCGCAGCGCGCTTGAGGGCGATGATGCGGAGACGATCAAGACCCGCACCGACGAGCTCGTGCAGGCGAGCATGAAGCTCGGCGAGGCCATGTACAAGGCCCAGCAGGGCGAAGCGGGCGGGGCTCATGGCGCGGAAGCTGGAGCGCACGCCCATGAGGACGACGTGATCGACGCGGACTTCAAGGAAGTCGGCGGCGACGAAAAGAAGAAGGGCGCCTAAGCAGCGCGCGGAGGCGGGCGGGGGATTCCCCGTCCGCTTTCATTTCGTGGGCCATGATTGGTCCCACTTGGCGCGGAGCCTCCGACTGACAGGACGTTGCGATGAAGCCATCCATGGCGCTCGAAGGGAAGCGGGAAGCGGTTCGCGCGGTTGTCTCGCGCTACCCCGCCGCCAACCCGCGCGTCTTCGGCTCCGTGCTGCATGGCGACGACCGCGACGATAGCGACATCGACATTCTCGTGGACGCCCTGCCCGGCGCGACCCTGTTCGACCTCGGCGATTTGCAGATGGATTTGCAGGATATCCTTGGCGTCCGGGTCGATCTGCGCACGCCCGGCGAAATTTCGAAATATTTCCGCGATGAGGTTCTTGCGGAGGCGGTTCCCATATGAGCCGGACGAACGCAAGGGCGCTTCTGGAGCAGATGCTCGAGTCCGCCAGCAGGGCGGTATCCTACATCGACGGGCTTTTTCTCCCGACTTTCCTTAAGGACACGCGGACGCAGGAAGCGGTCGCCATGAACCTCATCAATGTCGGTGAGGCGGCCACCAAACTGTTGCGCGACCATGAGGAGCTGGCGTCACGCTACCTTCAGGTTCGCTGGCGCGCGATGCTCGCCATGCGCAATCGCATCGCGCACAATTACACTGATCTCGACTTTCATGTGGTCTGGGAAACCGTTCCGACATCGCTTCCCGACCTCTTGAAAGCGTTGCCTCCCATTATTCGCGACGCGAGCGCCGCTTCCGGCCCGCAGACGCCCTCCTCAAGCGGTGACCGTTGATATGTCCAAGGCTGATTACTACGAACTCCTCGGCGTGGCCCGCACATGCACGGAAGCTGAGCTGAAATCAGCCTTTCGCAAGGCCGCCATGCAACATCATCCCGACCGCAACCCCGGCGACACCAACGCGGAAATCAAGTTCAAGGAAGTCAACGAAGCCTATCAGTGCCTCACCGACAAGGAGAAGCGCGCCGCCTATGACCGCTTCGGCCATGCCGCTTTCGAGCAGGGCGGGGGCGGCCCGGGCGGCTTTGGCGGGGATGGCTTCGCCTCCTCCATGTCCGATATTTTCGACGATCTGTTCGGGGGCTTTGGCGGGGGACGAACGCGCGGCGGCGGCAACGGCCGCGAGCGCGGCGCGGACCTGCGCTACAAT
The DNA here is from genome assembly GCA_903902915.1 of uncultured Hyphomicrobiales bacterium. Taxonomy (GTDB): domain Bacteria; phylum Pseudomonadota; class Alphaproteobacteria; order Rhizobiales; family Beijerinckiaceae; genus Terripilifer. The sequence continues at coordinate 16,249 of CAIUWR010000070.1, read as the reverse complement.
ATGGAAATCATGCTCGAGGACGCCTTCAGGGGCAAGACGGCGACCATCAAGGTGCCCACCTCGGTCACCTGCGAGCCCTGCGCGGGGTCCGGCGCCAAGGCTGGCTCCAAGCCAAAGACCTGTTCCACCTGCGCGGGCCATGGCCGAGTGCGCGCCCAGCAGGGCTTTTTCGCCATCGAGCGCACCTGCCCGACCTGCGCGGGGCGCGGTCAGGTGATCGACAATCCCTGCGCCTCCTGCTCGGGCGCAGGCCGCGTGACGCGCGAGCGCAGCCTGTCGGTGAATATCCCGGCGGGCGTCGAGGATGGCACCCGCATTCGCCTGTCCGGCGAGGGGGAGGCCGGGCTTCGCGGCGGCCCATCGGGCGATCTTTATATTTTTCTGTCCATCAAGCCGCACCCCTTCTTCCAGCGCGACGGCGCGGATCTGTTCTGCCAGGTGCCCATTTCCATGGTGAAGGCCGCACTCGGCGGCGAGGTCACCGTGCGCACGCTCGACGGCGCGGAATCGGTGGTGAAGATTCCCGATGGCACGCAGTCCGGGCGCCAGTTCAAACTGCGAGGCAAGGGCATGCCCGTGCTGCGCTCGCGCGAGGTGGGAGACCTGCATATTCAGGCCCGCGTCGAGACGCCTCAGAGCCTCACCAAACGGCAGCGCGAATTGCTGACCGAGTTCGAGGCGGAATCCTCCAACAAGACCCATCCGGAATCGGCGGGGTTCTTCGCGAAGATGAAGGACTTTTTTGATAATATCAGTGGAGCCTGAAGCGCGGGCTCGGCGTCTGAATCTGGCGGAATTCGTTTGACGTCAGCATGACATTTTTGCGCGATGTCGGTAGAACGAGCGGGACGGTGACAATCGCGTCTCGCCCGAGGAGAGGATTCGCTTTTGCGTTCGCAAGTAAAGCGTTCGAATTCGCAGGGCCGGGATGGCAAGGCCTCGCTTGAGGAGCGGTTCGCCGACGAAGCCCGATTTTTCAAGGCCTGGGTGGAAAATCCCAGGATCACCGGGGCGGTGTCGCCATCGGGACGTTTTCTCGCGCGCATGATGGCGCGTTATGTGGACCCTCTGTCGAGCGGTCCGATCATCGAGTTGGGGCCTGGCACCGGGCCTGTGACCGTGGCCTTGCTCAAGAGGGGCGTCGCCCCCGAGCGGCTCGTGCTCGTCGAATTCGACGCCTATTTCTGCAAGCTCCTCGCACGCCGGTTTCCGGGCTGCAAGATCGTTCAGGGCGACGCTTATAATCTGGCGAAGACCCTCGACGGCCTGCTGGAGGAGCCCGCCGCCGCTATTGTGTCGAGCCTGCCCTTGCTCACAAGGCCAGACGCGGACCGCATCGAGTTGCTGGCCCAGTCCTTCGCCATGATGCAGCCTCAGGGGCGCTTCATCCAGTTCACCTATGGCATGGTCTCGCCCATTCCCCGGCGTCTGCACGCCAATGGCTCCGTGCCTTTCGAGGCCGAGCCTTCTCCGCCGGTCTGGCTGAACCTGCCGCCCGCGCGCGTCTGGGTCTATCGTCCCACGGGATCTCCCGCGCTGACCCGGAAGGAGCCGCCTGCGCTGATCGTGAAATTCAGGGCGCAGACCGAGAAAATGCGCGGCGAGATACGCGAGACCCGCGACCGTGTGGAAGAGGGTTTCCGCGAAACGCGCGACAAGGTGGAGATCGGGATCCGCGAGCGCACCCAGCGCGCGCGCCGTCAGTTCGAGCTGCAACGGCTGCGGATGAGCAATGATCCCGCCCTGCGCCCGGCCATCGCCCTGCTGCGCAAGATCGGCGAGCACAAGAAGCCGCCAAGGGATTAGGCTCAAGAGGGAGCTTTCCTCTCGACGCCGCTTGCGCTTCGTGGTTGTTCACCGGCGATAAGTCTCAAGGATCTCCCATGACCATCATCGACCCCCGCGATCGCCTCATCGTCGCTCTTGATCTGCCGAGCGTTTCTTCCGCCGAGGACATGGTGGCGCGGCTGGGGGACGCCGTGAGTTTCTACAAGATCGGCATGGAGCTGACTTATTGCGGCGGCCTGAGTCTCGCCCGCGATCTGGCGAAGGCGGGCAAGAAGGTCTTCCTCGATCTCAAGCTGCACGACATCCCCAATACGGTGGCCCGCGCCACCGAACAGGTGGCGGACCTTGGCGCGACCTTTCTGACGATCCACGCCTATCCCCAGACCATGCGGGCGGCGCGCGGCGCGTTGGGCGGCTCGCCCATGCAGCTGCTCGCGGTGACGGTCATGACGTCTTACGACGACGCGGACCTCAGCGAGGCGGGCTTCGCCTTCGGGGTGAAGGATCTCGTCGCGCGGCGCGCCAGCCAGGCGCGCGACGCCGGGATCCATGGGCTCATTCTCTCGGCTGAGGAGGCGGCGGACATGCGCGCCTTCGTGGGGCCGGACATGCTGCTCGTCACCCCCGGCATTCGCATGGCGGACGGGGTTCTGGGAGACCAGAAGCGGGTGATGACGCCCGCGCGCGCCATCGCGGCGGGGGCCAACCACCTTGTCGTGGGGCGCCCGGTGACACAGGCCGCCGACCCCGTAGCGGCGGCGCGAGCCATAGTGGCGGAGATCGCGGGCGCAGCCTGAGCGCTCAGGGGCCAGCCACGACCTCATAGACCCGCAGGGGCGTGTCCGCCTTGATGGGGCGCAGCCAGTCCAGCGGCTTGTCCTCCGCAATGGCTGCGGCAAGTCCATCCGGCGCCTTCTGGATGAGCTCTCCAACCGTATTGGGCGCGTCGCATAGGGCCACATAGTTCACGCCCGCTGCGCGCAACATCTCCCGCGCGGCCTCCGGCGCCGCCAGGAAAGCGTCGAACATCAGGCGGTTGCCGTGATTGTTGCGATGATAGGGGCCGGCGATCACGCTATGGTTCGTATTCAGCAACAAGAAGGGCCCGAGATCGGGAGGCGTCATGAATCGCCCGGTCGGCAAAGCCCTCAGCGGCGCGAAGGCGGCGGCTTCATTGCATTTGGCGACGACGCCATCCTGCTTTTTCTCATCGGCCCGCTCGGCGATGGGCATCTCAGCAGCCCAGACGGCCGCCGTGAAGGGCGCCAGCGCCGCGACGACGGCCAAAGCGGCGATCAGCTCCCGCCTTCCGCAAGCCTGACGCAGCTGCGTCACCACCCACACGCCGCCCAGCAAGGCCAACGGCGACACGCTGCTGACTGAACGAACCATGTAAAAAGCCGTGGCGCAGCCCGCCAGCGTGATCGCGAGCAGGGCCATGTACCGAATTCTGGAGAGGCCTTGCTCCATGGCCACAGCGGCGGCCATGGCCAGCGCGCCCAGCGCCCAGGGCATCACCCAGACGCCCCAGCCTTCAGGATGCTCCCTGAGCATCTGCGGAATGCTGCGCGCCTCGCGCACCCCCGCCAGCCACAGGTCGCGCACCAGCGGGTCGAGCCCGCTGAACGGGTCCAAGTAGCATTGACGGTCGAGAAATAGGGGCGTCGCCGCCAGCAGGCCCGCGAGTCCGGTCGCCAGAATGCGTCCGCGCAGACCTGGGTTGCGCCAGCGATCAAAGGCGGCGAGCAGGATCATCGCGGCTCCGCCCGCCAGCGCCGCACGAATATGTACCGCCGAAAGCGCATCGCAGGCGCTGACCAGCCAAAGCGAGGGGGATTGGAACAGGGCGTAGCAAAGCGTCAGGCTCGCCGCAAAGCCTGCGCCCATCCAGACGAGGGCCGCGCGCATGGGCGCCCCCAGCACGGCGTAGGCCAGCGGGAAAATGGCCATGAGCACGATGATGAACGGCAGATTTTCGATCGCGATGGACAGGCTCAGGGCGGCGAAGAGGCCAGCCGCCGCCGCCATATGGGGACGTTTCGGATCGAGCGCGCATAGGCAGGCCCAGGTCATCAGCGCCAGCAGCACGATTTGCGGACCATGGTGGTCGATGCGGCCCGGAATGAATTGCCACAGGCTCATGCCCGAACCAATGGTCAGGAAGATCGCGATCGTTCCGCCGAACGCACCCGCAAGCAGGCGCCCGCAGAGGCCCGTGGCGAGCAGCAGGCAAGCTTGCATGACGAGCGGAAAGACGATCCGCGCCAGTCGTTCGGCCGTTTGCTGATCTGCGAAGAGGTCGAACAGGCGGATCAGACCAGCGACGGGGATATCCACGACCCGCGACCAATGCATGAGCACGCCGGCTGGGGGATCGAGCCGCAGCGCGCGCAGATCGTACCAGCCTTGCCCGCCCATCCAGTCCCGTATCTGGATCATGCGCATGGCGTCGTCGGTGTCGTTATAGGTTCCCGCCAGCCAGGTGGTCTTGATGGGGGGAATCGAGATGAAAAGGCAGGCCAGGAAGCCAATGGCCAAAATCAGCAGAAAAGACGTTGCGACCTGATCCTGACGGTCGGCGTGCAGGCTCCCGGACTTGGAAACGGCCATATGCGGCTCCTGAAAATGAATGTCGTTAAATAATGTATTCTCAAGTTTATGAATAAAAATCAGAGAAGTAAAGTCAGAGATGCAAGGCTGCGAGCGGGAGGATCAATCCTCCTGCTCCCTCATATCCTCCGGGCGTGGCATGGAAATCACGTTATAGCCCGCGTCCACGAAATGCACTTCCCCGGTGACGCCCGAGGAGAGGTCGGACAGAAGATAAAGGGCGGAACCGCCCACATCCTCGATGGTGACCGCCCGGCGCAGCGGCGAATGGGCGCGCTGGAAGGAGAACATCGCCCGCGCCTCCCCGATGCCGGCGCCCGCGAGCGTGCGGATGGGGCCGGCGGAAACCGCGTTGACGCGAACGCCCTGGGGGCCGAGGTCGCTCGCCAGATAGCGCACGCTGGACTCCAGCGCCGCCTTGGCGAGGCCCATCACATTATAATTGGGCATGACGCGGGTGGCGCCGCCATAGGTCAGGGTCAGCAGCGACCCACCAGCGTTCATCATCTTGGCCGCGCGCTGGGCGACTTCCGTGAAGGAGAAGCAGGAGATGACCATGGTGCGCGAGAAATTCTCGCGGGTCGTCTGCTCGATATAACGGCCCTTGAGCTCGTTCTTGTCGGAAAAGCCGATGGCGTGAACCACGAAGTCCAGCTTGCCCCACCGCTGGGAGAGTTCGTCAAAGACGGCGTCCACGCTAGCGATGTCCTCGACGTCGCAGGGGATGACGATTTCGGAGCCAAGGCTGGCGGCCAGCGGCTTCACCCGCTTGCCCAGCGCCTCACCCTGATAGGTGAAGGCGAGTTCGGCGCCTTGTGCGGCCACTGCCTTGGCGATTCCCCAGGCGATCGAATGATCGTTGGCGACGCCCATGATCAGGCCGCGTTTTCCTTGCATCAACAAGCCAGTCATCCCTTCACGCCACACCCGGAACAAAATTCAACTCAAGCTTTCGTCCGGGCAAGTCGTCGCCCGGATCCGCCCTTTGGCAAAGTAACAAATGATTGCAGATCGTTACGCGCTCGGGGGCTGAGACGCGCCTGACGTTGCGGCGCCTACAGGTCGATGTGCTTCATCACCAGCGTGGCGTTGGTGCCGCCAAAGCCGAAGGAATTCGACAACACCGTGCCCAGCTGCGCCCCGTCCTGCCGCTTGCGCAGGATCGGCATGTCGGCGAAAGCGGGGTCGATCTCCGTGATGTTGGCGCTTTCCGCGATGAAGCCGTGCTGCATCATCAGCAGGCAATAGATCGCCTCCTGCACGCCCGCCGCGCCCAGCGAATGGCCGGTCAGCGATTTGGTGGCGGAAATGGCCGGGATCTTGTCGCCGAAAACCGCGCGAATCGCCTCGATCTCCTTCAGGTCGCCGATGGGGGTCGAGGTGGCGTGCGGATTGATATAGTCGATGGGCGCCTTCACGGTGGCCAGCGCCTGGCGCATGCAGCGCATGGCGCCTTCGCCCGAGGGGGCGACCATGTCGTGACCGTCGGACGTCGCGCCGTAGCCCACGATTTCGGCATAGATCTTCGCGCCGCGCGCCTTGGCGTGCTCGTATTCTTCCAGCACCAAGACGCCCGCGCCGCCCGCGATCACGAAACCGTCGCGGGTCTTGTCATAGGCGCGTGAGGCCGTGCCCGGCGTGTCGTTGTAGCTTGAGGACATGGCGCCCATGGCGTCGAAGAGGACGGAGAGCGTCCAGTCCAGCTCCTCGCAGCCGCCCGCGAACATCACATCCTGCTTGCCCCATTGGATCATTTCCGCCGCATTGCCGATGCAATGGGCCGAGGTGGAGCAGGCGGAGGAGATGGAATAGTTGACGCCCCGGATCTTGAACCAGGTGGCCAGCGTGGCGGAGGCCGTGGAGGACATGGCCTTGGGCACCGCGAAGGGGCCAACGCGCTTCGGCCCCTTGGTGCGGGTGATGTCGGCCGCTTCCACGAGGGTGCGGGCTGACGGACCGCCCGAGCCCATGATGATGCCGGTGCGGTCGTTGGAGATGTCGGAGGCCTCGAGGCCGGAATCGGCGATGGCCTGATCCATGGCCACATGGTTCCAGGCCGTGCCGCCGCCGTGGAAGCGCATGGCGCGCCGATCCACGAGGGTCTCGGGATCGAGGGTTGGGGCGCCATGAACCTGACAGCGGAAGCCAAGCTCCGCATATTTGTCCGCCCGCACGATGCCGGGGGTGGCGTTGCGCAGGGAGGTCGCGACCTCCTGCGCATCATTGCCGATCGAGGAGACGATCCCCATGCCGGTGACGACAACCCGTCTCATACGCTTCTCCTGCGAATCGATTCAGTATCGGAGGCGACTATAGCCGATCAGTCTCAGGCGCCGGGCTGGGCGCCGGGCTGGAACAGGCCAACGCGAAGATCCTTGGCCTCGTAAATGCGCACGCCGTCGGCCTCGACGAAGCCGTCGGCGATGCCCAGCACCAACTTTGTGCGGAACACGCGCCTGAAATCAATGCCGTAGACGACTTTCTGGACGCTCGGCAACACTTGTCCGGTGAATTTCACCTCGCCGACGCCAAGCGCACGGCCCCGGCCGGGCGAGCCCAGCCAGCCCAGATAGAAGCCGCAGAGCTGCCACAGGGCGTCGAGACCCAGACAGCCGGGCATGACGGGATCGCCCTGGAAATGGCAGCCGAAGAACCAGAGGTCGGGCTTGATGTCGAATTCCGCCCGAATCAGACCCTTGCCATTGGCGCCGCCGGTCTCGGAGATTTCCGTGATCCGGTCGAACATCAGCATGGGCGGCAACGGCAGCTGGGCGTTGCCCTGGCCGAACAGTTCGCCGCGCCCGCAAGCGAGCAGGTCTTCATATCCGAAGCTCGAGCGCCTTTCGCTCATTACGATCCTTCGCTTTCCAATTGTGGCGGGCCGCCCGCGCGAACGCCATCCGGATCCGCACCCGGTCATAGAAGGCGCCTTCTATCATAGGCTTTCGGGCGCTGAAAGCGGCTAGACGGCAGGAAGTGTGGGGAGGCGCGCCCTCAAGGAATCGCCAGAAGCGTTTTGAGCTTCGCGCGCAGCTCGTCGAGAACCGTTTTCGGCGCGCGTGAAATCAACTGCGCCTTGCGCGCCGCCCAATCCATCGATTTCACGTGGTCGCAAAGGACGGCGCCGCCGGGATGATGGTCAGGCGGAATCAGAACCTCGAAGGGAAAGCCCCGGACGCGGCTGGTGACGGGGCAGGCGATGCAAAGTCCCGTCAAGCGGTTGTATTGCCTCGGGCTCAGAACCAGCGCGGGTCTGCGCCCGGCTTGCTCATGTCCCGCCTGCGGATCGAACTCCAGCCAGACAAAATCGCCCGCGTCGGGGCAATAGTCCAGATCACCAGATTTCCTTGCCGACTGGCGCGGCTTCGATGAAATCCCTTTCACTGGGAAGGTTCTCCGGCGTAATCAATGAAAGAAGCGTCGCAAGATCATAGGTTGGGGTATCGCCGACAGGCGTGACGACAAGCTTGCCGTCCGCGACGCTCATATCGACCATGCTGGACTCAAAAAGATGCGTTTCCTTGGCGAAGGCGCCAGGAATGCGCAGCGCAAGGCTGTTTCCCCAACGAGCGACTTGCACGATCATGATGGCCTCCATGGGACATGTATCTACATAGTAGATACATGTCCGCAGATCAAGGGGAACCTCACTCCATCGTCGGGATCACGAAGCTCGCGCCATCTTTCACGCCGCTGGGCCAGCGGGCCGTCACCGTCTTGGTGCGGGTGTAGAAGCGGATGGAATCCGGGCCGTGCTGGTTGAGGTCGCCGAAAGCGGAGCGTTTCCAGCCGCCGAAGGTGTAATAGGCGATCGGCACGGGGATCGGCACGTTCACGCCGATCATGCCCACCTGCACGCGCGAGGCGAAATCGCGCGCCGCGTCGCCGTCGCGGGTGAATATGGCGACGCCGTTGCCATATTCGTGATCGTTGCAGAGCTTCAAGGCGTCTTCATAGGTATTCGCGCGCACCACCGACAGGACCGGGCCGAAGATCTCTTCCTTGTAGATGCGCATGTCCGGCGTCACATGGTCGAAGAGGCAGCCGCCGAGATAATAGCCGTTCTCATAGCCCTGCATCTTGAAGCCGCGCCCATCGACCGCCAGCGTCGCGCCTTCCGCAACGCCGATGTCCACATAGCCGCGCACCCGCTCCAGCGCCTGCGCCGTCACCAGCGGGCCATAGTCGGCGGACGTGTCCGTGGAGGGGCCGATCTTCAGGCTCTCGACGCGGGGAATGAGGCGGCGCATCAATTCGTCCGCCGTCTTCTTGCCCACTGGCACAGCCACCGAGACCGCCATGCAGCGCTCGCCCGCCGAGCCATAGCCCGCGCCGATGAGGGCGTCGACCGTCTGGTCCATGTCCGCATCGGGCATCACGACCAGATGGTTCTTGGCGCCGCCGAAGCACTGCACCCGCTTGCCCGTGGCGCAGCCGCGCGCATAGACATATTCGGCGATGGGCGTGGAGCCGACGAAGCCGATGGCCTGAATGTCGGGATCGTCGAGCAGCGCGTCCACCGCCTCCTTGTCGCCGTTGACCACATTGAGGATGCCGGGCGGCAGGCCCGCTTCCAGAAACAGTTCGGCCAGCATCAGGGGCACGGAGGGGTCGCGCTCGCTGGGCTTCAGGATGAAGGCGTTGCCGCAGGCGATGGCGGGGGCGAATTTCCACATGGGGATCATGGCGGGGAAATTGAACGGCGTGATGCCCGCCACCACGCCGAGCGGCTGGCGCAGGGAATAGACGTCGATGTTCGGCCCGGCGCCATCGCTGAATTCGCCCTTCAACAGATGCGGAACGCCGCAGGCGAATTCCACCACTTCCACGCCGCGCTGAATGTCGCCCTTGGCGTCGGGAATGGTCTTGCCATGCTCGCGGGCCAAAACTTCCGCGAGCTTGTCGTTGTCACGCTCCAGCAATTGCAGGAATTTCATCAGCACGCGCGCGCGGCGCTGGGGATTGGTGGCGGCCCAGGCGGGCTGCGCGGCCTTGGCGTTCTCGACCGCCGCGCGCATTTCGGCCCTGGAGGCCAGCGGCACGCGGGAGATCTGCTCGCCGGTCATGGGTTGCCAGCCCTCGGCAAAACGGCCCGACGTTCCCGCGACATGCTTGCCGCCGATGAAATGGGTAAGCTCTTGCATGGACGTTTCCCCTCGGTTCGCAGGACGCCAGCCCGCAGCGTTTCGCCAGACTGGGATGAGCCATTCTAAGCTTGCTTTTTCCCACAGCAATTCGCAATATTTCGCATCCGTTGTGCAAAAATGCAGAGAGCGAAGCCATGGATTGGGACAATGCGCGCCTGTTTCTGGCGGTGGCCCGTGCGGGCCAATTCCTCGCCGCCGCGCGCCTGCTGCATCTCGACCATGGCACGGTCAGCCGCCGGATCAGCGCGCTGGAAAAGGCGCTGGGGGCGGTTCTGTTCGAGCGACGCACCAATGGGGCGCGGCTGACGCAGGCGGGCGAGCGTTTCCTTGGCGCGGCGGAGATGATCGAAGCCGAAATGCTGCGCGCGCAGGCGGATTTGTCAGCCGCCGATGTGGCGATTTCCGGCACGGTGCGCATTGGCGCGCCCGATGGGTTCGGCGCCCTGTTCCTGAGCCAGCGGCTCGGCGGCCTCGTCGCGCGCCATCCCCATCTCAATGTGCAACTGGTCCCGGCGCCACGCACCTTCTCCTTGTCGAAGCGCGAGGCCGATATCGCCATCACCATCGATCCGCCGGAGACGGGGCGGCTCAGCGTGCGCAAACTCACCGATTACACGCTGCATTTCTATGCCGCGAAAACCTATGTCGCCGCCCATGGCGCGCCAGAAACGATTGAGGATCTGCCCGCCCATGTGCTGGTGACCTATGTGCAGGATCTGATTTTTTCCCACGCGCTGAATTTCATGCCCGACCTCTTCAGCCCCCGCTTCCGCCGCATCGAAAACGCCAGCGCGGTGGGCCAGGCGGAGGCGGTGCGCGCGGGGGCGGGCATCGGAATCCTGCATGACTATCACGCCCGCCGCGACCCCGAGCTGCAAATCGTCCTGCCCGCAACCACCTTCACCCGCGCTTACTGGATCGTGACCCACGAGGACACCCGCGACATGCTGCGGGTGAAGACGGTGGCGGATTTCATCGCGGGGGAGGTGGCGGGCGCGAAGGGGTTGTTCAGGAAGTAGGCAGCGCTTTCACGGAGCCTTGCATCTCGCCAATTTGGCCGCCATTTTCTGTCAGTAAAAGACGGGGAACATGCGCCATGAGCCTGGACCAATATGTCGACGACGGCCTCTTCGCTCCGCGCAAGATCGCGGAAACGCTCCGCACGACCATTGAAGAGATCGCCCGCACCGCCGGGCTCGGCATGGATGCTGTTCAGCGGAGGGACGGGATCGGGTCCGACCAAACCCAGCGGCGCCTGCGCGAAATGGTCGAGGTCATCAACAAGGTTGAACCGCGCTTTGGCTCGGCGCTGATGGCCTATGCCTGGTATCGCTCCGAACCCCTGCCCGGCTTTTCCGGTCAGTCGGCCATGCAGCTCGTGCGCAGCGGCCGGGCCGACGATGTGCTCGATTATATCGAGGCGGTCGATGCTGGCGTGCACGCCTGATCGTGGCGGGACGTCAACACCCCCTCATGGGATTTTTTTTGCGGCGAAGTCCAGCAGGCGTTGTTCCTCAGCCTGAGCCTCAGCCAGCAAGCCGTTCCAGTCGTCAGGCGGACGACCATCTTCCAGCATTTTGCGAAACACGCGATAGGCGTCGTCGCCGCTCTCATAGGCGCGCTTCGTGTCCTCATCATTGACCCACGCGAACACGATGATCTTGCTCGGCGCGTGGTAGCGGAAGAACAATCGGTACTGCTGGAAGAATTTCGCCCGAAACCAATGCTTTCGATCATCGCCAAGGGTTCCGCCCTGTCGATACTCAGGCCGCGCGGGGTCTTGCGGGATGAGCTCGAACGCCAATCTGGTGATCGCCACCAGTCGCTTGCTGGCGTTCTTCTTGACGTAGCCAACCCCGTCCTTGCGTCGGAGGGTCTCCACCTGCTGAGCCAGCACTTCGATTTGCGCTAGAAACAGGGGATGAGCGAATATAGTCCAGCCGTGGACGACAAGGCGAGCAGGCTTGGCCGCGCTCATTCATCGTCCGCCGACAACTGCGCATCGAGATCCACTTCGACCTCGCCAACGAGGGACTGGAGGCGTTGCACCAGCGCAGCGTCCACAGCCTGCAAGCGCTCGGGGTGGCTGGCGATATCGCGCGCCAGGAACATAAGGAACGGGCCGAGCGCAGCGTCTTCGTCCCCCGGACTGGCTGCGCGGGTCAGCACCACCTCGCCACTGGGGCGGATCGTGTAGTGGATCTTATCGCGCTTGCCGAGCCTGAGCGCACGACGCACGGTTTCTGGCACGGTGGTCTGGTAGCGGTCGGTCAGCGTGGATTCAAGTTCGAGGGTGGCAGACATGGCGCGCTCCGCTCAAGAAATGCTTTCACAAAGGTAATGCATTCGCCTTGCCTTTTCAAGATGACTGCATTGCCTCAGCCAAAGTCTTGGATTGGCACGCCCCATAAAAAAACCCGGGCGCATCCCAGCGCCCGGGCCATTCTCATTCACCGCTTGCGCGAAACCTCACGCCGCCTTGCGGCGCGGGTTGGGGGCGCAGGCGACGATGGTGAAGCGGGCGCAGGCGTCGCTGCGGTGCTGCTGCGTGGTTGCTTTCCACGCGGTTTCCGCCTGCTCGTAAGAGCTGAACGGACCATCGACGCTTTGCGTGCCCTTGATGAGGTCCGTGAAGCGCGTGTCGGAATATTGGCCGCCGACGACCCAGAATTCTTGTTTCATGTGAAGTCTCCTGCTCAGGTTGAAAAGATCATTCCGCTGCGGATTGGAACTGCGCGGTCTCGGTGGAGCCCTGCATCGCCGTGGTGGAGGACTGGCCGCCGGAGACCGCCATGCCCACCGCGTCGAAATAGCCGGTGCCGACTTCGCGCTGCTGCATCTCTGCGTAAGCGCCCATGCCGCGCGAGGCGTAGCCCTTGGCCAGTTCGAACATGGACAGGTTCAGCGCATGGAACCCGGCCAGCGTCACGAACTGGAAGCGATAGCCCATGTCGGCGATGGCCTCCTGGAATTCAGCCGCGTCCGAAAGGCTCATTTTCGCCAGCCAGTTGAACGAGGGCGAGCAGTTGTAGGCGAGCAAGCGGCCGGGGTGCTGGCGCTGGAACTCCTGCGCGAATTCGCGCGCCTCGCCCAGATCCGGCTCCGAGGTCTCCCACCACACCAGATCCGCGTAAGGCGCATAGGCCAGACCGCGGGCGATGGCGTGTTCGACCGAGTGATGGTCGCCCTGCTTCAGGCGATAGAAGCCCTCCGGCGTCCGGCTCGAGCGGTCGATGAAGGCGTGGTCTTCGTCGTCGATGTCGGAGGTGATCAGGGTCGCCGAATGGGCGTCGGTGCGCGCCATCAAAAGCGTGTCGACCCCGCTGACGTCAGCCGCCAGCCGCGCCGCATTGAGCGTGCGGATGAAGGTGCGGGTGGGCACCAGAACCTTGCCGCCCAGATGCCCGCACTTCTTCTCGGACGCCAACTGGTCCTCGAAATGCACCGCCGCCGCGCCCGCCTCGATCATGCTCTTCATCAGATCGAAGGCGTTGAGCGGGCCGCCGAAGCCCGCTTCCGCATCGGCGACGATGGGGGCGAACCAATAGGTCTCATTGTCGCCTTCCAGATGGGCGATCTGATCGGCGCGCATCAGGGCGTTGTTGATGCGGCGCACGACGTCGGGGACCGAGGAGGCCGGATAAAGCGACTGGTCGGGATACATCTGGCCCGCATTGTTCGCGTCTGCGGCGACCTGCCAGCCCGAGAGATAGATAGCGTCAAGGCCGGCCTTCACCTGCTGCATGGCCTGATTGCCGGTCATGGCGCCCAGCGAGCGCACGAAGGGGCGGGCGCCAAGCAGTTCCCGCAGGCGGGCGGCGCCGAGGCGGGCGAGCGTATGTTCGATGCGCACGGAGCCCGAGAGACGCTTGACCTCGGCCTGCGTGTAATCGCGGCGGATCTGGGGGCTGTAGGACATGTGATTTACCTCGGTGTAAATGCTGCGAAGCCATGTTCGCGATGAAATGATGATGCAAACTTTCCGGTTTTGTGGCAATATTCATCAGGAGCCGAGCAGTGAGCGTGGAAAATCCGCGTCAAATTTACAAACTTGATTTTGTAAAATGTGTGTAAATTTACTAACGGGAGCCTGACCATGCGTGCGGTGAAGATCGGCGGCAAGCTGCGCCGCCTGCGACAGGACAAACGCCTCAATCAGGCGCAGATGGCGGCGGAGCTGGGCATTTCGCCCAGCTACCTCAACCTGCTGGAATCCAACCAGCGGCCGGTGACGGTCAATGTGCTGCTGCGCCTCGCGGAACGCTTCCAGATCGAATTGGGATCGCTGGGCGGCGAGGACGACGCGCGGCTCACCGCCGAACTCATGGAGGCCCTGTCCGATCCGCTGTTTGACGGTGCGGAAGTGAAGGGCTCCGATGTGAAGGAAGTCGTGAGCACGCTGCCCGCCATCGGCCGCGCCTTGCTGGCGGCCTACGAGGCCGCGCGGAGCGGCGCGCAGCCCAGCGCCTCGACGGACGCTTTGGAGGGCGGCGACGTGCCGGTGACGCTCCCCTCCGAGGAGGTGACGACCTTCCTGCAAGAGCGGTTGAATTATTTTCCCGGGCTTGAGGAGGCCGCCGCCGCCCTGTGGCAGGACAATCATCTCGGCCTGCACACATTGCATCAGGATCTGGTGCGGGTGCTGGCTGAGCGTTTCGCGGTCGATGTGGAGATCGCGCCCGCCGCCTCCATGCCGGGCCTGCTGCGCAACTTCAACGTGCTGACGCGTCGGCTCAGCCTGTCGGAAATGCTCTCCGCGCCGGGCCGCACCTTCCAGCTCGCCCATCAGATCGCCTTTCTGGGCTATCGCCGCGAGATCGACGCCGCCGTGTCGCGGGGGAAATTCACCCGCCCTGAGGCTGACGCTCTGGCCCGCTCCGCCATGGCCAATTATTTCGCCGCCGCCGTCATGCTGCCCTATGAGCGTTTCTTCGAAGCGGTGAAGCAGACGCGCTACGACATCAATGTGTTGCAGCACCGCTTCGGCGTGTCCTTCGAGCAGGTCTGCCACCGGCTCACCACCCTGCGCCGTCCGGGCGCGGAGGGCGTGCCCTTCCATCTCATTCGCGTGGATATCGCGGGCAATATTTCCAAGCGCTTCTCGGCCTCGGGCATCCATATCGCGCGCTTTGGCGCGGCCTGTCCGCGCTGGAACGTCTATGACGCCTTCACCACGCCGGGCATGTTGCGGGTGCAGGTGTCGCGCATGCCCGATGGCGCGAGCTTTTTCTGCATCGCGCGCACCATCGAGGCCCCCGCGCGGGTCAATGCGCGCGGCGGTCTACCGAGCCGGGTGGGGCAATTGGCGGTCGGGCTTGGCTGCGCCCTGCCTTTCGCCAAGGAGTTAATCTATGCGGATGGGCTGAGCCTCGACGACCCGCAGATCGTCACCCCCATCGGCGTCACCTGCCGCACCTGTCCGCGCACCGATTGCTATGATCGCGCCATGCCTTCGCTCTCGCAAAAGCTGGAAATCGACGAAAACCGGCGCGGGCTCTCGACTTATGCTGTGACGGACTGACATTGCGAATTGCGGCGGGGCGCGCAGGGCCTATATTGCGCGCAAATGAACGGAGCCCCCATGACCTCGAAACTCGACCAGCTCAAGACCATGACCACCGTGGTCGCCGACACCGGGGACATGGAGGCGATTGGCGCTTTCAAGCCGACCGATTGCACCACCAACCCGACCCTGATCCTGAAGGCCGCGCAAATGCCCGCCTACAAGGCCATCGTCGATGAGGCCATCGAATGGGGCGTCAGCCGCAAGGCGCTCACTAGCGCCGTCACCGACCGGCTCGCTGTGAGCTTCGGCGCGGAGCTCGCGCGCATCGTGCCCGGCCGCGTCTCCACCGAGGTGGACGCGGATTTGTCCTTCGACACGCAAGGGTCGCTCGCCAAGGCCCGCGCGCTGATCGCCGATTATGAAGCGCGCGGCATCGGGCGCGAGCGCATCCTGATCAAGCTCGCCGCGACGTGGGAGGGCATCCGCACGGCGGAAGTGCTCCAGAAGGAGGGCGTCGATTGCAACATGACGCTCATCTTCAACCTCGCCCAGGCGGCCGCCTGCGCCGATGCGGGCGCCTTCCTCATCTCGCCCTTCGTGGGGCGCATCTATGACTGGTTCGTCAAGAACGAGGGCAAGAGCTACACGCCCGAGACCGATCCCGGCGTGCTCTCGGTGCGCAATATCTACAGCTATTACAAGGCGCATGACATCAGCACCGTGGTCATGGGCGCGTCCTTCCGCAACCTTGGCCAGATCGAGGCTCTGGCTGGCTGCGACCGCCTGACCATCTCGCCGCAACTGCTGGACGAATTGGCCAAGAGCGAAGAGACGCTGGCGCGCCGTCTCGACCCCGCCCAGGCCTCAGTTGTGGCCCCTGCGCGCATGTCGCTGGATGAAAAGGCCTTCCGCTTCATGCTCAACGAAGACGCCATGGCGACCGAGAAGCTGGCGGAGGGCATCCGCCTGTTCGCGCGCGACTTGATCCATCTGCGCGAACTCGTCTCGAAGAAGATGAACGCCGCCGCCTGACACAGCGGCGCCTTGGGGCCATGGACAGGGCAATCGCTTGAACACTATCACCGCCATTTTTGCATCAGGGCGTCGTGGAGGTACTGATCGTCCCAACCGAGGGTCTTGCGTCTTGTCTTGAGGGACGCCTTGTCTGGTATCTCCTTGATGAGATTTAGGACGAAGT
>CAIUWR010000069.1 GCA_903902915.1 uncultured Hyphomicrobiales bacterium | reverse complement strand
TGGCGCGGTTGCGAAGCGCCAACTCCCGATATGCGTAGACCCCCACTCTCTAATCTCTCCCCACAGGGGGGAGAGAAGCTGCTGGCGTTGCGCCTCACTCCAGATCGCTAGCGCTGCAAACCCTCCCCCCTGTGGGGAGGGGCGGCCGCGCCAGCGGACGGGGTGGGGGTCTGCGCATGCTGATCGTTGGCGCGGTTGCTTCAGCGCCAATGCCCAAGATCGCATGACCCCCACCCCGTACCCCTCCCCACAGGGGGAGGGGAGCGGCTGGCGTTTCAACCAGATGATTCAGATCGCTGGAGCCCGCAGCAGTCAGCCTGGAAAGATCGCTCTCCCCAGACTGCCGACGACCCTCGATCAGCCCAGCTTCGCCGAGACGATGCTGTCGGGATCGCGCACGGGCTCGCCGCGCTTGATCTTGTCCACATTCTCCATGCCGGAGGTCACCTCGCCCCAGACCGTATATTGACGGTTGAGGAACCCGGCGTCGTCAAAGCAGATGAAGAACTGCGAGTTGGCGCTGTCGGGGTTCGACGAACGGGCCATGGAGCAGGTGCCGCGCACATGCGGCTGCGCGTTGAATTCCTGCTTCAGGTTCGGATACTTCGACCCACCCGTGCCAGTGCCATGGGGGCAGCCGGTCTGGGCCATGAAGCCCTCGATCACGCGATGGAACACGATGCCGTCATAGAAGCCCTCGGAGACGAGCTTCGAAATATGGGCGACGTGGTTGGGCGCGAGGTCCGGGCGCAACTTGATGACGACGGGGCCCTTGGTGGTCTCCAGCGTCAGCCTGTTCAAGTCCACAGACTGCTCAGCCGCCACTTTGGCGGGCTTGGCGGCGGCGGCCTTGGGGGCCTTCTTGACAGGCGCCTTGGCGGGCTTCTTCACCTTATCGGCCTTGGGCGCTTTTCCTTCGTCCGACATGGCGGACCTCCTTGGGTGATGGTTTCGTGATCGCGCGCGCGGTGAAGCTGGCGGCGAGCGGGCGGACTGCTATAGCCGTCCGCGCCGCCCCGGTAAACCATCAAGCAGATCAGAAGCCGCTCAATCGGGATTGCTGGCGAGCCGAACCTTCAACATGCGGTCGGGCGCCGTCACCGATCCATTGTTGTTGGGATCGCCCTTCTTGATCTTGTCCACCAGATCCATGCCCGACGTCACCTCGCCGAAGACCGTATACTGGCCATTCAGGAACGCGGCGTCGCCGAAGCAGATGAAGAATTGCGAGTTGGCCGAATTGGGGCTCTGCGAGCGGGCCATGCCCAAAGTGCCGCGCTTGAAAGGCGTTGAGGAGAATTCGGCGGGAATGTTCGGCAGATCCGAACCGCCCGTGCCATTGCCCTTGGGATCGCCCGTCTGGGCCATGAAGCCCGCGATGACCCGGTGGAACACGATGCCGTCATAGAATTTGCGGGCGACCAGCGCCTTGATCTGCTCCACATGTTTGGGGGCGAGATCGGGCCGCAGGCGAATGGTGACGCGGCCGTCCTTAAGGTCAATGAAGAGCGTATTGGCCGGATCCGCCGCCTGGGCGAAGGCCTCGCCTGAAAAGGCGAGCGCGGGGATGGCGGCCAGTAAGCTGCGGCGATCGATGGTCATGGGAGATCCTCTTTCGAACAAGTCTAGCAAGGGATGAAGCGGTCAGCCGCGCGCGAAACGCGCGGCCAGCGCCTGCGCCACCAGTGGCGGCGTGAAGGCGGCCACATCTCCGCCCATGGCGGCGATCTGGCGCACCAAGGTGCCTGTAATGTGGCGAAGACCGGGAGACGAGGGCAAAAAGACGGTGGTGACGTTAGGCGCCATCGCCCCGTTCATCCCCGCCATCTGCATTTCATAGTCGAAATCCGTGGCGTCGCGCAGGCCGCGCACCAGAAGCGTGGCGCCATGCTGGCGCGCCGCCTCCACCGCGAGCCCGTCGAAGGTGACGACCTCGAGCGTGCAACCCGTGCCCGCCACCAGCGGCGCCCCGCAGGCGCGGATCATGTCGGCGCGCTGCTGCGCTTCAAACACCGGTTTCTTGCCGGGATGCACGCCGATGGCCACGATCAACCGCCCGCAAAGCCGGGCGGCCTGGCGGATCACATCCGCATGGCCATTGGTGAGGGGATCGAAGGTTCCCGTATAGAGCGCCGCCACTTGCACCATGTCGCCGTCCCCAACAGTCGTCAGCCCTCGGCGCCGTCCGCAGCCTCGGTCGCCTCGCCATTGTCGCCATTGGCGTCGTCATCGCTGATGCGCTCGACCGAGACCACATGCTCCTTCGAGTCCGTGCGGAACACGATGACGCCCTGGGTGCCGCGACCGGCGACCCGGATGCCCTCGACCGGGCAGCGGATCAACTGCCCGCCGTCGGTCACCAGCATGATGCCGTCGCCAGCCTCCACGGGGAAGGACGCCACGAGCGGTCCGTTGCGCGGATTGACGACCATGGCGACGATGCCTTTGCCGCCGCGTCCGGTGATGCGATATTCATAAGACGAGGTGCGCTTGCCGAAACCATTCTCGGACACCGTGAGAATGATCTGCTCCAGAGCCCCGAGCTCCGCGTAACGCTCTTGCGACATGGTCTCGGCGGCGTCGGCGGCGAGCGCCTCCGTCTCCTCTTCGACGGCGGCCGTCTCGGCCTCGACCTCGCCAGCCACCGCACGGCGGCGGCGCAGATAGGCCTCACGCTCCTCGGCGCTGGCGTCCACATGGCGCAGAATCGCCATGGAGATGAGCCGGTCGCCTTCGCTCAGATTGATGCCGCGCACGCCCATGCTGTCGCGGCCCTTGAAAACGCGCACGTCGGTCGTGGGGAAACGAATGCACTGGCCCTTGGCGGTGGTCAGCAGCACGTCGTCCATCTCGGTGCACATCTGCACATTGACGATGCCCTCGCCCTCGTCGAGGCGCATGGCGATCTTGCCCGCGCGGTTGACCGAGGTGAAATCCGACAGCTTGTTGCGCCGCACCGTGCCGCCGGTGGTGGCGAACATGACGTCCAGCGCCTCCCAGGCCGCCTCGTCCTCGGGCAGCGGCATGATGGTGGTGATGCGCTCACCCTTCTCAAGCGGCAGGATATTTTCGAGGAAACGGCCGACGGCGGTCGGGCCAGCCTGCGGCAGGCGCCAGACCTTGAGCTTGTAGACCTGACCCAGCGAGGAGAAGAACAATACCGGCTGGTGGGTCGTCGCCACAAAGAGGCTCGCCACGAAATCCTGCTCGCGGGTGGACATGCCCGAGCGGCCCTTGCCGCCGCGACGCTGCGCCCGATAGGTGGAGAGCGGTACGCGCTTGATATAGCCCGCATGGGACACGGTGACGACCATGTCCTCGCGCTGGATGAGGTCTTCATCCTCCATATCCGCATCGCTATCCACGATGATGGTGCGGCGCGGCGTGGCGTGCGCGGTCTTGATCGCCGTCATCTCGTCCTTGATGATGGTGAAGACGCGCTCGCGCGAGCGCAGAATATCAAGGTAATCGGCGATTTCGACCGCCAGCTTGTTCAAGGCCTCCGCGATCTCGTCGCGGCCGAGCGCCGTGAGGCGTTGCAGGCGCAGTTCGAGGATGGCGCGGGCCTGCTGCTCGGACAGGCGATAGCTGCCGTCTTCGTTCAGCGAATGGCGAGGATCGGCGATCAGCGCGATCAGGGGCGCCATGTCATGGGCGGCCCAATCGCGGCCCATCAGGGCCTCGCGCGCCGCCGCAGCGTCAGGCGAGGTGCGGATGAGGCGGATCACTTCGTCGATATTGGCGACCGCGATGGCGAGGCCGACCTGCACATGGGCGCCGTCGCGCGCCTTGTTGAGCAGGAACTTCGTGCGGCGGGTGACGACCTCCTCGCGGAAATCGACGAAGGCGCGCAGGAAGTCCTTCAGGGTCAGCATGACCGGACGACCGCCGTTCAGGGCGATCATGTTGCAGCCAAAGGAGTTTTGCAGCTGCGTGTAGCGATAGAGCTGGTTCAGCACCACATCGGCGACCGCATCGCGCTTGATCTCGATGACGATGCGCATGCCGTCGCGGTCGGACTCGTCGCGCAGCTCAGAGATGCCCTCGACGCGCTTATCGCGCACCAGTTCGGCGATCTTCTCGAGCAGCGTGCTCTTGTTCACCTGATAGGGAATCTCGGTGATGATGAGGGCTTCGCGATCCTTGCGGATCTGCTCCACCTCGGCCTTGGCGCGCACCAGAACGGAGCCGCGCCCGGTCTGATAGGCGAGCTGCGCCCCGCCCCGGCCCAGCATGATGCCGCCCGTGGGGAAATCGGGACCGGGAACGATCTCGATCAGCTCGTCGGTCGTGATGTCGGGATTGTCCATGATCGCGAAGACGGCGTCGATCACTTCGCCCAGATTGTGGGGCGGAATATTGGTGGCCATGCCGACCGCGATGCCGCCAGCGCCATTCACCAGCAGATTCGGGAAGCGGGCGGGCATGACGACGGGCTCATGCTCCTTGCCGTCGTAGTTGGCCTGGAAATCGACCGTATCGAGGTCGATGTCCTGCGCCAAAGCCAGCGCGGGACGCGCCAGACGCGATTCGGTGTAGCGCATCGCCGCCGCCGGATCGCCGTCGACCGAGCCGAAATTGCCCTGCCCGTCGATCAGCGGAAGGCGCATGGAGAAGGGCTGGGCCATGCGAACGAGGGCGTCATAGATCGCGGAGTCGCCGTGCGGATGATATTTACCCATCACGTCGCCGACGATGCGGGCGCTCTTCACATAGGATTTGTCGGGTGTATAGCCGTTCTCGGTCATCGAGAACAGAATGCGCCGATGCACGGGCTTGAGCCCGTCGCGCACATCGGGAAGCGCGCGGCTGACGATCACGCTCATGGCGTAATCGAGATAGCTGCGCTTCATCTCGTCGGTGATGGAAACCGGGCGGATGTCGGGGCCCGAGGGCTGCTGAACGTCGTCGTTATCGGCCAATACCAAACAATCCCATCAGGGTGAAAAGGTGTCTTTTTTATATATCCGATTCCCGCCATGATAGCCAATTATCGGCAGTCGGCAGTCGGCAGTCGGCAGTCGAATTTTCGAATCGCGCGCCTGCCGTCAATGACAATCCACCCGACTGCCCAATTCCGACTGCCGACTGCCTCCCCCGCTCAGAACGGGATATCGTCGTCGATGGGCTCGGAGCGGCCACCGCCGCCGCCGCCGCTGCCGACCTGGGCGGGACGACCGCCGCCAGCCGCCGGGCGGCTGTAGCCGCCACCGCCGCCGCCACCCGAAGACTGGCCGCCACCGTAGCCGACGCGCTCTTCGCCGCCGCCTTCACGGCCGCGGCTGTCGAGCAGGGTCAGCTCGCCCCGGAAGCGTTGCAGAACCACATCGGTGGCCTTGCGCTGATTGCCGTCCTTGTCCGTATATTCGCGGGTCTGGAGCTGGCCCTCAAGGTAAACCTTCGAGCCCTTCTTGCAGTATTGCTCGGCGATCTTGCCCAGCGCCTCGTTGAAGATCGTCACATTGTGCCATTCGGTGCGCTCCTTGCGCTCGCCGGTGGCCTTGTCGCGCCAGGTCTCGGCGGTCGCGACGGAGAAGGAGACGATGGGATCGCCGTTGCCGGTGCGGCGCACTTCCGGGTCGCGCCCCAGATTGCCGACGAGAATGACCTTGTTGACGCTGCCTGACATGAGGCTCTCCAATAGATGGGGTCGGCCCTTCGCCGACGCTTAGGCGCACCCTAACCGCCCGAAGGCTCCCGCGCCCCTCCCTGCGGAACATTGTCCACAACTGCGGGGGATCGGAGGCCAGAAAGATCAGCGGCCAAGGTTCGTTCTGTATTTGTTCTAGCAAACGGAAACGGCGGGCGCAAGCCCGCCGCCATCCAGTCGTCCAAATTCAGCCCGTGGTGACCGCCGTCTCGATATTGGTCGGGTCGATCACGCGATTGAGGCCCTTGTTCAGCTTGTCGCGATCAAGCTCGCCTTCCCACCAGGCCACGACCACGCAGGCCACGCCATTGCCGGCGAGATTGGTGAGGGCGCGGCATTCGCTCATGAACTTGTCGATGCCCAGCACGATGGCCATGCCTGGCAGCAGTTCGGGACGCACCGCCGCCAGCGTCGCCGCGAGGGTGATGAAGCCGGCGCCGGTGATGCCGCTGGCGCCCTTGGAGGTGAGCATCGCGACCACAAGGATGGTCATCTGCTCGCCGAAGGTCAGGGGCACGTTCAGGGCCTGGGCGATGAACAGCGTCGCCAGAGTCATATAGATGTTGGTGCCGTCGAGGTTGAAGGAGTAGCCGGTCGGCACGACCAGACCCACCACCGACTTCGAGCAGCCAAGGCGCTCCAGCTTCTCCATCATCTGCGGCAGAGCGCTTTCCGAGGAGCTGGTGCCCAGCACGATCAGCAGCTCATCCTTGATATAGGCGATGAACTTGAAGATCGAGAACCCGGCGATCCGCGCGATGATCCCCAGCACCAGAACCACGAACAACACGGCGGTGAGGTAGAAAGTGGCGATCAACCCGGCCAGATTGCCCAAAGCCTGCGGACCATAACGGCCGATGGTGTAGGCCATGGCGCCAAAGGCGCCGATGGGCGCGGCGCGCACCACGATGGCGATGACGCCGAACATGGCGTGAGCCATGTCGTCGACCAGCGAGCGCACCGTATGGCCACGTTCGCCCAGAGCCATCAGCGAGAAGCCGAACAGGATCGAGAACAGCAGCACTTGCAGAATGTCGCCGCGCGCGAAGGCGCCGACCACGCTGTCGGGGATGATGTGGAGCACGAAATCTATGCTCTTCATCTCGCCCGCCTGCTTGGCGAAGCCCGCCACCGCGGCCGCGTCGCCCTTGCCGGAGAAACCCGCGCCGGGCTGGAGCAGATTGGCGATGAGGAGCCCCAGAACCAGCGCGAAGGTCGAGACAATCTCAAAATAGACCAGCGCCTTGACGCCGACCCGACCAACCTTCTTGGCCTCGTTCACATGCGCGATGCCGGAGACCACCGTGCAGAAGATGATGGGGGCGATGACCATCTTGATCAGGCTGACGAAACCGTCGCCCATGGCCTTGATCCAGTCGTTCTTCGCCAGAACGGGGTCCAGCCAGCCCAGCAGCGCGCCAAGGACGATGGCGACGAGAACCTGAGCGTAGAGGTGGCGATACCAGGGCTTGCGGCCAGCTGGAGAAGCGTCGGAGGTGAGTGTGGTGGCTGACATATTGCCTCTTGGGGGCCGGGCGTTTCGGGACGCCGAATTATTATCGAATAGTCCAATTGCAGCCTCAAACTATCCGTAATCAAAGCATCATGCGAGCGCCTTACGTACAAAGGTGATTCAACTTTAGTTGAACGATCAGGCCAAGCCCGCGCCGCGCCTGTGGATTTCCTCGCCCCCTGGATGGCGATGGCCATCCACAGGCAGAACCTGTACGTAACCTACAAAATCCTCCATCTTCGGATCAGATCCCATGAAGCCGCCGAAAACTCCCGTGCGCGCCCAAGCGGCCAAGCCCGCCAAGCCGGCTCAGCCCGCGCCGCCCGCCCGCACCGCAGCGCAAGAGGCCGCCCAGGCCAAGCGCGCGACAGACTTGCGGCAGATCACCATTCGCGGCGCGCGCGAGCACAATCTGAAGAACGTGGACCTCACGATCCCGCGCGATCAACTGGTCGTGTTCACGGGACTTTCGGGGTCGGGCAAGTCGTCGCTCGCCTTCGACACGATCTATGCGGAGGGACAGCGCCGCTATGTGGAGTCGCTCTCGGCCTACGCCCGCCAGTTTCTGGAGATGATGCAGAAGCCGGACGTCGATCAGATCGACGGCCTGTCGCCCGCCATTTCCATCGAGCAGAAGACCACTTCCAAAAACCCGCGCTCCACGGTGGGCACGGTCACCGAGATCCACGACTACATGCGCCTTTTGTGGGCGCGGGTGGGTGTGCCCTATTCCCCCGCCACCGGCCTGCCCATCGAGAGCCAGACGGTGAGCCAGATGGTGGACCGGGTGCTGGCCCTGCCCGAGCGCACGCGCCTGTTCCTGCTGGCCCCCGTCATCCGGGGCCGCAAGGGCGAGTATCGCAAGGAAATCGCCGACTTCATGAAGCGCGGCTTCCAGCGCCTGAAGATCGACGGCGAATATCACGACATCGCCGACGCGCCCGCGCTGGACAAGAAGCTCAAGCACGACATCGACGTGGTGGTGGACCGCATCGTGGTGCGCTCCGACATCGGCGCGCGGCTGGCCGATTCCTTCGAAACCGCGCTGGAACTGGCCGACGGCATCTCCATCATGGAATATGCGGACGAGAAGGATCCCAAGGGCGAGCCCAAGCGGATCATCTTCTCCTCCAAATTCGCCTGCCCCGTCTCCGGCTTCACGATTCCGGAGGTCGAGCCCCGGCTGTTCTCCTTCAACAATCCCTTCGGCGCCTGCCCGACCTGTAGCGGGCTCGGCTCCGAGCAGAAGATCGACCCCGAGCTGGTGGTCCCCAATCCGCAGGCCCCGCTGGGCAAGGGCGCTATCGCGCCCTGGGCGAAATCGACCTCGCCTTATTATAACCAGACCCTCGAGTCGCTGGGCAAGCACTACAAGTTCAACCTGCGCACCCTCTGGGCCGACCTGCCCAAGAAGACCCGCGACGCCATTCTCTATGGTTCCGGCGAGGAGCCGATCCGCTTTTCCTATGACGATGGGTTGCGGGCCTATGACGTGCGCAAACCCTTCGAAGGCGTGGTCAGCAATCTGGAGCGGCGCTATCTCGAAACCGAAAGCGAGTGGGCGCGCGAGGAAATTTCCCGCTACATGTCCGCCAAGCCCTGCGCCGCCTGCAAGGGCTTCCGCCTGAAGCCCGAGGCGCTGGCGGTGAAGATCGACACACATCATATCGGCGAGATTTCCGAACTGTCCGTCAAGGACGCCGTGCAGTGGGCGACCGATCTGCCGAAGCGCCTCGACAAGAAGCGCAACGAAATCGCCGCGCGCATCCTGAAGGAGATCCGCGAACGCCTCACCTTCCTGCGCGACGTCGGCCTCGACTATCTGACGCTGGCCCGCGCTTCGGGCACCCTGTCGGGCGGCGAGAGCCAGCGCATTCGCCTGGCCTCGCAGATCGGCTCGGGTCTGACCGGCGTGCTCTATGTGCTGGACGAGCCCTCCATCGGCCTGCACCAGCGCGACAACGAGCGGCTGTTGGAGACCCTGCGCCGCCTGCGCGACCTTGGCAACACCGTGATCGTGGTCGAACATGACGAGGACGCGATCCTCACCGCCGATTATGTGGTGGACGTCGGCCCGGGCGCGGGCATTCACGGCGGCCATATCGTGTCCAAGGGCACGCCTGCGGAGGTCATGGCCGACCCGAAGTCCCTCACCGGCGATTATCTCACCGGCCGCAAATCAGTCCCCGTGCCCGCCAAGCGGCGCAAGGCGCAGCCCGGCCGCGTGCTCAAGGTGGTGGGCGCGCGCGGCAACAATCTGAAGAATGTCACAGCGGAAATCCCGCTGGGCACTTTCACTTGCATCACCGGCGTCTCGGGCGGCGGCAAGTCGACCCTCGTCATCGACACGCTGTTCAAGGGCGTGGCGCGGCGGCTCAATGGGGCGATGGAACATCCCGCGCCCCACGACCGGATCGAGGGGCTGGAACATCTCGACAAGGTCATCGACATCGACCAGTCGCCGATTGGCCGCACCCCGCGCTCCAATCCCGCCACCTATACGGGCGCCTTCACCCCCATTCGCGAATGGTTCGCCCAGTTGCCCGAAGCCAAGGCGCGCGGCTATGCCCCGGGACGCTTCTCCTTCAACGTGAAGGGTGGCCGCTGCGAGGCCTGCCAGGGCGACGGGCTGATCAAGATCGAGATGCACTTCCTCCCCGACGTCTATGTCACTTGCGACGTGTGCAAGGGCAAACGCTACGACCGCGAGACGCTGGAGGTGAAATATCGCAACAAGTCGATCTCCGACGTGCTCGACATGACGGTGGAGGAGGCGCGCGAACTGTTCAAGGCCGCCCCCTCGATCCGCGACAAGATGCAGACCCTGACCCGCGTCGGCCTCGATTACGTGCATGTGGGCCAACAGGCCACCACCCTGTCCGGCGGCGAGGCGCAGCGCGTCAAGCTGTCGAAGGAGCTGTCGCGCCGCTCCACCGGGCGGACGCTCTATATATTGGACGAACCCACCACCGGCCTGCATTTCCATGACGTGAAGAAGCTGCTCGAAGTGCTGCACGAACTGGTCGATCAGGGCAATTCGGTGGTGGTGATCGAGCACAATCTCGAAGTCATCAAGACCGCCGACTGGGTGCTGGACCTCGGCCCCGAGGGCGGCGATGGCGGCGGCGAGATCGTGGCCATGGGCACGCCCGAGGACATCGCGAAAAATCCGCGCTCCCACACCGGCCGCTTCCTCAAGCCGGTGCTGGAGCGCAAGCCCCTGAAGGCGGCGAAGGCGGCGGCTGAATAGAGGCTACCGGGCGGGGCAGCGCGCGTCCGCCTCCGGAGGGACATAGATCAGGTCCAGCGGGAAGGTGACGCGCCCCATGCCGGGCGAGGTCGGCAAATCAATGCGCCGGGCGCTGGCGCGGCAGGCGGCGGGGAAGTTGTCGAGAATATCGGCGCCGTCGGCCAGCACGACCACGCCGCCGCTGCGGCGGCAGGCCGCGATTTGCTCCGGCGTCTGCCAGCCGATGGATGAGAAATCGACGAAGTCCGGGCGTCCCTTCAGCCAGAGCACGCCTGAAGGGCCGATTTTGCGGTCGGCGACGATCACGCAGGCCAGCGGCCTGCGCTGATTCTCCGACCACAGGGCTTGCGTCGCCTTGGCGAGCTTTTTCGTGTCGGCGGAATAGGCGGTCAACGGCTTGCCGATGGCGCCCGCCACAAACAGATAGGCCGCGAAGCCCACGAAAATGAACGTGCTCAAGCCACAGATGATCTGCGCCGACGTCTTGACGCGCAGCCCCTCCCCCCAGAGACCCGCTGGAAAAAGAACGGCCAGCGCCACGGCCAGCGTCGACGACAGGGGCAGAACCCAGAGGGGTTTCAAGACCTGCATGGTGGCCAGAGCGCCAAGAACCAGAACCACAAGCGGCCCGAAGCCGATCACCGTCGCCATCATGCGGTGACCGGGGCCATTGGTGATGTCATCTGGCCTGCGCGCCCGGCTCGTGGCGAGCAGCAGCCCGCAGGGCACGATCAGCAAGG
This sequence comes from uncultured Hyphomicrobiales bacterium, assembly GCA_903902915.1. Lineage (GTDB taxonomy): Bacteria > Pseudomonadota > Alphaproteobacteria > Rhizobiales > Beijerinckiaceae > Terripilifer. The sequence continues at coordinate 40,477 of CAIUWR010000069.1, read as the reverse complement.
CGAAAAGGCCAACGATCAGATTGATGGCGCTGAGATTCAGCCCGTTCAGATTCTCGATCTTGTCCGTGCCCAACGCGCGCGACAGGCTTGGCCAGTGATGGGCGTTCAGCCACCAGACATGGGGCGCGAGGATCAGCAAAAAGATCAGCGCCGCCACATAGCTGGCCGGGTGGAAAAAGGCGGGCCGGTAGCGGGGCGTCACGGCGGCGATGGCGAGCAAGCTCGCCAGCACGAACAGCAGCTCATATTTGGTGAGCATGCCGAGCCCGGCGACAAGGCCCAGCAAAATGGCGTGAACCCAGCGGCGCTCTTCGAGATAGAGCAGGCCCATATAGGCGGTCCCCGCCCAAAAGGGAGCGAGCACGGAATTGTGATTCAGCTGCACGGCGTAGATGGTCGCCGCCGGCGAGACCACATAAAGCAGCGTCGCCAGCGCCGCCGTCTCGCGCGAGGCGAAGAGCCCGGCGATGCGCCAGACGAAGAAGGCGGTGGCCACGACCGTCAATTGCGACAGCAGCATGAGGGCGAAAATGGGCTGCAGCCCGGTGCGCAGGGCGAGATCCATCAGCCAGGTCGCCATGGGCGGATGCTTGGCGTAGCCCAACGCCCAATCGCGCCCCCAATAGGCGGCCTCAAGCGTGTCAGCATGCAGATTGCCGAAAATCAGCGCTGGCCCGACGGACCAGACGACAGCCTGCACAAGCAGCGCGACGATCAGGGGATGCAGCCCCAGGATGCGCTCTCTCCCGGCGGCGCCAAGACCCGCAGCGCTCGTGTGACCGTCCATTTCACCCTCGTCCCGATTGTTCGAAATCTGAATGCCCCCTCGCCGGGGAGGCGTCAACAGACCGATTCGACCGCAGCGTGGGCAAAATCGGCGGCAACGCAAGTGCAATATGCCGAGATCTGCAATTAACGCATCCTTAACGACGATGAGAGCGCACACAAAAAGGCGATTCCCCCGGAAATCGCCACAAATCCGCACAAATTTTGAAGCAATTGCGAGGCTTAAAGAGAGAGCCATGCACTCGCCGCATAGTAGACAGGCGTTCAGCCTACTGCCTCGTTGCGAGCCGAGGTGTATATTGCACTGCATCAGGTTTGTGACGTCGGCCCCCGGGTCGCCACCAGAAGGAAGACGAACCATGGTCAAGATGATTGCCGAGAAGGTCAACGCCTGGCGCCGCTACCGGACTTCGGTCCGTGAACTGTCCCGCCTCACGGATCGCGAGCTGAACGATCTTGGCCTCAACCGCTACGACATCGACACGGTCGCCCGCAAGAGCGCCGGCTTCTGAGATAACCAAAGTCAGCGGAACGGGTCGCCCTCCCCACCCCTGTTCCGCCATAAGCGCCCGCCGGATCCTCCCCCGGCGGGCGCTTTCTTTTTGACGGCGCCAGCGAAGGCTTGCCCAAGAGGCCGCGCCTGCCTACGTTGCGCGCCATGTCCAACCAACACACTCCCATCCACATCATCGGCGGCGGCCTCGCGGGCTCTGAAGCCGCCTGGCAGATTTCGCGCGCGGGCGTGCCCGTGGTGCTGCACGAGATGCGTCCGATTCGCGGCACCGAAGCGCACCAGAGCGACCAGCTCGCCGAACTCGTCTGCTCCAACTCCTTCCGCTCGGATGACGCCGCCAGCAATGCGGTGGGCCTGCTGCATCAGGAGATGCGGCGCATGGGCTCGCTGATCATGGCCTGCGCCGACAAGCATCAGGTGCCCGCAGGCGGCGCGCTGGCGGTGGACCGCGACGGCTTCGCGCAGGCTGTGACCGCCGCGCTGGACGCTGAGGATTTGATTCACATCGCTCGGGAAGAGATTCAAGGAACCCCGCCAAGCGATTGGAAAAGCGTGATTATCGCTACAGGCCCCCTCACCTCTGCGGGTCTGGCCTCAGCCATTGGCGGCCTCACCGGCGAGGCGGAGCTGTCCTTCTTCGACGCCATCGCCCCCATCGTCCATCGCGACACGATCAATATGGACAAGGCCTGGTTCCAGTCGCGCTACGACAAGGCGGGACCGGGCGGCACGGGGGCGGACTATATCAACTGCCCCCTCTCGAAGGAGGAATACGAGGCCTTCATCGACGCGCTGATCGCGGGCGAGAAGACCACCTTCAAGGAATGGGAGCATGTGCCCTATTTCGACGGCTGCCTGCCCATCGAGGTCATGGCGGAGCGCGGACGCGAGACCCTGCGCCATGGCCCGCTGAAGCCGGTCGGCCTCACCAATCCCCATACCCCCGGCGTGAAGCCCTATGCGGTGATCCAGCTGCGGCAGGACAATGCGCTGGGCACGCTTTACAATATGGTGGGTTTCCAGACCAAGTTGAAGCATGGCGAACAGGCGCGGGTGTTCCGCACCATTCCGGGGCTTGAGGGCGCCGAATTCGCCCGCCTCGGCGGGTTGCACCGCAACACCTTCCTCAATTCGCCCAAGGTGCTGGACCCGTTCCTGCGCCTCAAGGCCGAGCCAAGGCTGCGCTTCGCGGGCCAGATCACCGGCTGCGAAGGCTATGTGGAGAGCGCCGCCATCGGGTTGCTGACGGGCCGCTGGGCCGCCGCCGAGGCCTTGGGCGCCCCGATCAGCCATCCCCCCGTGACGACGGCGCTGGGCGCGCTGGTGAACCATATCACCGGCGGACATATCGAGACGGTGAACCCCGGCCCGCCCTCCTTCCAGCCCATGAACGTCAATTTCGGCCTCTTCCCGCCGCTGGAGCTGGCGCCCAAATCCGAAACCGGCAAGCGCCTGCGCGGCCCCGAGAAGGCCGTGGCGAAAAAACACGCCATGACCGACCGCGCGCGGGCCGATCTGGAGGCGTGGCTGATGGTAGGCGTCAAGGAAGCGGCGGAGTAGCCACCCCTACGGCAGCTTGAACACCCCCCGCAGCTCCCCCGTCACCGCCGCGATGGTCTTGGCGGTCGCGTCCGGGGAATAGCCGAGGTTGGGGTTCATCGTTATGCAGGCGTCCTTGTAGCTGAAGGCCTGCTTCGTCTCCTGGTTGACCAGCACGCCCTTTTCTTCGCGGGTCACGCATTTGAACTGGCTCTGGGCGCCCACGAGTGGGGTTGGCTCCACCTTGGAGAGCACATTGTCATAGCTATGATGGACGTTGGGGAGAGTATCCAGCTCAACGTCGCGCCCGGCGTCTTTCATGCGCTTGAAATAAGCGGCGCAGACACGGAAATCGACATAATTGTCAGCCTCCCCGGAGAAGCCGTGGATCCGGCCAATCACATCCGTGTCCTCATCGATATGGTCGTAGCAAGACGCATAAAGCGGGAAAGTCGCGACCACCTTGAAGTTAGGCGACCACATCTTCTGGAACCGACGCATGGCGCTGTAAAGCACCGCCGCCCCCCCGCGCGAACCGCCGATGAGAGCGATGCGCTCGGCGTCGATGCGCGGATGGGCGGCGAGCATTTCTTGGGCGCGGAAAACGTCGAGCGTCATGTTGAAACGCCCCAGCCGCTCCTGATCGGTGTTGACCTGCGTGAGACCACGACCGGACAAGCTGTCGAGCATGAACGTCGCGACGCCCATCTGGTTGAAGACGCGCGCCCAGTTGTCCTGGCCAGAATTGTTGCCACCCGAACCATGGACGATGATGACCACCGGCAGTTTGGCGCCGGCGACCGGCGCCGCGGGAAAGCGCAACTCGCCACCGAGGGTCACGGGCGTCGCCTTCGCGTCCCCTTGAAGGAATTGGGAATCGGTGAGGGTGAACGAGGAGAAGGGATGCAGCTCGATGCGGGATGCCAGATCAGGCGGAGTCTGCGCCCATACGGACGCCGCGCCCGCCAGACACGCGAGAAACGCCAAACCAAGGCGACAATGACGAATAAAAAATGACATGCGCATAAGTCCCAAAGTCGTTTTTGTTAATTATGAAGATAGGGTGCGGCGAATTTATTGTAAGGAATAAGTTGAACCGCGCCGGGCGATGGCTTGAAAAAGATTACGCCCATTTTGGGATGAGCGGGTCGCAGGGGCGTCCCAGCTGAAGCGCTTTAAGACTGCCATGTTCGGAAAGCGCCGAACTGGGCGGCTGACAGCGGGGCTGAGGAGACTTAATAGCGGTCTAAGATCATGGCCCGGCTTTCGAGCACAAGCTTTCGAGCGATAGCCCTTTGCAAGCCTCTACGGCAGCCTGAACACCCCCCGCAACTCCCCCGTCACCGCTGCGATGGTCTTCGCAGTCGCATCCGGGGAATAGTCGAGGTTGGGGTTCATCGTTATGCGGGCGTCCTTGAAGCCTCTGGGCTGCTTCGTCTCGTGATAGACCAGACTTGCCTTTTCTTCGCCGATTACGCCAATCGCGCCTATAATCCGAAGGTCATACAGCGGCCCTTGGCGGCCCGAACACCCCTCCCTCACCCCAAAATCTGGCTCAGGAACAGCTTCGTGCGCTCATGCTGCGGATGGGTGAAGAACGGCTCGGGGGCGTTGGCCTCCACGATCTCGCCCCGGTCCATGAAGATCACCCGGTCGGCCACCTGTTTGGCGAAGTTCATCTCGTGGGTCACGCACAGCATGGTCATGCCATCGCGGGCGAGGCTCACCATCGTGTCCAGCACCTCCTTCACCATTTCGGGATCGAGGGCGGAGGTGGGCTCGTCGAACAGCATGATCTTCGGGCTCATGCACAGCGCGCGGGCGATGGCGACGCGCTGTTGCTGGCCGCCGGACAATTGGCCGGGATATTTATGCGCCTGCTCGGGGATCTTCACCCGATTCAGATAGTGCATGGCGATCTCTTCGGCCTCGCGCTTGGGCATCTTGCGCACCCAGATGGGCGCCAGCGTGCAGTTCTCCAGAATGCTCAAATGCGGAAACAGGTTGAAGTTCTGGAACACCATGCCGACGTCGCGGCGGATCTCGTCGATCTTGCGCAGATCATTGGTCAGCTCGACGCCCTCGACGACGATGCGCCCGGATTGATGCTCCTCCAGCCGGTTGATGCAGCGGATCAGCGTCGATTTGCCCGAGCCCGAAGGGCCGCAAATGACGATGCGCTCTCCCTGGCCCACGGTGAGGTTCACATCGCGCAGCACGTGGAACTGGCCATACCATTTGTTGACGTCGATCATCTCGACGGCCTTGGTGGGGATGGCGGGAGCTGGCGCGGTGGAGGCCATGGCTTGTAGGTCCTATCTCTTGCGCCCGGCCGACAGCCGACGCTCCATCATCAGCGAATAACGGGACATGCCGAAGCAGAAGATCCAATAGAAGGCGGCGGCGAAAATATAGCCCGTCGTGGAGATGGTTGGCCCCGCCCAGGCCGGATCAAGCCGCGCGGTCTCGACCGTGCGCAGAAAATCCGAAATGCCCACCACCGCCACCAATGTCGTGTCCTTGAACAAGCCGATGAAGATGCCGACGATGCCGGGGATCACCACGGTGAGCGCCTGCGGCAGAATGATCAGCCCCATCATGCGCCAATAACCAAGGCCCAGCGCCTGCGCCCCCTCGGTCTGGCCTTTGGGCACCGCCTGCAAGCCCGCGCGCACAATCTCCGCCATATAGGCGCTGGCGAAGAGCGACACGCCGATGAGCGGACGCAGCAGCCGGTCGGGAGACCAGCTTGCGGGCACGAAGAGCGGCAGCATGGTGTTGGCCATGAACAGCACCGTAATGAAGGGCACGCCGCGCACGAATTCGATGAAGACCGTGGCGAAGAAACGCACGATGGGCAGACGCGAGCGCCGTCCCAGCGCCAGCAGCACGCCGCCGGGGAGCGACATGACGATTCCCACCGTCGCCACGATCAGGCTCAGAAAAATGCCGCCCCACAGATCCGTGGGCGCCGTGGGCAGGCCCAGCGCGTCGGACCCATGCAGCGCCAGCAGGCACGCCACCGGATAGATCACGAAAAACAGTAGCGCCCCCAGCCCCTTGCGCGCGGCGCCCGGCCACAGCAGCCAGACCGCCAGCACAGCGCCCACCGCCATGCACAGATTGACCCGCCAGACCATTTCGCGCGGATAGGAGGCGTAGAGAAAGAAATCGAGCTTGCGGGCGATGAAGGACCAGCAGGCGCCCGCGCCCGGCGCCCGGCAAGCCGCGCCATCGGGCGAGGACCAGACCGCGTCGATGAAAAGGTAGCGCACCAGTCCCGGCGTCACCCAGACGACGAACAGCAGCCCCGCCAGCGTGAACAAGGCCGAGCCTGGCCCCGCCAGCATGTTCGCTCGCACCCACTGCAAGGCGCCACCCGCGAAGACGGGCGGCGGCAGCACGGGGCTGGGCTGGGTGCGCAGATAGGCGAGGGTGGTTTTTTGCTCCATCTAGCGCTCCGCCCATGCGGTGTGGCGTCCATAGAGGGCCATGAGCCCCGCCGTCGCCAGCGAAATGGTGAGATAGACCGCCATGGTGAGCGCGATGACCTGAACCGCCGCGCCCGTCTGGTTCAGCACCGTGCCCATGAAGACCTGCACGAGATCAGGATAGCCGATGAAGACGGCCAGCGAAGAATTCTTCGTCAGGTTGAGATATTGGTTCGTCAGCGGCGGCAGGATCACGCGCAGGGCCTGCGGCAGAACCACGAGCCGCAAGGTTGGCGCGGCGCGCAGGCCAAGCGCATGGGCGGCCTCGCTCTGGCCCTTCGCCACCGATTGCACGCCCGCGCGCACCTCCTCGGCGATGAAGGCGGCGGTGTAGAGCGACAGGCCCAGCAGCAGCGCCACGAATTCGGGATTGACCCGCAAGCCGCCCTGAAAATTGAAGCCGCGCAGCACGGGATAGTCCATGGTCAGCGGACTGCCCGCCGCCACGAAGGCGATCAGGGGCAGCAGGATCAGCAGCGCGAGGCTCACCAGCGCCACAGGGCTTTGGGCGCCCGTCCGCGCCTGCCTGCGCCGCGCCCAAAAGGCGAAGGCGACGCTCGCCGCCACAGCCCCCGCCAGACCGACCAACACCCACCCTGCCCCCGGCCCGAAGCTGGGGTTGGGCAGCAGCAGCCCACGATTGTTGAGATAAACGCCCGCAGGCCCGCCCCAGCGCAGCAACCCGCCGCCCGGCGCGCCCATGAAGGCGGAAACGCCGAACACCAGAGCCACAATCGCCACGATCCAGCCCAGCGCGGCGCCGACGGGCGCCAGCATGGCCGCAGCGCTTCCCGGCGATTGTGCGCGGGCGAAGCGCGCGACGAAAACCGCGAAGGCGCCCGCCCCCAGCGTCAGCGCAAGCGAGCCCGCGCCCGGCCAGGACAGCGCCACCGAGGGCATGGCGAGCGATGCGCGCGGCGCGGGCAGCGGATTCAGAATGGCGTTGTACCAGAACAGCAATTGCAGCAGCAGCGGCACATTGCGCAGGGTCTGGACATAGAGGCCCGCGAAGCTGCGCGCCGCCCAGTTGGTGGACAGGCGCATGACGCCAAGCGTGAAGCCGATGAGGGTGGCGAAGACCACGCCAATCACGGCCACCAGCAGCGTATTCAGCAAACCGACCCAAAAGGCCTGCCCATAGGTCGAAACGGCGGAATAGGAAATCAGCGTCTGGTTGACGTCGAAGCCCGACACCCGGTCCCAGAAATCGAAATTGGTGGGGATGCCGCGCGCGCGCATGTTGGTGGCGGCGTTGTCCACAGCCACCCATACAAGCGAGACCAGCGCCAGCGCCGTGCCCGCCTGCACCAGCAGACCGCGAAACCGCGGGTCATGCAGCAGCGGAACCTTCGGCCTTTGCGCCGCTGGGCCGCCCCCGCTCATGTGCGCGCGCCCCGCGCGACGTCCGCCTCAGCGCACCGGCGGCGCATATTGCAGGCCGCCCTTCGACCACAGATTGTTGAGGCCGCGCTTGATCTGCAACTTCGAGTTCTCGCCCACCGTGCGGTCGAAGACCTCGCCATAATTGCCCACATGCTTGACGATCCGGTAAGCCCAATCCTTGGAGAGGCCCAAGCCCTTGCCGAAATCGCCTTCGACGCCAAGCAGACGGCGCACGTCGGGCGCCTGGGATTTCGTCATCTCGTCCACATTGGCCTTGGTGACCCCGAGCTCCTCGGCGTTCAGCATGGCGAAATGGGTCCAGCGGATCACGTTGAACCACTGCGAATCGCCCTGGCGCACGGCGGGCGCGAGCGGCTCCTTGGAGATGACTTCGGGCAAGACGATGGTGTCTTCGGGATTCACCAGCTTCAACCGCTCGCTGTAGAGCTGGGAGACGTCGGTGGTGAAGGCGTCGCAGCGGCCTGTGTCATAGGCCTTGAGCGCCTCGTCGGCGGTGGCGAAAGCGATGCCCTCGTACTTCATGTTGTTGGTGCGGAAAAAGTCCGCCAGATTCAGCTCCGTCGTCGTGCCCTGCTGCACGCAGACCGAAGCGCCGTTCAGCTCCAGAGCCGAAGAAATATTGTTCTTCTTGCGGGTCATGAAGCCTTGGCCGTCGAAGTAGTTGATGGCGCCGAAGTTGAGGCCCAGCTCCGCCTCGCGCGATTGGGTCCAGGTTCCGTTGCGCGCCAGCACATCCACTTCGCCCGATTGGAGCGCCGTAAATCTGTCCTTGGCGGTCAGGGGGATGAACTTCACCTTCGTGGGATCGTCAAAAATGGCTGCGGCGACGCCACGGCAAAAGTCCACGTCGAGGCCCGCCCAGACGCCCTTGTCGTCGGGCAGACCGAAACCCGCGAGGCCGGTGTTGGAGCCGCAGGCGAGAAAACCCTTCTGCTTGACGGAATCAAGAGTGCCAGCGGCGGCGCCGGTGGCGAGAAAAGCGGCGAATCCGCCTGCAATCAGCAAGTGTTTCATGATTAAATTGCTCCAGTCGTGATATCGACGCCCGAAGGCGCCGGTCGTTTGGCGATAGTGTCAACGTCTGAAACCTATCCAAGGGGTATTCCCGCCGCTGGTCAAGCCTTCGTGAAATGGAATGAGACATGTCGAAGTTGACGAAAGAAACGAAGTCGGGCCTGCGCGAGGGCACAAGGCTCGTTCATGCCGGACGCGAACCCCAGGATCAGTACGGCTTCGTCAACACGCCGATTTATCGCGGCTCCACAGTTCTTTTCCCAACGGTTGCGAGCCTTAAGGATCGCGACGCCCCCTTCACCTACGGCACCAAGGGCACGCCGACGACGAAAGCCCTTGAGGGCGCCTGGACGGAATTGTCGAATGCGGCGGGCACTGTGCTCGCTCCCACCGGCCTGGCCGCCATCGCCCTGGCTTTGATGACCGCCGTGAAAGCTGGCGATCACATTCTTGTGACCGATTCCGCCTATGGGCCGACGCGCCACTTCTGCGACACGGTCCTGACCCGCATGGGCGTGAAGACGACCTATTACGATCCGCTGCTTGGGGCGGCGATCGCGTCCCTGGTCCGCCCCAACACGACAGCCGTCCTGGTGGAGGCGCCCGGCTCCCAGAGCTTCGAGATGCAGGATGTGCCCGCCATCGCGCAGGTCGCTCACGCGCATGGCGCCTGTGTGATCATGGACAACACCTGGGCGACGCCCCTTTTCTTCCCGCCGCACGAAAGAGGCGTGGATCTCGCCATCGAGGCGGGCACGAAATATCTCTCCGGCCATTCGGATCTTCTGCTGGGCCTCGTCTCCGCCAACAAGAGCTGGTGGCCTCGCCTGCGCCAGACCTTCGACGCCTTCGCCATGTGCGCGGGGCCGGAAGACGCCTTTCTGTGCCTGCGCGGCCTGCGCACCATGAAGCTGCGCCTGCATGAGGCGCAGCGGCAGGGGCTGGCGCTGGCCCACTGGTTCGAGGGACGCCCCGAGGTGAAGCAGGTGCTGCATCCCGCCCTGCCCTCCCATCCTGGCCACGCCATCTGGAAGCGCGACTTCTCCGGCGCCTCCGGCCTCTTCTCCATCATCCTGCATCCCGCCTCGGAGGCGGCGGTGGCGGCCATGCTGGATGGGCTGGAGCTGTTCGGCATGGGATATTCCTGGGGCGGCTTCGAAAGCCTCGTCATTCCCTTCGACTGTTCCACCTACCGCACCGCGACCCGTTGGGCGCCCGGCGGCCCCGCCCTGCGCTTCCAGGTGGGGCTTGAGGACATGGCGGATCTGACGGAAGATCTCGATAAGGGCTTCGCCCGGTTGCGGGCGGTCGGGGACGCGGAAAAGCAAGCAGGTTAGACGTCGAAACAAATGATCGCTTTGAAGTTCTGGCCAAACTTGCGATTGATGGCGTCTCGGCGCAGGCGTCAATGGCGCGCGAGACGAATCAATCGCGACTGGTGATCTTTGTCATCACTTTGTTTTCTAATGACCATTGTCCTTCCTGCAAAGGAATGGCAGACCTGAAATGTCGAGATTCAGCTACTTGAAGGAAGAGCACGTGGCGACCATCATATCCGACGAGCTTCGCGCCAGCGCGCTGGCCTATCATCGCTATCCCAATCCCGGCAAACTCGAGATTCAGGCGACCAAGCCGCTCGGCAACCAGCGCGATCTGGCTCTGGCCTATTCGCCCGGCGTGGCTGTAGCCTGCGAGGCCATAGCGGAGGATCCGTCCCAGGCGGCCCATCTGACCGCCCGTCAAAATCTCGTCGCGGTTCTGTCCAACGGCACGGCGGTGCTGGGTCTGGGCGACATCGGCCCGCTGGCGTCGAAGCCGGTGATGGAAGGCAAGGCCGTCCTGTTCAAGAAATTCGCCGGCATCGACGTGTTCGACATCGAGGTGGCGGAAAAGGACATCGCGCGTCTGGTCGATGTGGTGGCGGCGCTGGAGCCCACCTTCGGCGGCATCAATCTGGAAGACATCAAGGGCCCCGAGTGTTTCGAGATCGAGAAGCGCCTGCGCGAGCGCATGAAGATCCCCGTCTTCCATGACGATCAGCACGGCACTGCGATCATCGTCGGCGCCGCCGTGACCAATGCGATGGAATTCGCGGGCAAGAAGATCGAGGACGTGAAGATCGTCGCCTCGGGCGCCGGAGCTGCGGCGCTGGCCTGCCTCAACCTGCTGGTGATGCTGGGCGCCAAGCGCGAGAACATCTGGGTCACCGATCTTGAGGGCGTGGTCTATGTGGGCCGCGAGAAGCTCATGGACCCCTGGAAGTCCGTCTATGAGCAGCCCACGGACAAGCGCACCCTCGCCGAGGCGATCGTCGGCGCGGATGTGTTCCTGGGCCTTTCCGCTGGCGGCGTGCTGAAGCAGGAGATGGTCAAGAGCATGGGCGCGCGTCCGCTCATCATGGCGCTGGCCAATCCCAATCCCGAGATCATGCCGGAAGACGTCATCGCGGTGCGGCCCGATGCGCTGATCTGCACGGGGCGGTCGGATTATCCCAATCAGGTCAACAATGTCCTGTGCTTCCCCTATATCTTCCGCGGGGCGCTGGATGTGTGGGCGACCACGATCAACGAAGAGATGAAGCTCGCCGCCGTGCAGGCCATCGCGGCGCTGGCGCGCGAGGCGCCCTCCGAGGTGGCGGCCCGCGCCTATGGCGGCCAGACCCAGACCTTCGGTCCCCAGACCCTGATCCCCAATCCGTTCGATCCGCGCCTCATCCTGCGCATCGCGCCTGCGGTGGCGCGGGCGGCGATGGAATCGGGCGTCGCGAAAAAGCCCATCGTCGATTTCGACGCCTATGCTGAGACGCTGTCGCGTTTCGTCTTCCGCTCCGGTTTCGTGATGAAGCCTGTCTTCGCCCAGGCCAAGACCGACAAGCGCCGCGTCATCTTCGCCGACGGCGAGGACGAGCGCGTGTTGCGCGCCGCGGAAGTGGTGCTGGAAGAAGGACTGGCCACGCCAATCCTCATCGGCCGCCCCTCCGTGGTCGAGAGCCGCATCGAACGTTTTGGCCTCAACATTCGTGCGGGCCGCGATTTCGAAATCGTCAATCCCGAGTCCGACGTGCGCTATCGCGATTATGTCGCCACATTCCTGGAGGTCGCCGGACGGGACGGCTATACGCCCGACGTCGTGCGTTCGCTGGTGCGCACCTCGCCGACCGTGATCGCGGCCCTCGCCGTCAAACGCGGCGAAGCGGACGCCATGCTGTGCGGGCTGGAAGGACGCTTCGCGTCACGCCTCCAGCATATTCGCTCGATCATCGGCCTTGAGCCCGGCGTGCTGGGCCTCTCGGCCATGAGCATGCTCATCTCGACGCGGGGCGTGTTTTTCGTCGCCGACACCCATGTGCGCACCGACCCGACCCCGCAGGAAATAGCCGATATGACGGCCTCCTGCGTGAAGCATGTGCGCCTCTTCGGCCTGGAGGCGAAAGTCGCGCTGCTGTCCCACTCGGACTTCGGCTCGCACGACTCGCCCTCCTCCCGCAAGATGCGCGCGGCGCTGGCGCTCATCCAGGCGCAGCACCCCGATCTTGAGGTGGATGGCGAGATGCACGCCGACACGGCCCTGTCCAGCCTCATTCGCGAAAAGGCGCTGCCCGGGTCGCGCCTGAAGGGCGAGGCGAACCTGCTCGTCATGCCGAACCTCGACGCGGCGAACATTGCGTTCCAGTTCGCCAAGGTTCTGGGCGACGCCCTTCCTGTCGGGCCGATCCTGATGGGCGCCGCAAAACCGGCGCATGTGCTCACATCGTCAGTCACGGCGCGCGGAATCGTCAACATGACGGCCATCGCAGCTGCGGAAGCTCAAGTATCGGTAAATTAAATCGGCCCTTAAAGGGATAAATATATAATACATAAAATCGAAGGCGGGCCGATATACGGTCCGCCTTTTCTATTATATTTTGCCTTTTATGAAGGAAAAGCAATTTAAGCTTGCAACGGAAGGGGGATAAAAAATATTTTTACTTCTGTTAATAATTTTCCCTATTTTGAAATGGTCGCTTGAATATGTCTGAAAAACATCATATGTAATGTATGTTAACTTTTTTTATATATACCGCGCGTAATTTGGAAAAATAGATCTTCAGGAATAACAACGCGCAAAATGGGCCAATGAGAGATGGATGAAAAGCTGCTAGGCGCCCTTACCGCGGATCCCGTTCGATTGAAGAGATCCGCACGGGCCTTCCTGATCGCTTTTATGATGCTTCCCATCATCTTCTACGGCCCTCTTCTTTGGAAGGATGGCTCTTACCTGGGCCGCTGGGAATTCGCAGCGGAAATGGAGCCGCACCCCATGGCGTGCTCGGGAAGCGCTTATTTGTTTCAGCACTGCACGATCCAATTTAAAGACAAAACAAACCGCGAAGTCAGCACCATCAATTATCTGGTGTCTGGAACCAACTGGAACAATGTCGTCCCGGATATCGTTCGCGGCGTCGACGGCCAGATCACAACCTCGATAGCGGTCACTGGAGCGGGCCTCGCGGCGCGTATCGGGGCCCTGTTGATCCTGTTGTTTTTAGGATTATGCATCGAAAGACTGGGACTATACATGATGTGGCGCTGGATCGAACGCCATGGGCCCATTTTCCAGCAACATGTGCAGGTCTCCAAAGAACTCACGCTCCTGTCGCGCGATCGGCGCGATCACTTTTGAGGGACGCCGGTTACGACTTCGCATAGAGCGCCGCCATGCGCTCCACGTCCTCGGTGGTCGGCAAACCGGCCTCGTTTCCCAGATGCTGGATCTTGAAGGCCGAAGCGCCACGCGCGAACTCAAAATGGTGCGCCCAGGGCGCATGGGGCTGCGCCAGATAGGCCGCAATATAGGCCCCGTGAAACACATCGCCCGCGCCCGACGTATCGACGATGATCGAAGCTGGAACTTGCAGGGCGGGAAGTCGGCGCACTTCGCCTGACTCATCATACCAGAGCATTCCCCGTTCTCCCTGGGTCACCCCGCCGATACGGCAGCCGCGCGACTTCAGATAGGCCAGCATGGCCCGTTCATCGAGATTCATCTGCTCGCACAGACGCTCGGCGACGATGGCCACGTCGATGAAGCCCAGCAGATCATGGGTGTTCGAGCGCAGGCCCCCGCCATCCAGCGAGGTCAGCACGCCCATCTCCCGGCACAGCCGCGCATAATGGATCGCGGCGTCCGCCTGGTGGCCGTCCAGATGCAACGCCCGGCAGCCATCCATATTGAGCGTCGGGAAGGGATGCAGATAAGCGTCGTCGCGGGCGCGCAGAATCGCCCGTTTGCCTTCATGGGGCAGGATGAAGGAGAGCGAAGACCGCTTCACCTTCCGCGCATGAATGGGGATCTGATATTTCGCCGCCATGTCCAGAAACATGCGCCCCAGCCAGTCGTCGGCCAGCGAGGTGAGCAGATCGGGCACGAAGCCGAGCTTAGCGCAGGCGAAGGCCGCCGTGAGGGCGTTGCCGCCGAAAGAGACCGCATAGTCTTTGGCGACCGCCTTTTCGTCGCCCTTGGGCATTGCATCGGCGATCAGGGTCACGTCGATATAGGTCTGGCCGATGAAGAGCGCGTCCATGTGCTGAATCCTGATCGTGGCCCCTGGGTCCGGTGCTGTCCTCAGTCTAGCGCGCCAGATGGCGAATGAAAGGCGCGCGGGAACTTGTATTATCCCCCCCGGGGGGATATAGGTAGTTCATGTCCCATGCTTCCGACCCCGCCCTTCTCGCCCGGCTGCGCCGCGCCGAGGGGCATTTGCGCGCCGTCGTGACCATGGTTCAGGAGGGGCGCGATTGCATCTCCATCGCCCAGCAGCTGCAAGCGGTCGAGGCGGCGCTGGTGGCGGCGAAACGCGAGATGATCCAGCACCATATCGACCACTGCCTTGAAGACCGCATGCCCGAACAGGGCGCCGCTGGCGGCTCCCTCGCCGCCGAGCTGAAAACCCTCGCCAGATATTTGTGAGCCCCATGCCAGACATCGCAGCCCTCATTCAGACGCACGGCTCCAATCCCTGGGCCTATCTTCCCCTCGCGGTTCTGCTTGGCGCGCTGCATGCGCTGGAGCCCGGCCATTCCAAGAGCATGATGGCCGCCTTCGTGGTGGCGACACGCGGCACGGCGGGCCAGGCGGCGCTGCTGGGCGGCTCGGCCGCCATCGGCCATACGGCCGTGGTCTGGGCGCTGGCGGCGGCGGGCCTGTGGTTTGGCGACGTCCTGATTCTCGACAAGGCGGAGCCCTGGCTGATCCTGACCTCCGGCCTGATGATCCTCGCGCTGGCCTGGCGCATCGTCGTGCTGTTCCACCGCGAGCAGCACGACCACGAACATCATGACCATGATCATGATCACGATCACGATCATGACCACCATGACCATCACGCTCACGAGGAGCGCGCGCTGTCCCATGCGCAGGAGCACGCACGCGAGATCGAGCAGCGGTTCGCGGGCCGCAAGGTGGGCAATGGCGCCATCGCCTGGTTCGGCCTGACGGCAGGGCTCATGCCCTGCCCTTCGGCCGTGGCGGTTTTGCTGATCTGCCTGCAAAGCCGCGCTTTCTCGCTGGGCTTTGGCATGGTGGGGTGCTTCAGCGTCGGCCTCGCCATCACGCTCATCTCGGTTGGCGTGCTGGCCTCCTGGGGCGCCAGCAAGGCCTCGGAAGGCTGGTCGGGCTTCTCCGGCTGGGCCGAGCGCCTGCCCTATCTCTCCGCAGCGCTGGTGGGGATCATCGGCCTTGTCGTCACCATCAGGGGCTTGCTGGCGACGGGATTGATCTAGTTCGTCATTACTGAGGAGCCGCCATGATCATCCGCGCCATCGTTCTCGCCGCCTTCCTCGCACCGACGCTCGCGCTGGCGCAACATGATCACGCCCATATGGCGCCGCCTGCGGCGACAGCCATGCCCAAAGAACCCGGCCAGAGCGCCTTCGCCGCCATTCAGGAGATCGTGGGCGTTCTGGAGGCTGATCCGCAGACGGATTGGTCGAAAGTGAATATCGACGCCCTGCGCGCCCATCTTGTCGATATGAACAATGTGACCCTCGGCGCTGAAGTCAACGCGCAGCCCATCGTGGGCGGCATGCGCTATTCGGTGACGGGCGTCGGGCCGGTGGGCGACTCCGTCCGGCGCATGGCGCTGGCCCATGCCGCGACCATGAATGGCGTAGATGGCTGGCGGTTCGAGGCCTCTCCCATCGAAGGCGGCGCGGTGTTGAGCGTGTGGGCGCCCGAGGCTGACTTGCGAAAACTGCGGGGCCTCGGCTTCTTCGGCGTCATGGCGCGCGGCATGCACCATCAGGCCCACCATCTTGCCATCGCCTGAGGCGACCACCCGCATTGACGCCCTTGGGCCGACGAGGACGTCGGCCCTCCCGGTCACACCGCAAAGCTCGTTCCGCAGCCGCAGGACGCGGTCGCGTTGGGGTTTTCGATCTTGAAGCTCTGGCCGATGAGATCGTTGACGAAATCAATCCGCGCCCCGCGCAGGAAATCCAGCGAGACCGTATCGACCAGCACCACGGCGCCCTCCCGCTCGATCACCAGATCGTCGGACTGGCGCTCCTGCGTCACGTCGAAAGCATATTGAAAGCCCGAGCAGCCGCCCCCATTCACGGCGACGCGCAACATGGATCCCTGCGGCTCCTTGCGCAGCACTTCGAGGATGCGCTTTGCGGCGCGCTCGGTGAGGTCGACGGGCGAGGCTTCTGCGACTTCGGTCATGGGCTGCTCTCTCATGGACGCGCGGACTTGCCACGGGTCACGCCGCAGATATAAGCGCAGACAGGCGCGCGTTCAACGCGCTGCTTCGCAAGAGGGCCACCGATTGACCATGCAGCCCCCTTATTCCGCCAATCACGCCCCCTATGCGGTGGACTCGCGCCTGAGCCGGGGACGGCTATTCCCGGAGGCGCCCTCCCCCACGCGCACGGAATATCAGCGCGACCGCGACCGCATCATCCATTCCACCGCCTTCCGCAGGCTGGCGCACAAGACGCAGGTCTTCGTGCCCCATGAGGGCGACCACTACCGCACCCGCCTCACCCATACGATCGAAGTCGGCCAGATCGCCCGCGCCATCGCCCGCTCGCTGCACCTCGACGAGGATCTGGCGGAGGCTCTGGCGCTGGCGCATGATCTGGGCCACACGCCCTTCGGCCATACGGGCGAGGATGCGCTGGAGGAGGTCATGGAGCCCTTCGGCGGCTTCGACCATAATGCGCAGGCGCTGCGCATCGTCACCCGTCTGGAGAAGCGCTACGCCGACCACGACGGGCTCAATCTGGCGTGGGAGACTCTGGAGGGGCTGGTCAAACACAACGGCCCGCTGTTGCAGCATGACGGCGCGCCCATCGCCAGATATGCCGCACGGGGCCTGCCCGTGGCCATCGTGGAGTTCGACGCCCGCTGGCCGCTGGATCTCGCCAGTTTCGCCAGCGCCGAGGCGCAGGCCGCCGCCATCGCCGATGATGTGGCCTACAACGCCCACGACATCGACGACGGCCTGCGCGCCAGGCTTTTCTCCATCGAAGATCTGCGGGAGGTGGATTTCGTCGGCGACCTCGTGCGCGAGATCGAGGCGCGCCATCCGGGGCTGGAGCGCAACCGCTTCGTGCACGAGCTGGGCCGACGCCTCATCACCCGCTTCGTCGAAGACGCGATCCGCGAGGGAAGCGCCCGGCTGGCGCAAGCCGCCCCGCAGAGCGCCGCCGAGGTGCGCGCGCAGGACCGCGCCATGGTGACATTTTCCGATCCCATGCATGCAGCCGACAAGGCCATCAAGGGCTTCCTCTATCCCCACATGTACCGCCATCCCAAGGTGATGAAGGTGCGGGTGGAGGCGGCGGAAGTGGTGCGCCGCGTCGCCCGCGCCTTCCTCGCAGACCCCGCCCTCATGCCCGCCGAATGGGCCGCGAGCGCGCAGGGGATGAAGGCGGACGCGCCCCGCATCGCGCGCCTCGTCTGCGATTATATCGCGGGCATGACCGACCGCTATGCGCTGGCCGAACACAAGCGTTTATTCGGGGATGCGCCGGAGTTGCGGTGAAGGGTGGCGGGCGCCGGAGGGGCGACGTCCCGTCGCCCAGCTAACGCGATCACGTTTAATCATCTCGGGGCGCGTGGCGACGAGGGCGACGGGACGTCGCCCCTCCCGGGCGCTTCGTTTCGCGAAGCGCCGGCGCCACCCGTTTCCCTACTTCTCCGGCTGATTCACCCGCACATGCAGCTCGCGCAGCTGCTTGTTGGAGGCCTCCGAAGGGGCGCCCATCAGGATGTCTTCGGCGCGCTGGTTCATGGGGAACAGGGCGACTTCGCGCAGGTTCTGCTCGCCCGCCAGCAGCATGATGATGCGGTCCACGCCCGCCGCCATGCCGCCATGGGGCGGGGCGCCGTATTGGAACGCGCGATACATGCCGCCAAAGCGCTCGATCACGGTCTCCTCGCCATAGCCCGCGATCTCGAAGGCCTTCACCATGGCCTTGGGGCGATGGTTGCGGATGCCGCCGGACGCGATCTCGTAGCCATTGCAGGCGATGTCGTACTGGAACGCCTTGATGGTGAGCGGATCCTGCGTTTCAAGCGCCTCAAGCCCGCCCTGCGGCATGGAGAAGGGATTGTGCGAGAAATCGACCTTCTTCTCGTCCTCGTTCCATTCGAACATGGGGAAATCGACGATCCACGCCAGCTCGAAGCGGTTCTCGTCCACAAGGCCCAGATCCTGCCCCGCCTTGATGCGGGCGGCGCCGGCGAAGCGGGCGAATTTTTCCGGGTCGCCCGCCGCGAAGAAACAGGCGTCGCCAGCGGAAAGGCCCATCTGCACGCGGATGGCTTCGGCGCGCTCCGGCCCGATGTTGTTGGCGATGGGACCGGCCGCGCCGTCCTCACGCCAGAAGATATAGCCGAGGCCCGGCTGGCCCTCGCCCTGCGCCCATGAATTCATGCGGTCGCAGAAGGTGCGCTGGCCGCCCTTGGGGGCGGGAATGGCCCAGACCTCGTTCTTCGGCGCTTCCAGCATGCGCGCGAAGACCTTGAAGTTGGAGCCGCGGAAATGCTCCGAAACCTCCTGCATCTCGATGGGGTTGCGAAGATCCGGCTTGTCCGAGCCATATTTGCGCATGGCGACCGCATAGGGAATGCGCGGCCATTTCTGCGTGACCGGGCGTCCATTGCCGAACTCTTCGAAAATGCCGGTGACGACGGGCTCGATGGCGTCGAAAATGTCTTCCTGGGTGACGAAGCTCATCTCGAGATCGAGCTGGTAGAATTCGCCGGGCAGACGGTCGGCGCGCGGGTCTTCATCGCGGAAGCAGGGCGCGATCTGGAAATAGCGGTCGAAGCCCGCCATCATCAAGAGCTGCTTGTATTGCTGGGGCGCCTGCGGCAGGGCGTAGAACTTGCCGGGATGAATGCGCGAGGGCACGAGGAAATCGCGCGCGCCTTCCGGGCTCGACGCGGTGAGGATCGGGGTGGCGAATTCGTTGAAGCCGGCGCCCTTCATGCGGCGGCGCATGGCGTCCACCACATTCACGCGCAGCATGATGTTCTTGTGCAGCCGCTCGCGGCGCAGATCGAGGAAGCGGTATTTCAGGCGCGTCTCTTCGGGATAGTCCTGATCGCCGAAGACCGGCAGCGGCAGTTCGGCCGACTGGCCGAGCACTTCGATGTCCGTCACATAGATCTCGACCTGCCCGGTCGACATGTCGGCGTTTTCCGTGCCTGCGGGGCGGGCGCGCACCTTGCCGTCAAACCGCACCACCCATTCGGCGCGCAGGGTCTCGGCGGCGCCGAAGGCTGGCGAATCGGGATCCACCACGCATTGGGTCAGGCCGTAATGATCGCGCAGATCAATGAACAGCACGCCGCCGTGGTCGCGGATGCGGTGGCACCAGCCGGACAGGCGAATGTCCTGCCCGATCAGGGACGCGGCGGGCTCGGCGCAGGTATGGGAGCGATAGCGATGCATGGCGGCCTCGGTGACTCACGTTCAGGCGCTATGCGCCGGTCGAGGGCGTGTGTAGGGGAAAATGCGGGTCGGGGAAAGGTGGGGATCGCACACCAGCCCCTACCCTGTCTGTTTCCCCAGCCGGCCGGCCAGATCCTGAATGAACTGCCAGGCTGTGCGGCCCGAGCGGGCGCCGCGAGTCGTGGCCCATTCGAGGGCTCCAGCCCGCATCTGCGCGGCGTCCGCGTCCAGGCCGAAATGGGCGGCGTAGCCCTGCACCATGGCCAAGTATTCGTCCTGCGAACAGCGATGGAAGCCCAGCCACAGGCCGAAGCGGTCGGAGAGGGAGACCTTCTCCTCCACGGCTTCGCCGGGGTTGATGGCGGTGCCGCCTTCATTGTCCATCATGTCGCGCGGCAGCAGATGGCGCCGGTTCGAGGTGGCGTAGAACAGCACATTGGCCGGGCGCCCCTCGATGCCGCCTTCCAGCACCGCCTTCAGCGATTTGTAGGACGTATCCTCCGCATCGAAGGAAAGATCGTCGCAGAACAGAATGAAGGGATAGGGCGCGGGCCGCACGCGGCTCATCAGGGCTGGCAGCGTCTCGATGTCCTCGCGGTGGATCTCCACCAGCTTCATGGGACGCGCATCGGCCTCCCCCGCCCGTGCGGCGTTGATCTGCGCATGGACCGCCTTGACCAGCGACGACTTGCCCATGCCCCGCGCGCCCCACAACAGCGCGTTGTTGGCGGGCAGACCCTTGGCGAAACGCTCGGTGTTCTCCACCAGGAGATCGCGCACCAGATCAATGCCGCGCAGCAGGCTGATGTCCACCCGGTTGACCTTGGGCACCGGCGTGAAGCCGCAGGAGGCGGCGTGCCAGACGAAGGCGTCCGCCGCGTCGAAATCAATGGCGGCGGTGGTCTGGGGGGCGAGCCGGTCCAGCGCGCTGGCGATGCGCTCCAGAGTGGCGAGAAGGGCTGTGGAGTCGATGGTCATGGGGCGTCTCCTGCTGGTGTCGGCGCCTATAGCAGCAAGCAAGCCAAAGCCCAAACGTTGCCATTCGCCACGCCCGCAGTGTAGGTGGCGCGATGCAGATTCTCGCCATCCTTCTCGACGTCGTCCTGCCCGTGTTTCTCGTGGCGGCGATTGGTTATGCGTGGGCGCGCAAGGACAAGCCCTTTGATCCCCACTTCGTCTCGCTATTGGTGACTGGCGTGGGCACGCCCTGTCTGGTGGTGGACAGCCTGTCGGGGACGAATCTGCAACTGGGGGCGCTGGGAACCATCGCCCTCGCCTCGGCCCTGTGCCACGGGTCGGCGATGGCGCTGGGCTACGGCCTCGTGCGCGCCACGGGCCAGTCCGTATCCACCTATCTGCCCTCGCTGACCTTTTCCAACACCGGCAACATGGGCCTGCCGCTGACGCTCTTCGCCTTCGGCCCGGCGGGCTTCGCCCTCTCCATCGCCTATTTCACCATCGCCTCGCTGGCGAATTTCACCCTCGGGCAGGCCATCGCCGCCAAGGGGATCTCGCCAAGCGCGTTGCTGCGCATGCCGCTCATCTGGGCCATAGCGCTGGCGATCACTTTGGCCCTGACCGGCGTCGCCCTGCCCGCCTCCGTGGCGCGCGCGATGCACATCATGGGCGGGCTGACGGTGCCCCTGATGCTGCTGTCGCTCGGCTATTCGCTGGCGAAGCTGAAGATCCAGTCGCTGGGCCGGGGCGTCGCTTTCTCATTGGTGCGGCTGGTGGGCGGCTTTTGCATCGGCTGGATGGTGGCGACGCTGCTGGGGCTCGACGGCGTGGCGCGCGGCGTGGTCGTGACCCAAAGCTCGATGCCCTCCGCCGTCTACAACTACATGTTCGCCGCCCGCTTTGGAAACAAGGCGGAAGAAGTGGCGGGCCTGGTGGTGCTCTCGACCCTTCTGTCGCTGGCGCTGCTGCCGTGGTTTCTGGCGACGGTGATGTGAGGGGTTAGACGTCGGGCTGCTCAGATAGGATTGGGCGGCAGACATTTTCCAAGAGTTGGATCGCATCGTCGATTTTTCGATCTATCAAGTCACCTTCAGGAGAAAGCTTTAAGATCGAGCTTGTTTTTCCGAAAAATCTCGGATGCTTAAGGAGGATTCGCGCACCTGCGCTTATCTCTATAATCGTTTCTTTAAATTTCGCAAAAACGTCGTCACCAGCTCCGTCGAACCAAGATTTCATTCGGAACTCCAAATCTAGAAATTTATCAATTATCTCCTTTTCTAATTCATATTCGTCCAAAATGGCTTGATAGGTTTGCTTTATCAAAACCGCCCGTGCAGCCTCATCTCCTTCGTCATAGACTTCCACAAAGCCGGGGATGGGCGTCCGCATGCGAGAGATGGTGGCTCTTAAATGATATGCGAGCGTTAAAGATTCCTCGGCAAGTTGCCGTGTTTTTTCGCGAACATATCTCTTATTTTCTAACTCGAATTTCCGCTCGGCTAATTTTTTTTCGTAATCAAATTTCCGCTCGGCTAAATTTTCCTCATAATCAAATCTCATTTTAGCGAGCTTCCGCTCAGCTTTATTACGCATCGCCTGCAAACAAATATTTGCGAAGCTTACAATAAATGCCGCAATTATCGCTCCGACACCAATGGATTTCCAATCCAATTCGCTAAAAAAATTCATCGCTCGCCTCCCAATCACTTCCCTTACACATGGTCTTAAAAAATCAGCGGGATCGACCAAGTCGACCCCGCTGCCATTGATGTTACTTGCTACGCTCACTCACGCAACTCAACGCCACACGCACGCAACCCAAACTCACTCAACGCGCACGCAACAACTCAAGAACACCCCGTCGTGCTGCCGCAAGTGTCGCACTTCAAACATGTCCCGTTGCGCACCAGCGTGAAGTTCGCGCATTCGGGGCAGCTTTCGCCCACATAGCCTTTCATCCGCGCTTCCGCGCGTTTGTCGGCCATAGCGTCGCGGGCGGGGGCTGCGCGGGTCGTGGCGGCGGCGGGGGCCTGCCAGTCCAGCGTGGGGAGTTCCCCGTGCAGTTCCGTCACCGAAGCCGGCGTCGGGGCGAAGGCGGTGGGCACGATGGCGGGGCCATGCGTCCCGGTGCCCTGCACCAGCATCAGCTTCTCATGCTTGCCGCGCACGAAGCCCGAAGACACAAGCGTGCTCTGGCTGGCCGGCGGGCGGCTCTGGTCTTCGCCCTTGCCCATCACGGTCTCGCCGATTTCGCTCACATCCACATGGGCGAGATCGTTGCGCGACAGATAGGAGATGGCGAGTTCGCGGAACACATAGTCGAGGATCGAGGTGGCGTTCTTGATCGCCTCGTTGCCCTGCACGAAGCCCGCCGGTTCAAAGCGGGTGAAGGTGAAGGCGTCCACATATTCCTCAAGCGGCACGCCATATTGCAAGCCGACCGAAATCGCGATGGCGAAATTGTTCATCAACGAGCGGAAGGCGGCGCCTTCCTTGTGCATGTCGATGAAGATCTCGCCGATGCGGCCATCTTCATATTCGCCGGTGCGCAGATAGACCTTGTGGCCGCCGACCACCGCCTTCTGGGTATAGCCCTTGCGGCGATCGGGCAGACGCTCGCGCTCGCGGGTGCGCTCCACCTGCACGCGCTCGACGATCTTCTCGACGATGCGCTCGGACAGATGCGCCGCCTTGGCGGTGGCGGACATGGCCACCAGCGCCTCGACGCCATCCTCCTCATCCTCGCCGTCATCTTCGATGAGCTGCGAGTTGAGGGGCTGCGACAGTTTCGAGCCGTCGCGATAGAGCGCGTTGGCCTTCAGGCCGAGGCGCCAGGAGAGCATATAGGCTTCCTTGCAATCCTCGACGGTCGCGTCGTTGGGCATGTTGATGGTCTTGGAGATGGCGCCTGTGATGAAGGGCTGCGCCGCCGCCAGCATGCGGATGTGGCTCTCGACGGAGAGATACCGCTTGCCGGTGCGCCCGCAGGGGTTGGCGCAATCGAAGACCGCGTAATGCTCCACCTTCAGATGCGGCGCGCCTTCCAGAGTCATGGCGCCGCAGACGTGAATGTTCGCCGCCTCGATCTCCGCCTTGGAGAAGCCGAGGAAGGGCAGAAGCTCGAAGCTCGGATCGTCGAGCTTCTCGGCGGGCACTTTCAGCGTGCCTGTCAGGAAGTCCGCGCCCAGCGCCCATTTGTTGAAGACGAACTTGATGTCGAAGGCGCTGGCCAGCGTGCCTTCGAGCGCTTCCAGCTTCTCATCGGTGAAGCCGCGCGCCCGCAGGCTCGTGTGGTTGACGCCGGGCGACTGCCGCATGGAGGCGTGACCCACCGCGAAAGCCTCGATCTCGGCGATCTCATGCGGGCGATAGCCCAGCACGCGCAGCGCCTCGGGCACCGCATGGTTGATGATCTTGAAATAACCGCCGCCCGCGAGCTTCTTGAACTTCACCAGCGCGAAGTCCGGCTCGATGCCCGTGGTGTCGCAATCCATCACAAGGCCAATCGTGCCGGTGGGGGCGACGACCGAGACCTGCGCATTGCGATAGCCATGCTTCTCGCCCAGCGCCAGGGCCTGATCCCAGGCGCGCTGCGCCGCTTCCGCCAGACGCTTGTCCTTCAGCGACGCGATGTCGAGGGGAACCGGATTGACGGAGATCTTCTCGTAACCGCTCGTCTCGCCATAAGCGGCGCGGCGATGGTTGCGGATGACGCGCAGCATATGGTCGGCGTTGGGCTTGTGGCCGGGGAAGGTTCCCAGCTCCTTGGCCATTTCGGCGGAGGTGGCGTAGCACACGCCGGTCATGATCGCGGTGAGCGCGGCGGTGATCGCGCGGCCCTCGTCGGAGTCATAGGACATGCCGGACGACATGAGCAGCCCGCCGACATTGGCGTAGCCCAGGCCCAGGGTGCGGTAGTCATAGGACAGACGCGCGATTTCCTTGGAGGGGAACTGCGCCATCATCACCGAGATTTCGAGCACCATGGTCCACAGACGCACGGCGTGCTCGTAGGCGGCGATGTCCACAAGGCCGGTCGCCGCATCACGGAACTGAAGCAGGTTCAGGGACGCGAGATTGCAGGCGGTGTCGTCGAGGAACATATATTCCGAGCAGGGGTTCGACGCATTGATCGGACCCGACGCCGGGCAGGTGTGCCAGTCATTGATGGTGGTGTGATACTGGATGCCCGGATCCGCGGAGGCCCAGGCAGCGTAGCCGATCTTGTCCCAGAGGTCGCGCGCCTTCAGGGTCTTGTGCAGCTTGCCGTCGGTGCGGCGGATCAGATCCCAGTCGGCCCCGGTCTCGACGGCGCGCAGGAAGTCGTCGGTGACGCGAACGGAGTTGTTCGAGTTCTGGCCGGAAACGGTCAGATAGGCGTCGGAATCCCAGTCCGTGTCATAGGTGTCGAACTGGATGTCCTTGAAGCCCTGATGGGCGAACTGGATCACGCGCTTGATATAGTTGTCCGGAACCTGATCGCGGCGCGCGGCCTTGATGGCCTTCTTCAAAGCGGGGTTCTTCTCGGGATTGTAGCAATCGTCCCCGGAGCCTTCGCAATTCACGCAGGCCTTCATCACGGCCTTCATGGCCTTCTTGACGATCTTGGAGCCGGTGACGAGCGAGGCGACCTTCTCCTCCTCCTTCACCTTCCAGTCGATATAGGCCTCGATATCCGGATGGTCGGCGTCGACCACCACCATCTTGGCGGCGCGGCGCGTGGTGCCGCCCGACTTGATGGCGCCCGCAGCCCGGTCGCCGATCTTCAGGAAGGACATCAGGCCGGAGGACCGACCGCCGCCCGACAGGCGCTCGTTCTCGCCGCGCAGGGCCGAGAAGTTGGAGCCGGTGCCCGAACCATATTTGAAGAGGCGCGCTTCGCGCACCCACAGGTCCATGATGCCGCCCTCGTTCACCAGATCGTCGGCGACGGACTGGATGAAGCAGGCATGCGGCTGGGGATGCTCGTAAGACGACTTGGACTGCGTCAGCTCGCCCGTGAAGGGATCGACATAGTGATGGCCCTGGCTGGGACCGTCGACGCCATAGGCCCAATGCAGGCCGGTGTTGAACCACTGCGGGGAATTGGGCGCCGCCTTCTGGGTGGCGAGCATGAAGCGCATTTCGTCATAGAAGGCCGAAGCGTCTTCCTCGGTGTCGAAATAGCGGCCCTTCCAGCCCCAATAGGTCCAGGTGCCGGCCAGACGGTCGAACACGTCGGTGGCGGTGCGCTCGGAGCCGAAACGCTCGGCCTCGGGGAAAGCTTCAAGCGCGGCCTCGTCAGCCACGGAGCGCCACAGGAAGGAAGGAACGTCGTTTTCCTCGACCTTCTTCAGGGCGCGCGGCACGCCAGCCTTGCGGAAATATTTCTGCGCGAGCACGTCGGTCGCGACCTGGCTCCACGACGTGGGAACGTCGATATTGTCCTGGGAATAGACGACCGAACCATCGGGGTTGCGGATCTCGCTCTTCGCCTTGCGGAATTCGATTTCCGCATAAGCCGACTGCCCTGCCTTCGTATAACGACGTTCGATCCGCATGTTCATATCCCGTTGAATCGCAGGCGAAAGCCCGCGTCCGGCCGCCTTCGCGGCCCAGCCCCTGTGTGATTGTCGTAAACGCGTGGCCTCCGACAGACAGCGGGCGACCTTACAAACCGAAACTCGTCAGCGCGTCCCTCGAAGAGGGCGCGGACGTCCGTTCAGGCATTGACGCAAATTAGTGCCGGGATCCCCGCCCCGTCAAGCGCTTGTGCGCAAATTCGCCAGAGGCACTAGATATTGTGCGAAAGGCTCGGAAAAACCGGGGGGCTGGCCTGTGGAAACCGGGGATCACGGCGCCTGCGCGCGGACAATTCCCACCAACTTACCTATGGTGCAGCCGAATCGCCTGCTTTGAAAAGCCCTGTCAGGCTGGCGCATTGTGTCGCGGCTGGGGCCGGCGAGGGACGCGCACTGGACAGGGGCGCGCCGGATCGCCATAGTCCGCCCGCTTTCAGGGCCGCAGGCCCGCATCCGACGGAACCGATCATGCTGGCGTGGCTCATCCAGATTTTCACCTGGTGGAACGGGCAGACCCTCAACACCCGCTTCCACACCTGGCGCTTTGGCGAGCGCGTGGGCGCGGACGAGTTCGGCAATATCTATTACCGCACCAAAGGCGGCGCCATCGACCCGGCCCTGGGCTTCGAGCGTCGCTGGGTGATCTATGCGGGCGAGAGCGAAGCCTCGCAGACGCCGCCCGGCTGGTTCGGCTGGCTGCACCATACGGTGGACACGCCCCCCACGGACGAGACCTATGAGGCGCGCGACTGGCAGTTGCCGCATCTGCCCAACCTGACCGGCACGCCGCAGGCCTATCGTCCCTCCGGCTCGACCCTGCGCGAAGCGGCGCGTCCCGCCGCCACCGGCGATTACAAGGCCTGGCAGCCTGGCGCATGAGCGAGGCGCTACGCACCTGCCTTTGCCTGATCGTGCTGCTGGCCTGGGCGAAGGTGCGCTTCGCTTGAGGCCTGGCATGATTTCGCCGCTATGCGCCGCCACGATGCGCTGATGGTTTCGCTCCCTTTTGTTCCGCTTCACCAGCGTGGTATCGGCAGATCATGACGTTCCTGCATTCCCGCATCCTGCGAATCGCCGCGCCGTTGACGGCAGCCGCGCTTTGTTTTGCGCCCCTTGGCGCGCTGGCGGACAAGATCAAACATCCCATCGCCCGCTTCGCCGGGCTGGACAAGATCACCGGCCGAATCATCGCCTTCGACGTGGCCATCGACGAGACGGTGCAGTTCGGCACCCTGCAAATCACGCCGCGCGCCTGCTACACGCGCCCCCCGACAGAAGCGCCGCTGACGCTGGGCTTCGCGGAGGTGGACGAGGTTCTGGGCGCTGACGAGTACAAGCGGATTTTCTCAGGCTGGATGTTCGCCGCCAGCCCCGGCCTGAACGGCGTCGAACATCCGGTCTATGACGTGTGGGTGACCGACTGCATCGGCGGCAAGGACATCATCCACGAGGCCGTCGCAGGCCTGCCCCCGGAAGAACCGGCCACCGTCACCAAGCCCGGCGCGCAGCCGCGTCCGCGCCAGCAACAGCAGCAGGTCAGGCCCGCAACAGCAGCACCCGGCGCCGCCGTAATGACGGCGCCGCTGGCTGCGCCCTCCGGGTCGGCCCCCGCATCCCTGCCCGGCGCCCCCGGCGCGCAACCCTTGCCGCCCCGCCCCGCCGCCGCAGCGCGGCCTGACGCGGGCGGCGATCTCCTGCCGCCCGCCAATATTCCAGCGCGTCGGCAACCCTCGCAAACCTACTTCCCCGCCACGGCCGATCCGCAACGCTGATCAATCGAGCGCTTTGAGCGCCCGCGCGCCGCTGACGGGCTCGTCTTTCGGCCAGACATAGAAATCCGCCGCGCTACCGAGGGCTTCATCGAGCCTGCGATGATATTCGGCGCGTGGAATCTCGATGGCCCCGAGCGTCTCCAGATGCGGCGTCACGAACTGGGTGTCGAGCAGGCTGGCGCCCGCCGCGCGCAGCCGCGCGACCAGATGCACCAACGCCACCTTGGAGGCGTCGCGCGCCGTGTGGAACATGCTCTCGCCGAAAAAGGCGCCGCCCATCTGCACCCCGTAAAGCCCGCCGACCAATTCGCCATCCCGCCAGGCCTCGACCGTATGGACGAAGCCTTGATGGAAGAGGTCGCCGTAGAGCTTGCGGATGCGCTGATTGATCCAGGTCTTGGGCCGATCCGCGCCGCCCCCCGCACAGCCCTCGATGACCGCATCGAAATCCTGATCGACCCGCACCTCGTAGCGATCCGAACGCACGAGTTTGGCGAGGCTGCGGGACACGATGAGCCCATCGAGCGGAAAAATCCCCCGCTCCTCCGGATCCACCCAGAACAGGGTCGGATCCTCAGCGGAATCGGCCATGGGAAACATGCCGATGGAATAGGCGCGCAGCAGCACCTGGGGCGTGATTTCAAAGGACTGGGTCGTGGACATGGCCAAAGGGTGGTGCGGACGGAGCCTGGGGTCAAGGGCCGCAGCAAATTTCCGCTGGCCACGACGCCCCCGCCCTGCCAGATGTCGAGACGCACAGCAGAAGGGGGAAACATGCTTCGGGTCGCCATCGCCATCAGCGCCGCAGGGGGCGCCTTCTGGGCTTCGCAGGACGAAAGCGGCGCGCACAGCGGCGTCACCGTGGATCTCGCCCATGCGCTGGCCGCAGACCTCGGCCGGAGCGCGCAGATTCTGCCCTATCCCAATTCCAACGAGATCACCGAAGACGCCGCGCGGGGCGCCTGGGACGTCACCTTCATCCCCATGGATGACGCCCGCGCGCAAAAGCTCGACTTCGGCCCCGTCTACAACGCCTCCGAATCGACCTGGCTCGTGCGGCCGGGGCTGGCGCTGGAAACGCAGGCCGATGTGGACGCGCCCGGCCTGCGCCCCATCGCGGTCGCCAACACCACGACAGGCCGCGCCGCCGCCGCTTTTCTGAAGCGCACGCAGCTGCGCGGCTATCCCACCATGGCTGAAATCATGGAAGCCCTGCGCACAGGCGAGGGCGACGCTTTCGCCATGAGCCGCGATGGGCTGGAGCGCCTGTCCCGCGATCTGCCGGGCTCGCGCGTGCTGCCCGGGCGCTTCTTCGAGGCGAAGACGGCGGCGGCGGTTCCCAAGGGTCACGGCGCCATGCTGCGGACGGTGAGCGTCTTTCTGCGCCGCTGCGCGCAAGACGGGCGCCTGCGCGCGATCCTCGACGCGAATGACATGCGCGAGGCTGAGATTCCGGCCAAACTGACGCAGGCCTGAGGGAGCCAATCCATGTCCGGGACATCACGCCTGCCGATGATCGGCCTCTTTCTCATGGCGACGGCCGCTTTCCCGCCAACCGCACAAGCGGCCTGTCCGGGCGACACCCAGACGCAGATGAACATCTGCGCCGCAAACGATTATGCGCAAACGGACAAGGAGCTGAACAGCGCCTGGCGCAAATTGCAAAAGAGCGAGGCGCTGATCGCGGCCCAACGCGCCTGGATCGCCTTTCGCGACGCAGAATGCGCCTTTCGCGCGGCGCAATTCGAAGGCGGCTCCATCGCGCCGCTCATCCGCTCCACCTGCTTGGCCGAATTGACGCAGCAGCGCACGAAGATGCTGATCGACGCGGGGAAGTTTTAGGGGCAGGAGAATGACTACCCGCCGCCCATGCCCCCCATCCCGTTGACGCACAGTCCCGCCAGAATCAGCGCGGCGCCCATCCACTCCATCAGGCTCACCGACTCGCCAAAGATCGCCGCGGCGCTCGCCATGCCGAACACCGGCACCAAAAGCGCAAAGGGGGCGGCAAGCGCGGCTGGGTAGCGCGAGAGCAGCTTCCCCCAGACGCCAAAGCCGAACAGCGTCGCCGCATAGGCCAGAAACACCGCGCAGGCGAGGCCGAACCAGCTGGGGTGGCGCAGCGCGTCCAGCCCCGCCCGCCCTTCGAACAGCAGCGACAGGGCCACCAAGGGAACAGGCGCCGCCAGGCTCGACCAGACCATGAAGGCGAGCATGTCCAGCCGCTCGGAAACCTGCCCGGCCCTCTTGCCTATGACATTGCCCACGCCCCAGAAGAAGGCCGACACGATGGTGATCGCGAAGGGCAGCAGCGCCGCGCCGCCAAGCCGCTGGGCGCCGATCAACGCCACCCCCGCCAGGGCTATGGCAGCGCCGGTCAGTTGCGCCCGCGTGGGCGTCTCGCCCATCAGCAGCCAGGCCAGAAAGATCGTGAAAAAGGCGTGCAGCTGCATCACCAGCGAGGAGAGCCCCACCGGCATGCCCAGATTGATGGCGATGAACAGCAGCCCGAACTGCGCCACGCCAATGGCCAGCCCATAGGCGACGACCAGACGGAGCGGCGCACGGGGCGGCGCCACGAACAGCACGGCGGGCACGGCGGCGAAGAAAAAGCGAAAGGCGCTGAACATCAGGGGCGGAATTTCCGTGACGCCCCATTTGATGGGCACGAAACACAGGCCCCACACAGCCGCCACCGCCACCGCCAGAACGGTGTCGCGCGCGCTCATGCGGCGGGCGGTTTCGATACGCTTGCCCTCACCCATGGCGCAACACCCTTCGCCAAGCGTCGCCGCAGCTTCACCATTCGCAACCGACACGCAATCACGAGTCGTGCGCTCGCGGCAATCAGCAAATGGTCGACAGCGAGCGGCCCAAAGGCCGCCGCGCCTCACGTGGCGGAGGCTTTGGCGGCTTTTTTCTCGATGAGGCTCACCGCGAAGACCGCGCCTTCATAGAGCAGCAGCATGGGGACCACGAGCGCCATCATGCTGATGACGTCGGGCGGGGTCAGCACGGCGGCGGCCATCGTGATGATCACTATGGCGTAGCGGCGTTTCTGTTTCAAAAACGCCGAGTCGATGATGCCGATATGGCCCAGAAGCGTCAGGATCACCGGCAGCTGGAACGCAATGCCGAAGGCGAAGACCAGCGACATGATCAAGGAGAGATATTCGCTCACCTTGGGCAAGAGCTCGATGGTCGCCTGTCCCGGCTCGTTGATCTGCTGCATGCTCACCGAAAAGCGGATCAGCATGGGCATGACGCCGAAATAGACCAGCACAACCCCCAGGCCGAAGAAGATGGGCGTGGCGATCAGATAGGGCAGAAACGCATTGCGCTCATGCTTGTAGAGGCCGGGCGCGACGAAAGCGTAGATCTGGCCCGCGATCACCGGAAAGGCGATGAAGGCCGCGCCGAACATGGAGAGCTTCAGATTGGTGAAGAACTGCTCCAGAAAATGCGTCGCGATCAGCTTGGCCTTGTCGGCCCCGACCACGCTCACGAAGGGTCCGATCAGTACATTGTAGATGTGATGGGAGAAGTAGAAACAGACCATGAAAGCGACGAGAAAGGCGACCATGGCCTTGATGAGCCGCGCGCGCAGCTCGATCAGATGCTCCATCAAGGGAGCCTTGGTGGATTCGATGTCGGCGTCGGTCATGCCGCCCCGCTGGTCTTGACGGCGTCCGGCGCCGGATGGGCCTCCGGCGCGGGCGCAGGCGATGATGGCGCGGGCGATGATGGCGCGGGCGGCGCGTCCGGCCCGGCGACCTCTGCAAGCGGCGCATCGGCCCCCGTCGTCTCGGGCGCTGGCAGCTCGGCGGCCTCCACGGGCGTCACGGGCGCCGAAAGCGAGGTATGGACTTGGGCGCTCACATCCTGAAGCTGGCTTTTGACGTCGGCGAGCGGGTCGAAATGGGGGAAATTGGCGGCCTCGGACATCTTCTCGACGTCCTTTTTCAACTCTTGCAGCTCGGACTCACGCATGGCCTCCATGAACTGGCCCTGGAACTCGGCGGCCATCCGGCGCACCTTCCCAAGCGCAAGCCCCACCTGACGCATGACGCCGGGCAGTTCTTTCGGCCCGATCACCACAAGCGCGATGATGCCGATGATCAGAAGTTTGCCGCTGTCGATGTCGAACATCGGATTGGGTGCACACATTCATGCGCCAGCCGCCCTTGCAGGCCCCGACGCGCTTCCGATGAAGGGTTCAGCTGGCCTTGCGGGGCTCAGTCGTATGGGCCGCGTCGGCGGTCGGCGCCGGCGCATGGTCGAGGGTGCGGGCGACGGCAGGATCGGCGGGCTTTTCGGCCGGCTTGTCCTCATCCTCCGCCAGACCCTTCTTGAAGGACTTGATGCCCTTCGCGAAGTCGCCCATCAGATCGGAGATCTTGCCCTTGCCGCCGAACAGCAACAGCACGACCGCGCCAAGGATGATCCAGTGCACAAGTGAGAAGCTGCCCATAATGACCTCCAGAGCGCCGCAGCTGACCGCGCGGCGCAAATTCAATGACAAACCTATGCGTCCAAGGCGGCAAAAACAAGAACGCAGGACGCAGAAGAACGGGAGAAGCTGCGAGCCTTTCGCCTAACCATCTGAAATCAGGCGCTTATGCACCCTCCCCCTGTGGCGCGGGGACTGCGCGCGCCGCTCGTCGGCGCCTTCGCAAAGGCGCTCCCCACACGCGGGCGGAGGGCGCCTGAAGCGTCGCGTAAACAATTGAAATCACGCGCGCATACGACCAACCGCGCCAGCGCCGGGGAGGCGCCCGCCCGAATCGCTTCACGCATCTTCGGGCTTTTCCGGCTCAGTTGAAGCGGCGTCCGCTTCAGCTTCAGCAACAAACTCGGCCTCAGCCAAAGACGCAGCCTCGGCCTCAGCCGCCCCCTCGTCCGCCTCGTCCCCATCGCCAGCGGTGAGCGGCTGTTCGTCAAAGAGGTCGATCGCACCGTCTTCCAGCGGATCCTCGTCCTCGGTCAGCTCGTCCCCATCGCGCGGTTGGGGTACGCCGAAGCCCTCCGGCAAGCGCCCGTCGAACATGCCTGCCGCCTTCAGCTCGTCGAGGCCCGGCAGGTCGCCGATGGTCTCCAGGCTGAAATGCAGCAGGAACGTGTCCGTGGTGCCATAGGTGATGGGACGGCCCGGCGCCCGGCGGCGGCCGCGCAGGCGCACCCAGCCCGTCTCCATCAGCACGTCGAGCGTGCCCTTGGAGATGGCGACGCCGCGAATGTCCTCGATCTCCGCCCGTGTGACGGGCTGATGATAGGCGATGATCGCCAGCGTCTCGATGGCGGCGCGCGACAGCTTTCTGGGTTCGGAAACCTCGCGAGACAACAGCCAGCTCAGATCCGTCGCGGTGCGGAAGGTCCAGCGGGTGTTGACGCGGATGACATTGATCCCGCGCCCCGCGTAATGGGCGCGCAAGGCCTCCAGCGCTTCGCGGGCGCTGACGCCCTCGGGCATGCGTTTGGCGATGTCCTTCTCCTCGACCGGATCGGAGGAGACGAAAATCAGCGCCTCGGCGATGCGGCTGGCCTGAAGGATGGCCTCCGCCCTTGCGTCATCTGGCTCGTCCTGCGGAAACAACCTGGCGATCTCAGCCACTTCAACTCCTGTATGTTGGCTCAAGCCGCTTGCTCATCGGAGGGTTCCCCCGATGGCGAGGGCGCTGCGGGCTCCGCATGGCGGCGCACCCACAGGGGGGCGAAGGCGCAATCCTGCCGCAGGTCGATGACCCCCTCCCGCACCATTTCCAGAGAGGCGGAAAAGGCCGAGGCCCGGATGCTTTTGCGCATTTCCGGAGCGACGCAATATTCGATCAGGTAATGGTCCATGATCGTCCATTCCATCGCCATCCCGGCCAGCCGCTCCAGCGCCTCGCGGGCGTCGTGGATGGACCAGACAAGCCGCTTGTGAAGGGTGACCTTCGACAGGGCGTGCATCTGTCGCTGGCGCGCATAGGCTGACAGCAGATCGTAGATCGAGGCCTTCCATTGGGGATGGCGCAAGACCTCGATCCCGGCGGGGGAACCATTGAGATGGACGTCCCGGCCCAGACGCGGCCGGTTGATCAGCTTCTCGGCGGCGGCGCGGATGGCCTCCAGACGGCGCAGGCGCGCGGCCAGCGCTGCGGCGAGGTCGGCGGCGGCGGGCTCCGGCCCCTTGGGAGGCTCGGGCAGCAACAGGCGGGATTTCAGATAGGCGAGCCAGGCGGCCATGACGAGATAATCGGCGGCCAGCTCCAGCCGCACCCGGCGAGCCGCGTCGATGAACTCCAGATATTGATCGACCAGCGCCAGAATCGAGATCTTCTGAAGATCCACCTTCTGGCGGCGCGCCAGCTCCAGCAGAAGGTCAAGCGGTCCCTCGAACCCGTCCACATCCACGAGGAAGGACGGCTCCGACTCCGACTTGTCGATCTCCGCCTCGAAAGGCAGTTCCACAGCCACGATACGCTCTCCGGCAACGCGCGGGACCAAGTCCCACCGCGCCGAAGTCTGGCGGCTCTAGGCGCTTCCCGCAAGCATCAAGTGGATTCTGGCGCGCGCATCCACAAGATCTAGTGGTTCAAGCGGCATTTTCAGGAACTTCAGCGCCCGCTGCGCCCGTTTGAGGCTCTTGCCCGCCAGCACCGGCGCGGCCATGGCGACAGGCTCCGTTTCGGCCCAGTCGCCGTTGCAATGGAGCGCGATGTCCACCCCGGCGGCGAAAACCGCGCGGGCGCGGTCGGCGAAATCCCCGCTCAGGGCCTTCATCGACAGGTCGTCGCTCATCAGCAGACCCCTGAAGCCGATGTGCCCACGGATGATCTTTTCGACCACCAGAGGCGAGGTCGTGGCTGGCCGATCAGGGTCAATCGCCTCATAGACCACATGGGCGGTCATGCCGAGCGGCATGTGGTTCAGCATCTGGAAGGGGGCGAAATCGGTCGTCTCCAGCTCCTTGCGGGAGGCGTTGACGCGCGGCAGCTCCAGATGGCTGTCCGCCTTCGCCCGCCCATGGCCGGGAATATGCTTGATCACCGGCAGCACGCCCTGAGCGAGCATGCCTTGGCAGACGGCGAGGCCGAGGCCGGCGATCGCCTGCGGATCAGTCCCATAAGCGCGGTCGCCGACGATATTGTGGGAGCCGGGCGCGGGCACGTCGAGCACCGGCGTGCAATTCACATTGATCCCGACCGCAGCCAGATCCGCCGCCATGATGCGCGCGTTCAACAGCGCGGCCTCGCTCTGCGCTTCATAGCCGCCCGGCAGTTGGTGGAACCGCGCGGCGGCGGGATAAGCGGGCCAGTGGGGCGGGCCCATGCGCTGCACCCTGCCCCCCTCCTGATCAATCAGCACGGGGGCGTCGTCCCGGCCCACGATCTCGCGAAAGCTTGCGACAAGCGCCGCAACCTGCTCCGGCGCATCGACATTGCGCTTGAAGAGGATCAACCCCCACGGCTGATGCAGGGCGATCAGCGCGCGCTCCTGCGCGTCAAGGCTCAAGCCCTTGCAGCCGCAGATGAAGGCCTTGGGATGGGGGGTCATGGGGGATCCGAAAATGGGCAGTCGGCAGTCGTTTAGATTTTCCGACTGCCGACTGCGCCCTGTTCCTAGTTCGACGCCACGAAACAGGCGCCGCCAGCGTCCTTGATGCTGCTGCACATGGAGACGGCGCCTTCGCGGGTCAGGCCGCCGACGCGAATGCGCCAGACCGACTTGCCATTGGCCTCGCCCTTGACGACGCCGGGGGCGTGGCCATCCAGCGCGGCGGCGAATTGGCGCTGATATTTGCCGATCCTGTCGCGGGCCTCGGCGTCGCTGCCTGCGGCGGCGAGCTGGACGGCGAAACCGCCCTGAGCGAGCGAAGGCGCGGCTGCTTGCGCTGGCGCGGCGGCGGCGACTTGCGCGGGCCGGGGGGCTGGCGTTTCAGACGGCGGCGAGACGCGCGCGGTCGTCTTGACGGAGGCCGCAGCGGGCGCGGGAGGCGCAGCCGGAGCAGGCTTGGCGGCGGGCGGCGAGGCCGGAGTGGCGGCGGGCGGCGTCGAGCCTGTGACATTGGAGGCGGTGCGCTGAAGCATGACGGGCAAGGCCGCAGCGGGCCTGGCGGGCGCATCATTCGCCGAAATGATGGTGCCATCGGGCCGAACGGAGACCGTCTTGACCTTGATCGGCTCGGGGAAGGCCCCGGCGGGGCGCGCAGGCGCCCCCGCACGCATCTGGGTCAGATCGACCGGCTGTTCCTCGCTGGTGACGACCCGGCTCGCGCCGATTTTCTCGCCGGTCTTGTCGAGCACGGAATCGGCGCTCGAGGGACCGCTCGATTGAACCGGCGCTTCTGGCGCCACCTTGAGCGGTCCGCTCATGGCCTTGATGGTCGGCGCGACGCCGCTGACGGACCCGCCGCTACGCAGGAAATAAGCGCCGCCAGCGCCCGCCAGCACAATGCAAAGAGCGCCGCTCATGGCGAAGACCGCAAGGCGCGACTGACGCCGCGGCGCCGGTTCGGTTTCCCAGACCGCCTCCTCCTCGCGCCAGGCGCCGGGGGGAGAGGGCGGAACCTGGGGCGATTGCCCGTACTGATCCTGTCCATAGGCCGCCTGCGCATAGGGCTCGGGCGCACGCTCACGACCCGCGTTCAAGTCCGGCGAGCCATAGGCCGCGCGCGCGTCGGGGTGGATGTCGTGGGCGGCGCCACGCAGCGCCCAGTCGTCGGCGTTATGGGAATACTGCTCCTGCGCGCTCGCATGGGCTGCGCCCTGCGGCTCAAAGGCCTCCTGACGAGGCGGCGCCTGCTGCGGCTTCATGAACGGCAGACGCTGCCCCTCGACGAGCCGCGCGAGTTCCGCAAGCGGATCGGAATAGGGGTCTGGATTGGGCTGCGCACGCCGCAGACGGGCCTCGAAATCCTCAAGATCCACTGGCGTTCGCGAAGATATGGCCGGTCCACTCATGATCCACCTCGAGTGGCGTTTGCGCGCTCGACGAGACCCGGAGGATGCCGGAAGCGTCTCAACGCGCTAACCATCTCCCGAATCAGGAACAATGGTCAATGCGTCTTATCGCATCTCATCAGGCGCGCTAACGCCCAGAATACGCAGGCCCGAGGCGAGAACGCAGGTTAACGAAACCACCAACGCCAGCCGAGCTTTTGTCAAATCTCGTCTTTCTTCATTAATAAAGCGCAAATGAGGCTGATCTTTCCCGCGATTCCAATGAGAATGAAACGCGCTGGCCAGATCATGCAGGTAAAAAGCGATGCGATGAGGCTCATGGGCGAGCGCCGCGGCTTCAATCTGACGCGGATATTGCGCGATAAGCTTCACAAGCGACGCCTCCCCTTCGTCATCCAGCAAGGAAAGATCTGCGCCCGCCAGCGCCGCAGCTGACAAATCGAGTCCGTCTATGGCCGCAAGCGCCTGACGCTCCACGCTTTTTCCGCGCGCATGGGCATATTGCACATAGAAGACCGGGTTATCTTTCGACTGTTCGATCACCTTGGCGAGATCGAAATCGAGCGGCGCGTCGTTCTTGCGGAAGATCATCATGAAGCGCACGGCGTCCACGCCCACTTCATCGACCACTTCGCGCAATGTCACGAAATCGCCCGAGCGCTTGGACATTTTCACCGGCTCGCCGTTGCGCATGAGCTTGACCAGCTGGCACAGCTTCACGTCGAGCGCCGCGCGCCCCTCCGAGAGCGCCTTCACCGCCGCCTGCATGCGCTTCACATAGCCGCCATGATCCGCGCCCCAGACGTCGATCATCGCCAGAAAGCCCCGGTCGATCTTCGACTTGTGATAGGCGATGTCGGAAGCGAAATAGGTGTAGGAGCCGTCCGACTTCTTCAGCGGCCGATCCACATCGTCGCCAAAATCGGTGGAGCGGAACAGGGTCTGCTCGCGGTCTTCCCAATCGTCGGGCAGCTGGCCCTTGGGCGGCGGCAGGCGGCCCTCGTAGACGATGCCGCGCGCGGTGAGATCATCAATGGCCGCGCCCACCAGATCCCCCTGCCCGCCCCGGGTCAGCGACCGCTCGGAGAAGAACACGGCGTGGCGGATGTTGAGGGCGGCGAGATCCTCGCGGATCATCTCCATCATGGCGTCGATGGCCGCCGTGCGGATCTCCTCCAGCCACGCGGCCTCGGGCTTGCCCAGCAGGCTGTCGCCGAAGCGGGCGGCCAAAGCAGCGCCCACGGGTTTCAGATAATCGCCCGGATAGAGCCCCTCGGGAATCTCTCCCACATCCTGCCCCAGCGCCTCGCGGTAGCGCAGGTAGGCGGAGCGGGCGAGAACATCGACCTGCGCGCCCGCGTCGTTGATGTAATATTCGCGGGTGACGTCGAAACCGGCGAAATCGAGCAGGCTGGCGAGCGCATCGCCGAACACCGCCCCGCGCCCGTGGCCCACATGCATGGGGCCGGTGGGATTGGCGGAGACATATTCCACATTGATCTTCTGCGGCGCGGCAGGCCGCCCCCGGCCAAAGGCCGCCCCCTGCGTCAGCGCGGCGCGCAGCACGCCAGCGAAGACGGCGGGCTTGAGGCGGATGTTGATGAACCCCGGCCCCGCGACCTCCGCCTGCTCGACCTCGCCATCCTGCGACAGGGCGTAGGCGATCTCGGTGGCGAGTTGGCGCGGATTGGGGAAACTGGCCTTGGCCTCGCGGGCGTAGACCATGGCGGCGTTGGTGGCGAGATCCCCATGGGCGGGATCGCGCGTCGGCTCGACCACGAAGCGGGACAGATCGAGATCCGCAGGCAGCCGCCCATCGGCCATGATGCTCCGCAGGATCGCGGCCACGCGGGTCTGGAAGTCAGCGAAGAGATTCATGGGAGCGCAGTCCGGTTTTTCAGCGGGCGCCTTGGGCGCGCCGGGTCGCTCGCGGGGTAGCGGGTTTTTGGGGCGGGGTCAAAGGGAGGGACGGCGCAAACCCGATTGTCATACCCCCGCAACCCCTCTAGCCTCTGCCTGCCGCACCGGCGGCCGCCAGCAAAGGGGTCGCGCGTGCAAGGTCTCATCGGATATATCGCCCTTCTTCTCTTCGCCTGGGCCTTGAGCGAGAACCGGTGGCGCATTCCCCTGCGGCTGGTCATCACGGGGCTGGCTCTGCAATGGGCGCTGGCGCTGCTGTTCGTGAAGCTGCCCTGGGCCGCCGAGGGCTTCCTGCTGCTCAACCATGGTGTAGACGCGCTGCAAAGGGCCACCAATGCGGGCACGAGCTTCGTTTTCGGTTATCTCGGCGGTGGCCCTCTGCCCTTCGCGGAGACGAGCACCGGCGCCTCCTTTGTCTTCGCCTTTCAAGCCCTGCCCATGATCCTGGTGGTGAGCGCGCTGGCGACGCTGCTGTTCCATTGGGGCGTGCTGCAACGGATCGTCAACGGCTTCGCCTTCGTGCTGCGGCGCGTGATGGGCGTTGGCGGCGCGCTGGGGCTGGGCGCGGCGGTCCATATATTTGTGGGCAATATCGAGGCGCCCCTGCTGGTGCGGCCGTGGCTGGGGCGGATGCAGCGGGGCGAGCTCTTCGCCCTGATGACCTGCGGCATGGCGGGCATAGCGGGCACGGTCATGGCGCTTTACGGGAGCATTCTGGGGCCGGTGATCCCACAGGCGATAGGCCATATCCTGACCGCCGCCATCATCTCGACCCCCGCCGCGCTGGCGGTGGCCGCCTTGATGTCGCCCTTCCACGGCGCGGGCGACGACAAGGAGGCCTATACGATCGGCGCCCCCGCCCTCTCCTCCATCGACGCGCTGGCGAAGGGTACGGCGGACGGGATCACCTTCTTCGCCAATATCACCGCGACCCTCATCGTCGCCATCGCCTGCGTCACACTGGTGAATATGGCCCTTGGCCTGCTGCCGCAGATGGGCGGCGAGGCGATCACCCTGCAAGCCATCTTCGCCCTCGCCTTCCGCCCGGTGATGTGGCTGATCGGCGTGCCCGCAGCAGAGGCGGAGACCGCCGCCCGCCTGATGGCCACCAAAACCGTGCTGAACGAATTCATCGCCTATGTGGACCTGTCCAAGCTCGCCCCCGAGGCCTTAAGCGAAAAGTCGCGCCTGATCGTGACTTACGCCCTGTGCGGCTTCGCCAATTTCGGCAGCGCCGGAATCATGATCGGCGGCCTCACCGCCATGTGCCCCGACCGCAAACAGGACATCGTGGACCTGGGCCTGCGGTCGGTTCTGTCGGGAACGATTGCGACCTGTTTGAGTGGGGCTGTGGTGGGGGTGATGTGAGGGGATCTGCGGTGGATATTTAGCGCCAATGTATTTAGCCTCAAGATCAAGCTCTCATACGACCGTCCATCAAGAAAATAATCCTTGACATTTTCCCCAACATCGCCCAATTATTCCTCATCCCCGCCCCATGAGGGACTGAACGCGAGCGGTCGTTTTCGGGGGGTGGGGAGCGGTTCCTGCGGGGTTGGCTACCGGAGCCTGCCTCCCGGGCGATCATGCGCAAAAGGCGTGGTTCTTCGGCTGGCCGCCGGTGGACATGTC